>NZ_JACJSN010000012.1:0-135046 GCF_014698135.1 Limnothrix sp. FACHB-881
ATCCCGAACTCGGTTGTGAAACGCTGTTACGGCGACGATAGTTGGGGGGTAGCCCCCTGCGAAAATAGCTCGATGCCAGGTTAATAATTGAAGAGAGGGGAGGGGGGTTCTAGGTTATGACCTAGAACCCCTCCCCTTTTTTAGCGATGTTTAGAACCACCAAGGCTTGTGGGCCTAGGCTGGTTGAATCAGTAGTGACTGGCTCCTTAGCTCATCCCCAGAGCTTTATAGCAATTATTTGGATTGAACTAGTTAAACTGTTGGGCCGCTAGACCTATAAAGCTGAGACCAGCGGGTGAAACAGAAAAGCGACAGGGTAATACGATCAGTCCTTGTTCGATCGCCTGGCGCAGTAGTTGCCCATAAGTGGGGTCTCGATCGTCCCCGGGGGCGAAAGAATCGCAGTCCGATCGATTGATGAAGTACAGCATGACGGCCTGGGCTTGGGGCATCACGGCCATCATCTCGCGCAGGTGCTTTTGCCCACGATCAGTCACTGTGTCGGGAAACTTGGCTAAGGATCCATCGCTCCAAGTTGTATTCTTCACCTCGATGTAGATAGGTTTGCCGGATGAAGTGCCCTCTAGGAAGAAGTCAACACGGCTATTAGTACCGTATTTCACCTCCGATCGAACTGTTTCGTAAGGTTCTAAATCGGTCAGCAGTCGTTGGGTCAACAGCTCTTTAACTACTCGATTGGGCAGGTTGGTGTTGACCCCTACCCAGATTGGTTTTTGCTGATGCCCAAGAACTTCGATCGCTTCCCAGGTGTAAGCTAACTTGCGCTTAGGGCTGGGATTGTGGGAAAGAAGAACTCGCGATCCAACTTCACAGACACCACTCATGGGGCCCGTGTTGGGGCAGTGGGCGGTAATGATTTCGCCTGAATCTAGTTCAATATCAGCGAAAAATCGCTTGTAGCGCTTTACAAGTTTTCCCTGGGTGGAATTGGGGTAGCAATATAGTTGTATTTCTTGCGTAAAAGATGGTTGAGCGCTAAGCATTAATTCTTCCAACTAAACTTTGATTGGGTTTATCTTAAATGCTCTTAGTAATGAATTGATAGTGAAATTGTAGAGATGAATCATTAGAGATGAATTAGAGAGCCATACTATGCGATTACTGGAAATTAACTTGAAATTAAGTTGAGGTATTTAAATGGAGGTGACAAGTGGTCACCCCCTAATTATTCAGAAAGTTCAGTTTGTGGGACGATGCTAGCTGTTATTGCCTGAATCGCTCATGGCAACTTTGGGTGCTAGACCAAAGATCTGAGAATAGGCGTAGGCGATCGCGCACATGGAAACGGGTGCAGTGACCAGAATGCCAACAAAGCAAAGAATCACGCCTGCCAGATTCAGCAGACCGAGGAGAAAGGAGAAACCAAAAATTCCCCACCAATGTTTGTTAACGACCTTCCGGCTCATTTCCATGGCGGGCCAGAACTGCACTCGCCGATCGATAATGAGAGGCATTCCCATGGAGTAGCAGATGCCCAAGTAGATCGCGGGAATGATGCCGACGAGCAGGAGAATCCCCCCAACGATGAGCAGGGGAGAGGGGGATTCGCTACCTTCGCTCATGGCAGTACCGATGCCCAACAGAATTGCACCGGGCAGCATGGGCAGTGAGGAAATAAGACCGGAAACGAGGGCAAAAAGGAAGAGGTCTCCGAATTGGCTAAAGCCTTCAAAAAAGTCTCCGAAGCTACGAGTTTGCTCTCGTAAAATCTTGAAGCTGTAGATTAAAAAGCCTGCGTTTAAGATTGGGCCAATGACGGAGCTGGCGATCGAGCCGATACCTGGAATAACACCTAAAACGATGTTAATTAGAAGGACGACTACAAAGAAGCCCACTAAGGGGCCAGCGTCTTTCTGAAACATAGACCAGCCTTTGCCGATCCAGTCTCCTGAGTTGACGCTGTAGTCGCGATCGCCCAGTGAAGACCACTCGGGATTTTGCATGGTGATAGACTCCACGACGTTGAAACCAAGCACCCTGAGTCGTCGTCAGATCTTGTAAATCTTGATGACACAAGGGTTTGGCCACAAGCTAGCACCGGACTCCTCAGGGGTCGTCCGATTGAATGAATTTTTAATGAATGGTTGAGGGCCTGCAGACTAGGGCTGGAGGCTAGATTGGCCGAGGACTGTGGTTAACGACTGGAGAGCAGAATCAGGCTGGCGAGCGTGCCGCTGTTCCATAAACCATGCAGCAGGATTGAGGACAGAAGATTGCGCGATCGGGCATAGACCACGCCAAGAACGATGCCCAGGGTTGTGAGCGGCAGGACTTCCGAAAGACTGAGGTGGGCGAGAGCAAAGATCAAGCTGCTGAGGCCAATGGCTCCCCATGGGGGTAGGTAGCGAGTGAGGGAAGGAAGCAGGAAGCCGCGAAAGAGGGTTTCTTCAAACAGGGGAGCCGCGATCGAGGCGGTTAGGAAAAAGCAGGTGATGGCGACGGGGTCGCGGTTTTCAAGGACGATCGAGAGGATGGGATTGCTGCCCCCTTGTCCTTGCCAAATTTGCTGATTTGCCAGGGAAACAAGAATGACGATCGGGAGCGCCACACAGTAACCACCGATGCCCCAGACCAGCCAGCGGCCATTTTGCCATTTGAACTGAAACCAGCCTTCTGGAAGAGGTAGATAGGATTTGACGGCGTAGCGCAGGGTTAGGACGCTCCCGGCGGCCATGAGTCCGTAACTGAAAAGGATGATGCCGGCTTGGGTTCCGCCCGTGAGGGTGCTGGGCTGAATGCCAAGCAGTTGCAGCCCGATCGAGCGGATGAGGGGAACAACAATCTGTCCGATCGCAAAAAAGCCAAGGATGAACACTTCCCAGATGGTTTCACCCGTCCAAGGAACCGTCCATTGCACGGAGGCGAGGGACAGGAGTGAGTTAGATCCCTTCAGGAAGCGTTGCACCAGCAAGACGATCAGGCTAATGATGCCGCAGAGAAGGGCCAGGCCGGGGATGAGGTTAACGGCGGCCAGTTTCAACAGCAGGGACTCGGCTTGCAGGTTGGTTTCGGCGGCCAGGAGGCTGAGTTCAGCCGGCCGCTGTTGCAGACGGTACAGTCTGGCCAAGCTGGCATTGCGGAACCACCCCCCCAAAAATTGTCGGATGTTGTCTTCAATGCCTTGGGCGATGGCGGGTGGTAGCGCTGGGGTGACTTGGTTGGTGATTTGGTTGCGATTTCCCCACAACAGAGCCAAATTTTCTCGAATTTCGTCAAAGTCGCTGAGGAAACTTTGGGGATCGATCGAGTCGGGCACGGGAGCTGAAAGGCGGGCAAGCTGCTGCCAAGTGGTCAATGCGGCGGCGGAATCTCCCAACCGGGCCTGAAGCAGGCCCAATCGTAGGTCTACGGCGGCCAGCTCGCGCAATTGTTGGGCTAGCCGATCGAAGTCAGAGTCTGGCCCCGCTGTGGCTAAGTCGCTGGCCTCAGAATTTGCCGATCGATTGTTCGCCGGGGTGGTTAATTCGCGGATGAATTTTTCTGCACTCAAGGCAGCTTTCTCGCGAAAGGCCTGATATTGCTGGCGAGCATCGGCAAAGGTGCGATCGCCCAACAGTTGCTGCCGCAGGACGGTGATCGGGTCGTCGGTTTCGGTCGGGCGATCGGGCGGTAAGTCCAGTTCTCCCGTGGCCCGCAACATCAGATTGGTTTGATATAGCTCCAGACGACTTTGGATCTGGGTTTGGGTAAAGCTGCCCACCAAGGACAACCCAGAAACCGACAAGGCCAACACGGTCAGCACCACTAAAACCAATCGCTTGAAATTTCCGCTTCCAGTTATTCCCGTCACAATGTTGCTGTCCACCGTTCAAATGCTGTTTTAAAGGCTAGCCAACTCGATCAATTCGACAAATTCGATGGCTTTGATCGCTCGATCGCCCGATCAAGACGATCCACACAGAACTGCATCGCAAAATGCCATGAAATTTAGGAAATCATCCAAATTGTCCAGCCAAAGGTCATGAAACCCTTAACAGCTTACCTGGCCCTTACAAACTTATAAACCACGTTGCGGAAGCTAGTAATCCGATAAGTTCTGATAGATTCCGAAATCTTACTGAATTTATTTGTATCAGTTTTGTAATTTGTTAGGGTTTTTCGGAATTTCTTTAGCAATGCTCGATCGGGTGACTTGACAACTCTTTGGCCGGGGCGAGATTACCTGAATTTGCCTAACTCAGCCCTTTCATCCCTTCACCGCTCAGCTATTTCCTACAGCGGTCGTTAGGATCAAACCAGCTTAGGTCAAAGGCTGGCACGGCGTGACCAGGGTGAGCGATCGAAACCCAAAACCAGCACTCAAAACCAGCACTGGTTCCTAAACAAGGTTATTCGATCAAAATCTTCAACCACAGCTTCCCAGTTCTTCCGTGCCATAGCACCTTTGCCTGCAACCTTCCTGGAGCAGCACCATGATTCGTTTGCTAGTTGGCATTCTTGTTTGGGTGATCAATGTTTTGTATAAAGATCGCCCCTATCCTCGGTTTTACGTGTTGGAAACCGTGGCCCGCGTTCCCTACTTTGCTTACATGTCCGTGTTGCACCTTTACGAAACCCTCGGTTGGTGGCGCAAGGCGGACTGGCTGAAGGTGCATTTTGCGGAATCTTGGAATGAATTGCACCACTTGCTGATCATGGAAGCCTTGGGAGGAAATCGGGTTTGGAGCGATCGCTTGATCGCCAAGTCTGCCGCCCTGGTTTACTACTGGATCATTGTGGGGGTGTATTTGGTGTCTCCCCAATCTGCCTACCATTTCATGGAACTGGTGGAAAAACACGCCTATGCGTCCTACAACAAGTTTTTGCATCAAGCGGAAGCCATGTTGAAAGCGGAACCTGCGCCGGAAATTGCTCAGCGCTACTACCGCGACGGAGATTTGTATCTGTTTGATGAGTTCCAAACGGCCCAAGTGCCCGAAAGTCGCCGCCCAATCATTGACAACCTCTACGATGTGTTTGTGGCCATCCGCGACGACGAAATGGAGCATGTGAAAACGATGGTGGCATGTCAGCAGCCCCAGGATCAGGCCTGTCTGAGTCCCCATGAGGTGGGGAGTTTGGCTGGCAAGACCCCCGAGTCGCTGGAGGTGATCGCGCCGTCTTTGGAGATGACTCCTGATCGCCCGCAAATGGGTTAATCAACGGTTACCGCCCCTATTGCCCCGCAAATCTCTGTGGGACTGGTGGGCCCGGAAACCATGGCAATGACTGACCACCACGGGTCGCCCTCGATCGCTCCTTAATGACCATCAACTTTTCCAGGCGGATCGGGTTTGCCCGGTTCGCCTGTATTCTGGACAGTCTCCCTGTTCTCTATCTGTGCTCCCGTTTTTGGGTGTTTGTCATGGCTATGCAAGGTGCAACGCTTCCTAAAAATCGCGCCCTGGTGGCTCGCCATGCGGCCTTCACGGCCTTGGGGATGATTGAAGCGGGGGCCTATGCGGATGCGGCACTCGATCGGGTCATGCGTCAGTATGGGGATTTGGACGGGCGCGATCGCCGGTTGGTGACAGAGTTGGTCTATGGCTGCACCCGACAGTTGCGGGCCTTGGACGGTTGGATCGATCGCCTGGCGACCCGTTCCGCCCAAGAGCAGCCGCCGACCCTCCGCAATTTGTTGCGGTTGGGGTTATATCAGCTTATTTATCTCGATCGAATTCCAGATTCGGCCGCCGTGGACACCACCGTGGAGTTGGCCAAATTCTGCGGATTAAAGGGGCTAAGTGGGTTCGTCAATGGCTTGCTGCGGGGATATTTACGCCAAAAAGCCAAAAACCCAAACCCGCTGACCTCAGTGGCGGGTCTTGAGCCGGTGGAACGGTTGGCCCAAACCTACAGTTACCCAAACTGGATTGTGCAAACCTGGCTCGATCGCCTGGGGGAAGCGGAAACGGAACGGTTGTGCCAATGGTTTGACCAGCCCCCGACGATCGACTTGCGGGTGAATACCTTGGTGACCGATCGAGAAACGGTGATGGCGGCCCTAACGGCGGCCGGTGTGGCCGTCACCCCGATCGACCACCTGCCCAACGCTCTGCGGCTAGCTGCCCAACGGGGCCATGGGGATGACTCTTTGACAGAAACCATCGTCACCGAGCCAGATTCCCGATCAACCAATGCGCCGGACAATGGCCGGGCCTGGATCGCCACCCTTCCGGGGTATGGAGCCGGTTGGTGGACGGTGCAGGATGCCAGCGCCCAGTTAGTGGCTCTGTTGTTGGATCCGCAACCGGGCGAAACGGTGATCGATGCCTGCGCTGCGCCGGGTGGAAAAGCAGCCCACATTGCGGCTCTGATGCAAGATCAGGGTCAAATTTGGGCGATCGATCGTGCTGGATCTCGCCTGCGGAAGGTGCAAGACACGGTGCGGCGGTTGGGACTGCGATCGATTCGGATGGTGGAAGCGGACAGCACCGGAGGCAAAGCACCCCTGGTCACCGCTGCCCGCAAGCGTGATCGGTCTCGATCGAAATCGGGCCCGATCAGCGGTTTAGAGGAAGTGCCCACCCAGTGCGATCGCCTCTTGCTTGATGTGCCCTGTTCTGGGTTGGGGACGTTGCATCGTCGGGCCGATGCCCGTTGGCGACAGACTCCGGAAACCGTGGCCCAGTTGGTGCAAATTCAGCGAGATTTACTCGATCGCGCCGATGCTTGGGTGCGGCCCGGTGGCGTAGCCGTTTATGCCACCTGCACCGTGCATGAGCCGGAAAATGGGGCAATTATCCGCGACTTTTTGCAACGCCATCCTCATTGGGCGATCGAACCGCCCACCCCTGACTCTCCCTTGGCTCCCTTTGTGACCGCCGCCGGTTGGCTGGAACTGTGGCCTCACCATTGGCAAATGGATGGCTTTTTCATGGTCAAACTCCGGCGACAGCCCTGAAGTCCGTGGGATTTGCGAGCGGCGACCATTATGTTTCAATGAATAGACGAGCAAAATTATGGTCGCCAAAATTATTCATTATTAATTTTTGATTATTAACGGCAATTGTTGCGTTTTGAGCGGGAATTTTAAGAATTGACTACTGATGAATTGACCGCAATTCCAGAACCAGTCAGGATCTGAGCCAAAATTGGGATGTCAGGGAAATCAGGGCAGGATCGAGCCAAGTGTAACGCTGTGAATCGATTTGTTGCATGACCTCGCGCAACAGCTATCGTCTTGTATCATTCCCTGCTGTTGGTGACTGCGCCGGTTATCTTATCAACATAAAGAAAACCTTAAGGAGGGTCTCTCATGAAACCTCTACTGATGCGGCAACTGTGGTCGGTGGTTGAATCGATCCAAACCAGCACCCTCTTAGCTTTGGATGATGACAGTCTGGTGAACTTCTTGGCCGATCGCCTCATGACCGGTTGCCCCGGCATCGATCGCAGTGATCGGGCCGAGCTGGATGGCTACCTGCAAGCCAAAGTTTCCCTAATTCGCGATTTGGCCAACGGTCGCTCAGTGGCTTAGGTGGCTTGCTTGATCGTGGCCCCTGAATCCATCACCAGGCACAGGCTCAAATCTAGCCACATGCTCAGCAATCGAACAGCCGAACCATCGGCACAGCGATCGCTCAATGATCGCTCAATCAATCATTTCTAACCTGCCAGAGGATTGCTCAGAGCAGCGCTCAGAGTAGTTTGTGAATCTGGCAAAAACTGAGTTTGGCAGCAACTGGCAAAAACTTAATCTGGCTCAGCAGTCACTTGGCTTAGCCGAATGGGATATGACGCAATCAAAATTCCCGCCCAGCCGCCCATCAGCGAAATGCCCCAACGATGGACGGCTCAACCATGTGACTGCAAGCAAGCACCGGCACAAAGCTTGAGCATGAGACTCTAAAGCCAAAATCCAAAGCCAAAACCCAAGCCAAAACCCAATTAGCAAAATCCAATTAGGAATATGACTGACTGGCGCTAGCCGTCTCGACGATCACGAGTTGGTGCTAGCAAGCTGGCGCTAGCGGGTTAATTAGGAAGAGTGGTCTGAGTGACCGTTTTAAAAAATGGGCGGTATAGGATTTGAACCTATGACAGCCTGCTTGTAAGGCAGGAGCTCTACCGCTGAGCTAACCGCCCCTAAGGGGTTTGAGTCGTTGTCAGGCGCTTTGACCGCTGACCGGATAACAATATACCAGAGATTTGGAATTTTGCTACGGTTTAGATCGCTGAGATTGCAAAATTGTCCTTTCTGATTGATTCTGTCTGGCTCCGATGGATGGTTTGCCATTGCCCGCTTTGCCCGCTGCGCCGTTGATTAACCCCGCGATCGAGATTGAATCGGAACCTGGGCCGACGGTGGATGATTCCGGGAACTCACCAACCCCGCCCCTGACTGCAAGGCCGGTGCTCTGTTTGGAGCACGATCGGTGGCAATTGTTGGCGGAGGCGATCGACCAAAATTTGGAACGTCAAACCACCTGGGTGCGACCGATCGTGCTGGCGGAATACGCCGATCAACTAGCCCGGGAAGCTAGCGATCGTCCCCAAACGATCTATTCGGAAGAATATGCTGTGGACTTGGTGTTGCCAAGTGCCCTGTTCCGGGCGGCCTTCGATTTGGAACTGCTGAACTTGCTGGCCCTGAAGCCCCATTGCTTGCCCAACATTGAACCGGCGGCGGGCCGCATGGTTTTCCAAAAATTTGTGCGACTACTGTTTGCCCGCAAGCTCCCACCGATGCGGATCAGTGGGCCCCTGGAAGTCCGTTGATTAACCCTCGCTGAGGTGTTGGACAAGGGGCGATCGGGCCCAAGGGTGCTGAGTCGTGCCGCAGCGATTTTCGATCAAGATCTCTGATCAAGGACTTTTTGGCTCAAAGACTTTGACCGAAGCTTGCGATCGGGAGCTGTAGACTAAGACCCCTGACTCAACTGAATTGACTGAATTGAAAGTCTATTTGATCGGAATCCGTGGGGCTGGATTGACTGGATCTCGATCGATTGGATCAGGCCAATCCGGCTGATCGGTTTGATCAGGGATTCGATCAAAAAGTTTTGATCAGGTAGTTGCCATGAAGCTTAAGAGGAGCTTAAGATTTAGGCATCAAGCTTTTGACTAAACGCTCGGAACCAGTTGGATGCGACCTTCATCCATCTCGCTCATGAGAAGTTCCAGCGCTTCATAATCCGCATCTGAAACATAACCCTGGCGGGTTAACTCATAATTGATCTCGTTCTCGATATCGGGAGTCAGTTGGCGGAGATAGAGGGCCTTTTCCACCAACCGCCGGATTGCATGGGTTGCTTTCACGGTCAGCTCCTGTTAATTACGAACAGTTGGCTATTGGTATTGTCGGTTGTTGGTGCGGGAGCTGATGCGATCGCGCCGCTTTTGTCTGCGTGATCTTTATCACCATCGCACGGATGCCCACTGACGATTGAAATTAGCCTATTCAACAAGCGACTTCCTTGGAATTGATCGCTGTGCCACTGTTTTGTCCGGATTGAGTTTGGCTGGATTTTGCCGAATTCGGAAGTTTGCTCGGTACGATCGAACTGAGTCCACTGGAGAATGCCTGTGACCGTTGCTGTAGACCAACTGATCACGACTGAGATTAATCGTCCTGCCCGCTACCTGGGGAACGAACTGGGATCTGTCCACAAGCCCTGGGAGTCGGCCACGGTGCGTTGGGTGCTGACCTACCCGGAAATTTATGAGGTGGGCGCGTCGAACCTGGGCCATGTGATCCTCTACAACATCATCAACGCCCAGCCGCGCCAACTGTGCGATCGCGCCTATTTACCCGCCCAGGACTTGGCCGACAAGCTGCGAGCCAGCCAAACGCCCCTGTTTGCCGTTGAAAGTCGCCGCCCCCTGAGTGATTACGACATCTTGGGCTTCAGCCTCAGCTACGAGCTGGGGGCCACCAATATTTTGGAAATGTTGGCTTTGGCCGGGTTGCCCCTGACTTGGGCTGATCGAGCCGATCGCCCGATTGCCGACTGTCCCTTGATCTTCGCGGGCGGGCAAACGGCCACCTCCAACCCGGAACCCTACGCGGACTTTTTTGATTTTGTGGCCCTGGGTGATGGTGAAGAGCTGTTGCCGGAAATTGGCCTCGTGATCCAAGAGGGCAAAGACGCGGGCCTCAGTCGCCAAGAAATTTTGCTGGACTTGGCCCAAGTGCCGGGGGTCTACGTGCCCCAGTTTTACGAGATGGCGGCCGATGGGTCGGTGCATCCCGCTCGGCCCGATGTGCCGGCCCGGGTGCTGCGGCGGGTTGCCACCCCCATGCCCCACTACTCGATCGGGCTGGTTCCCTATGTGGAAACGGTGCACGATCGCCTAACCGTAGAGATTCGGCGGGGCTGCACAAGGGGCTGTCGGTTTTGCCAACCGGGCATGTTGACCCGCCCGGCCCGCGACGTAGACCCCGAAGAAGTGATCGACGCGGTGGCCGACGGGATGCGGGCCACGGGCTTTAACGAATTTTCGTTGCTGTCCCTCAGTTGCTCCGATTATTTGGCTCTGCCGGCCGTGGGACTGGAGATTAAAAACCGGCTCCAGGGCGAAAATATTACCCTGTCATTGCCCAGCCAACGGGTCGATCGCTTCGATCAAAACATCGCCAATATCCTCGGGGGCACGCGCCAAAGCAGCTTGACCTTTGCCCCGGAAGCGGGAACCCAACGCCTGCGGGACATCATTAATAAGGGCTTGACCAATGAGGAACTGCTGCGGGGCGTGAAAACTGCCTGGGAACAGGGTTGGGACAAAATCAAGCTCTATTTCATGATTGGGCTGCCCGGGGAAACCGATGCGGATGTGTTGGGGATTGCGGAAACCGTCCGTTGGCTCCAGCGGGAATGTGGCGCACGCGGTCGCAAGCGGATTCAGTTCACCCTGACGATCTCGAACTTCACGCCCAAGCCCCACACGCCGTTCCAGTGGCATACGGTTTCAACGGCGGAGTTTTTGCGTAAACAGGATCTCTTACGCCAGGAATTTCGGACGATTCGCGGCCTGAAGGCGAATTTCACCGATGTGCGGATCTCGGCCATGGAAGATTTTGTGGGCCGGGGCGATCGCCGGTTGGGGCCGGTGGTGCGCCGGGCTTGGGAGTTGGGCGCGGGGATGGATTCCTGGTGGGAAAGCCTCGATCGGGCCTTTGGGGCTTGGCAACAGGCGATCGAAGAAGCGGGCCTGCATTGGAAATATCGCCAAGTGGAAGCGGGTGAGTGGAACGCCTTTGACGAAGGAGAATCGGCCGCACCGGAAGTGATCGACCCGGCCGCCCTGCTCGATCGCCCCTTGCCTTGGGATCACCTGGACAGCGGCGTGGACAAAAAATGGCTGAAAGAGGATCTGCAACGGGCCTTGGAGGCGGCCACGGTTCCCGACTGCTCCTTTGAGGGCTGTTCCCATTGCGGGGTTTGTGGCTATGACTTTGGCAATAACGTGGTAGTGCCGCCGCCTGTGATTCCGCAGTTCCAGGGCCACTTCAAGCCCAATCAAACCCGGGCCCAGCGGGTGCGGCTGCGGTTTGCCAAGCGGGGCGAAATGGCCCTGCTCAGTCATTTGGATCTGATGCGCCTGCTCGATCGCGCCGTGCGTCGGGCAGCAATTCCGGTGTCCTACACGGGCGGTTTCCATCCCTCGCCCCGGATTGTGCCGGCCCATGCCCTCTCCTTGGGCGTGACCAGTGAGGGAGAAATTCTCGATCTAGAACTCACGGATCTCTGGCCCCTGGCGCAGATCCAGGCCGCTTTGGCGGCCCAATTGCCGGTGGATTTGCCCTTGCTGGCGATCGAGGAAGTGCCCCTGAAGGATCCGGCGGCGAACCAACTGCTCGATCGCGCGGAATACGAAATCACCGTCACTGCCACCGATGGCGAGGCGATCGATTGGGCCGCTGCCTTGGCTGCTGTGCTCGATCGCCCCGAATGGCTCTGGGAAAAAACCACCAAATCCGGCAAAACCACCCAAGTGAACCTGCGCGATTGGCTAGATCAGGTGCAACTGATTGACCCCACCGAGCCACCCCTGGGCGAATCCGCCACCCTGCGATTCCGGGGCCTCTGCCGCAACGATGGGCAACAACTGCGGCCCGAGCATTTGGTGTGGTTGCTGGAGCAAGCCACGGGCCAAGACATCAGTTTGGTGCGATCGCACCGGTTGCAACTGCTGTTGGCGGCCGCAGTGCGATCGGTTGCATCTCCCGAGTTGGCAATTGATTTGGCAATTAGCAATTAATTGATCGGGCAATTAATTGATCGGGCAACTGAGGCGTAGTCATGTAGCGCGGTTAGGTAGAGGCGATCGTCCATTGGTGGCTGCATTCCTGGGTTGCTGCTGCACGCTGTTACCGTGAACCGTGAACAAGCCTCGCAAATCATTGCAATTCGTAACAATTTGCGAGAAGAGTCGCATGATTCTAGTGAACCCCCCAGTTCTGTGCTAGCCACCTGCTACACTGGAGATGACTGCTAGGCAATTGTCCCGGTGCGCGACACCACCAAAGACAAAGCCTCAGCAGCCGATCGCCTTCAAAATCAATCGAGCCAGGCATTTACCCAGAACGCGCTTAGTGCCCGTCCTCGATCGAGCGCCTGTGCAGCAGCGAAAATATCCCGAGCCACCGCCAATCCTCAGGAATTGCCTCGGCGATTGAATGCCGCCCACGAATCTAACTCTTTGCGGGCAACCACACCTCAGAGCCAAACTTGCTCTCGATGATGTAGGAAACCCGCAAGATGCAGGGTTAAGCTCGTAACATCTGCTTTGGCCAATCCCTGTTAACAAGTCACCGGTTCCAGACTGAGTGAGAGTTGCTCAAGCTGTGCTGGATAGGAGATTTTTAACAGGCCAACAAATCCAACGTGCTTTGATCGAATTGTGTCTGGATCAAGTTGTCGATCGCCATTCAGTCGCAACCCTTTTGGGTCAAGTCTCGATCAAAGCCCCATACCGGGGTCTTCTTGATTGATCGCGAGTTTGTTCGTTGGTTTGGCCCTGCGCAGTTTGCCTCAGTCTTGACTTCTGCTTCTGGGCAATTCCCCGGTCGAGGTGAATGTCTCCGGTATTTCTAGCTGCTCGATTGAACCGAGAAATCAATCGATGCTGTGCTGCTCCTTGATGGATGCAGCCGCACACCCTGTTTGCTTTTCTCGATCGAACCTGCATGAAGCGGTTGGTCAGCGAGCCTTCGATTAATTACTGTCTTATCCCCGGCGACGGTCGCCCCCTGCATCCTCTCGGCGGTGCAGTAGACCGCATGTGGCGATCGCCCGTGAATTCCCAGAGGAATCTGCATGCCCAAACAAATTATCATCGCCGAACAGCACCGCATTGCTGCCGTTTTTAGCGAAGATCGCGTTCAAGAACTGATCGTGGCCACCGGCAGTCACCAGGTGGGCGACATTTACCTCGGGGTGGTGGAGAACGTGCTGCCCGGCATTGACGCGGCCTTCGTCAACATTGGGGATTCCGAACGCAACGGGTTCATTCACGTTTCCGACTTGGGCCCGCTGCGGTTGCGCAAAACCGCTGGTTCGATTACTGAACTCCTCGCGCCGCAGCAAAAAGTCTTGGTGCAGGTGATGAAAGAACCGACGGGCAACAAGGGCCCTCGGTTAACCGGCAAAGTCAGTTTGCCCGGTCGCTATTTGGTGCTAATGCCCTTTGGGTCGGGGGTGAACCTGTCCCGGCGGATTGAGCGCGAGAACGAGCGCCACCGACTGCGGGCCTTGGCCATTTTGATCAAGCCCGCGGGGATGGGGCTGTTGGTGCGCACGGAGGCCGAGGGCGTGGCCGAAGAGGCGATCATGGAAGATCTTGAAGCCCTGCAACGCCGTTGGGAGTCGATTCAACAGGAGGCGGCTTCGACCCGCGCGCCGGCCCTGCTGGAACGGGACGACGACTTTATTCAACGGGTGTTGCGGGAGGCCTATACCCAAGAAGTGAACCGAGTGGTGGTGGATTCCCACTCGGGCATGAAGCGAATTAAGC
This sequence comes from Limnothrix sp. FACHB-881, assembly GCF_014698135.1. Classification (NCBI taxonomy): domain Bacteria; kingdom Bacillati; phylum Cyanobacteriota; class Cyanophyceae; order Pseudanabaenales; family Pseudanabaenaceae; genus Limnothrix; species Limnothrix sp. FACHB-881. The sequence goes on from NZ_JACJSN010000012.1 coordinate 13,960, forward strand.
AGCAGGTGACCCTCTGGGCGGGCAGCAAAACCTTACCGGGCGTGTCGATCGACCATCACCGGGAGCGATCGTCAATTCTGGAATATTTCCGGGTGAATGCGGCGATTCGCGAGGCCTTGAAGCCGCGTGTGGATTTGCCTTCCGGTGGCTACATCATCATTGAACCGACCGAAGCCCTGACGGTGATTGATGTGAACTCCGGTTCCTTCACCCGATCGGCCACGGCCCGCGAAACGGTGCTTTGGACGAACTGCGAGGCGGCCACGGAAATTGCCCGTCAGTTACGCCTGCGAAATTTGGCGGGGGTAATTGTGGTGGACTTCATTGATATGGAATCCCACCGCGATCGCCTGCAAGTGTTGGAACATTTCAGCAAAGCGCTGAAGTCCGACAAGGCCCGGCCCCAAATTGCCCAGCTTTCGGAGTTGGGCTTGGTGGAACTCACCCGGAAACGTCAGGGCCAAAACATCTATGAGTTGTTTGGCCGTGCTTGCCCCACCTGTGGCGGTCTGGGCATTTTGGCCCACCTGCCCGATGAGGCGGATGATGCGGAACCGGTGAGCCTGTTGCCCAATGTAGAAAGTGGAGATCGCCGCAGTATTCCGATGCTGCAAAAGAGTCGATCGAGTGTTGGCAGTCGTCGCTCGGTTTCCCGATCGCGCGAACTCCCCCCGGCCGCTGCGATCGCCAGCCTCCCCAGCTTGGAAGATCCCTTGCCTAACTTGCAGGATTTGGATCTGAGCAACCATCCCAACTATCAAGAGTCCCTGAATGGCAGCAACAGCCGCCGTCGCCGTCGCCGTCGCGGAGGGAACGATGAGCCGGTGAGTCGGCGTGGGGCGGCCAGTTTGCCGGTGGCGGCAGAACCCGAGGTGGATGAAGCACCGTTGGAGCCGCCCACGGTGGCCGCCGCCGCCCAACCCAGCCCCGCCCCAGCCGCCCAAGGCCGCAATGGCCGACCGGAACGGAGCCGAGGGCGCGGTGCTCGGACTGCGGAACCCCGGGAAGTGGTGGCCGTGACCATGACTTCGGAAGAGCAGGAAGTTTATGCCTGGATGGGGGTATCGCCGCTGCTGTTGAGCGATCGACAGCCGGAAAACCCGGAAAGCGCGATCGTCTCGGTGCTGTTACCGGGTCAAACGGCTCCGCCCGTTCCGGCTCCGCAACCGGTGGTGGACTCGATCGAGCCGGCCGAAGGGAATGACCCAGCCCCGATCGCGGCGGAACTGGTTCCCACGGAATCTCTGCCTTTGAATGTTTCCAATGGGAATGGGGCCGAGGAGCCGCCCAGTGGCTTGCCGGAAATCGTGTCCGTCACGCCCGGTGGGGATGCCAACGGCCGGCCGCGCCGCCGCCGTCGTCGATCGAGCACTCGTGCTTAGCCCCATGGGGAGTAAAGCGGTGCGGTCTAGGGATGGGGCGATCGTGACGGAATTGCTGCCCGATCGCTCCCTGACCGACTCCATAGCTCCGGCTCCGGCTCAATCCCCTTGGACTGCGGGGGTGGATGAGGTGGGCCGCGGCGCACTTTTCGGGCCCGTGGTGGCAGCGGCGGTGATTTTAACGGCCGAGGCAGAGAGCGACTTGCGGGCTTTGGGCGTGCGGGATAGCAAGCAACTGTCGGCTCGCCAGCGTCAAGCTCTGGTGGAACCCATTCGCGATCGGGCAGTGGCCTGGGCGATCGCGGAAGCTTCCGTGGCCGAAATTGATCAACTCAACATTTTGCAAGCCACGTTCCTGGCCATGCGGCGGGCCCTGGAGCAATTGCACCCGCGACCCGATCGCTGCTTGGTGGACGGCAATCGACCCATTCCCAACTTGTTTTGCCCCCAAGAAACGCTCATTCAGGGCGATCGACAATCGATCGCGATCGCCGCTGCCAGCATTTTGGCGAAAGTTCACCGCGATGAACAGATCATTGACTTCGCGGCGCAATATCCGGGCTATGACCTAGCTGCCAACAAGGGCTATGGCACGGCGGCCCATCGGGCAGCCTTGCAAACTCTTGGCCCCACGCCGCTCCATCGACGTTCTTTCGCCCCCTGTCAATTGACCCTAAATCTCAGTGAGCTTCCGAGCTAGGGTCAGGATCTGCAAAAGCAATCTGCCGATAAATCGTTTTCACAGATAGGGTCAGCGCGATCGCCCCTAGGTCGATCGCATCGTCTAAGCCATAGTCCGACAATACCCACTGGCCCCGATCGTTCCGTTGAAACACCTCAATGGCCGGGCGATCGACCTGCACCAAAATGTAGGTTTGCAGGGTCTCTAAACGGTGGTAGGCGACAAACTTTGCCCCGCGATCGAAGGACTCCGTGGAGGAGGACAAAACCTCGACAATCAGGGATGGAAACTGCACGAAACGTTCATCTTGGTCGCGATCGTCGCAGGTCACCATCAGATCGGGATAGAAATATTTGCGCCCTGGAACTGCCTGCACTTTGATATCGGAAATATAGACCTCACAGGGGCGATCGGCGAGGGCGTTGGTGAGCGCCGCGAAAATGTTACCGGCGATGCGATTGTGCGATCGGGTGCTGCCGCTCATGGCGATCGGTTCGCCGTCCCAAAATTCGTGGCGTTCCGCTTGGGTGGCTTCCCAGGCGAAGTATTCCTCAGCCGTTAGGAGCGGGCGATCGGGTAGGGCAACCATGGGCAGCGATCGGGCGAGATCGAACCAAAATCTAACTTCAGGATACAAAACCTAGGGATAGAGAGCCTTGCCGGTGCTGGGGTCGAATAGGTAGAGTTGCTCGCTGGGAATCGACAGCCACAATTCATCACCCAGAGCGATCGGGCGATCGGGCGGCAGGCGCACTTGCAACGGTTTGGCCGGGGCCTCTTCTAAAGTGCGCACTAATCCCCGGTCGATCGGTTCCACCAGCGCGTAGGTTTCCGACCCCAGCGCCTCCACTTGCAACACGCGCACCGGTAAATTTTTGGGCGCAGGTAAACCATCGCTCAAGTGTTCTGGACGTACTCCCAGCCATAGCGCTCGGCCGTCGTAGGGTTCTAGGGTTTTGTCCCAAATTTCCGGCAGCGTCATCCGAAATTCGCCATTGGTCAGCAGGGCCGGCCGTTTCACCCACACGGGCAAAAAATTCATGGTGGGCGAGCCGATAAACTCCGCCACAAACCGGTTGGCTGGCTGGTGATAGAGTTCCAAGGGCGGCGCAATTTGCTGAATTTGCCCACCGTTGAGCACCGCAATTCGATCGCCCATGGTCATCGCTTCCACCTGGTCATGGGTAACGTAAACCGTGGTGGTTTTCAGCTTGCGTTGGAGCTGCACAATTTGCGATCGGGTCTCCGTGCGCAACTTGGCATCCAAATTACTCAGCGGCTCATCCATCAAAAATACCTGCGGGTTTCGAGCGATCGCCCGGCCCAGGGCCACCCGCTGTTTTTGGCCGCCGGATAATTCCTTGGGCAGGCGATCGAGCAGATGGTCAATTTGCAACATGGTGGCCACCTCACGCACCCGCTGGCCAATTTCCCGCTCTTGGGCTGACTCGTACCGCAAGGGGGCCGGCAGTCGCCGCGTCAGCCCCACCGCCAAGGGTTCCCATTTTTGCCATCCCTCCGCTGGCGGGGGATTCAGCCGCCGCAGCCCGAAGGCGATGTTGTCGTAGACATTCAGGTGTGGATAGAGCGCGTAGCTTTGGAACACCATGGCCACGTCCCGCGCCTTCGGGGGCAACGGATCGACGCGCCGATCGCCCACCCAAATTTCGCCGCCCGTCACATCTTCCAGTCCGGCAATCGATCGCAGCAGGGTGCTTTTGCCGCAACCGGACGGGCCCACCAACACCAAAAATTCACCGTCCTCGATCGTCAGGCTAATCCGCCGCAACACGGCCGTGGGACTGCCACCGGGCGCGCGATCGCGGGGCGGATAGCTTTTGTAGACGTTATCCAAAACGACACGAGCCACGGCAATTCAACTAGAGCGCAGGTCTCGACCATTATATGGATTGGTCTGTGGGGATTGGTTATTTGGGGTTATTTGGATTCGCGAAACACGACGCGGCGATAAATTTGGGCGATCGGCAGGGTGGCGGGTAAGGTTTTGAGGGCGATCGTTTGGGTTCGATCGCAATAGTCGCAAAATTGCCAGTTTGAGTCATCCAACTTCCAAAAATGGGTGATGAAGGGTTCATCTTGCCGCACCAACAGATATTCCGCAAACTCAGGAATCGATCGATAGAATCGAAACTTATCATCGCGATCGAACAGTTCCGTAGAAGGCGACAGAACCTCAACCAGGAAACAAGGATTCAGCACCTCATCATCTCGATCGTCATGCCGTTGTGGCAGCCCAGCAATCACCATCACATCGGGATAGGTTCCCCGTTGATAGGTAGGAATCCAGAGCCGTAGATCACTGTTAAAAACCTCAAATTGGGTTTGATCCAGTTGGCTAATTAATAGACTGCAAATCTCCGTTGCAATCCGGCTGTGATTAATCGATCCGCCCGGCATTTCCCAAATCAATCCATTGGCATATTCGTGGCGTTGTTCCGATCTTTCCTCAAGCGATCGATACTCAGCCAATGAATAGCGTTGTTCAACCGCTAGCATGATGGTATTTACTCCTCTGGATGGTCGATAGTTTTCAAAATCACTTGGAAGATTCCTAAGATTGTTTGGATTTCTTTAAAGTAATATTCATCTCGATCGATATAGACCGTGCGATCACGCAGTTTCAAAAATTTCCAAGTTGTGCCCGTTGTCACGGCTCCATAAATCCAAGGTAAAGGGCGATTTTCTCGCTCATTAAACAACCAAGCGGCATACATGGTGGCAATGCATTGACCCAAGCCCGCTACGATGTCTTCTTTTTTCGCTTCCACAACGGCGATCGCGGGTGCTGCAATATAAAGCTGCTCAGGACTTAGGCTTAATAGGTAGTCACACTGACCATACAGCCCCCGCTTGCGATCGACTGTGAAACTCCGTCCCGAAAACAGGCTAATTTGGGCATGAACCTGCTTGCGAACTTCCGTCAAAATGGGTGCAATAATCCATTCCGATCGGGACTTTTCCGTATTAATTGCGAGGGCAATAGAAGTCCCTTCGGCCAGGGTTAATTCCAAATAAGGACTAATGGTCACGGATGGAATCTGGCTGAGATCAAAGAGAGATTGATCTTCAATTAAAGTGATGCCAAATGTTTCCTTGACGGTTTTAAGAGAAAACTTGCTGTAGGCCATTTTGGAAGGCTGGCTATCCGCAATTTTGCTGGAGATTTTGCAAATTTGGGCGCACTGGGGAAATCCTGCCCCACCCAAGCCACGATACGGTGACTGAGGCTAGCCCTGGGTTGTCCCGATTATGGCATTCCCTGACGATCGGCCCGGAGATGAGTGATAATTTACAAAAGTTTACAAATTCTGCAACTCATCCTCGGCGCGCTGTCCTATGACCCCAACCACCGCAACCGACGCAAACCGCCCGATCGTGGTGATTGGGGCGGGAATTGGCGGACTGACCACGGCGGCCCTGCTGGCGCGGCGAGGGCGATCGGTCAAGGTGTTTGACCTGGCAATCGTGCCGGGGGGCTGTGCGTCTACCTTTCGGCGGCGGGGCTTCACCTTTGAGGTGGGCGCGACCCAGGTGGCGGGGCTGGAGCCGGGCGGCATCCATCACCGGATTTTTGGCGAATTGGGCATCGAATTGCCGGCCGCCACGCCCTGCGATCCGGCTTGCGCGGTGTTTTTGCCGGGAGAAACGGAGCCGATTTCCGTGTGGCGCGACCCCGATCGCTGGCGGGCGGAACGATCTCGGCAATTTCCCGGTAGCGAACCTTTTTGGCGGTTGCTGGCGGATTTGTTTCGTTATAGCTGGGAGTTTCAGGCGGGCGATCCGGTGCTGCCGCCGGGCAATGCTTGGGATGTGGTGCAACTGCTGAAGGCAGTGAAACCCAGCACTTTGCTGACGGCTCCCCACGCCTTTTCAACGGTGGGCGACCTGTTGCAGCGGTTGGGCTTGGCGGGCGATCGCCGCTTGAAAACCTTTTTGGATATGCAACTGAAACTCTATTCCCAGGTGGGGGCGGACGAAACGGCGCTGCTTTATGCGGCGACGGCGTTGGGGCTGTCCCAGGAACCCTTTGGGCTGTACCACTTGGAGGGCAGTATGCAGGTGTTGAGCGATCGCCTGTTGGAATCGTTAACCCAGGATGGGGGCCAGCTCCAAATGCGCCATCGGGTTGAGCGGATCATCACCGAAAACGGCGAAACCACGGGCGTGGTGGTGCGGAACCTGAAAACCGATGAGACCTGGATTGAACCAGTGGCGGCGGTGGTGGCGAATGTGCCGATTCAGAACTTAATTGAGATGGTGGATTGGCCAAGCGATCGCCCCTGGTTCGATCGCCTGGCCACGGACTTCTATCGATCGCGCGCCGAGAAACTGCCGGAACCCTCGGGCGCTTTCGTGGTCTATCTGGGGGTCGATCGCGCGGCCCTGCCCGCCGACTGCCCGCCTCACCTGCAATTCCTCTACGACTGGGACGGCCCCGTGGGCGAAAACAATTCGCTGTTTGTGTCCGTCAGCCGCGAGGGCGATGGGCGTGCCCCGGCTGGTATGGCGACGATCACTGCGTCCTCCTTTGTTGATCCGCAGCCCTGGTATCGTTGCCGCGATCGAGCGGAATACGAAGCCCTCAAAACCCGCTATACGGAAGAGGCGATCGGCAAACTCGGGCGCTATTTCCAGCTCGATCCGGAGGCGATCGTCCACTGCGAAGCTGCTACCCCCCGCACCTTTGAAGACTTCACGGGCCGCAAGTTCGGCTACGTGGGTGGTCTGGGAATGCGCGTTTCCACCTTTGGCCCCTTCGCGATCGGCAATCGCACGCCGGTTCCGGGTCTCTGGCTGGTGGGCGACTCCACCCACCCGGGCGAAGGCACAGCGGGTACGAGCTATTCCGCCCTCACCACCGTCCGCCAAATGACCGCCGCCGGGTTTTGATGCAGATTCTAGCTAGGGCGATCGCTCCAAAACTTCGTCAGTGACCTGAACCGATTGAAGAAACTCCATTAGCTCTTGAATCACTCTGGATTCACGCAAAGTTGCAACATCTTGCTCAGTTAAATTGTCCATCAACTGAGCAATATTCTTTATATCTTTGGATTGAAAAATTAACTGATCTAAGACCTTTCTAGGCTGATAAGTTGCCTGACTCAGGAGATCCGGGGTAGGTGCATAATCTAACAAGTGTGTCAGCAAAGGAACATCGTAAAAAAAGATGCTTTCTAAAGCTGGAATTGCTGGAATAACCTTCACGGGTGTATTGGCGGCAAGACTGCTGAGGAGTTCTTCAATATCTCTCACTCGTTGCTGAACTTGCTCAGGCACTACCGAATCTGAATCAACTACAACCACCACGGGAGACTGGCGGCGCACAATTAAAGAAAGGGCTAGAGACTTGAGAGCATATAGCCCACCGCCTTCTACAATCTCAACATTTTTGGTTGATTCTAATGGTAGTACTTTCTTCAGTAATTGAACCTCAGTTCGTCCTTGACAAACAATATAGGTTTTCATGGAATATCCCTCTCCCGAACATGTTTCGCCTCTCCCTGTCATAGCGAATAATCTTAGTTTGCTATGATTTTATCCATATCACTCATATGCAAAGATCTCTGTACAAATCAAGAGTGAGCCTGTACACTACCTAGTGGGTGAGGTTAACTCATCACAGTCCCGAAATCTGGCTAGACCGCTTCATAGCCGAGCTGACTAAAGTTGGAATCTCCCCATCGAAAAATTACCAACAGCTTCAAATCATGGGTAATTGGTTTAATTCCGCATTCGATGCCGTTACCAACACGGCAGGTAGCATTGGTCAAGCAATTGGTGATACAGCTTTCGGATTAGTGCAAGCAATTCAAGGCTTGTGGCCATTTTCAGATGACGAAATGGTGACGTTCTTTGCTGTACTTCTAGCAGTCGCTGCGGCTGATGGGGAAATCAGTGAAGATGAAGTCGTTATGATTTTGACTAGCCCCTCTTTTGCCAGTTTATCGGATGAGGGTAAGAAACAAGTTCAAGTGTATTCATGCAATCCTCCTAACTTGCAAGAATCAATTCAAAAACTTTCAACAGCCCATCCAGAACTGAAATTTGGACTCATCTTCTTCATTATCAACTTAGTCTTTATTGATGGTGTAATGACGGATGGTGAAGAGGAAGCAATCAATATTGCTAAAAAGGAGCTAAATATTAACTCTGCTCAAGTTAAGGTTATCCGGGAATTTGTGGAATTATTGTCAGTAGCCAAAAATGATGACACGTCCAATTTGAGAGAGAAAGTACAAGCATTACTTGAACGTATGGAAATGCTTGGTATTCCTGTAAAATCGCTATCCCACTCTGGCGATGAAGAAATCCTTAACTATGTAGAGTTCTCGGATGAAACCTTTGTTGCGAAGATGCAAGGATTTGGTGTTCAGGCAGGGAAGGTAGTTGTCGAGCATGGCTTTATGTTGTGGAATGCTCTACATGATGAATCTGTTCCCGTGCCTGCAAAAGTTGCTATTGTGACTGCTTTGGCTTACTTTGGAATGCCCCTTGATGCCATTCCTGATATTTTGCCTGCTGTTGGGTATAGCGATGATTTGTCTACAATGGCAGCAACAATTGCTTTATTCTCGACCTATTTTAATAATGCCAATATTCGAGATTTATCAAAACAACAAACAGAGGATTTATTTTCAGGCAAATTTCCATGGTGAAAACTTGCGATTGACTGTAATCGAGTTTTAGAGCTAACTCATGAAGAGAAGCTAGAAACGACTTAGCAGCTCTCAATCGGTGGCTCGTTCTGCGGCTAGCTGACCCATGATGAGGATGCTTAGGATCGGAAAGAGTTAATGAACTGATCGCGAATGGCCACCCCTAAAACCAGCAGCCGACCAGCATTCCGGCCAGGAGCACAAAGCCGATCGTCACGTTTTCCGCAAACATTTTGCCGTAGGCCGCGCGGGACAGTTGCCGATCGCTCAGGCGCAGATATTGCTGAACCCAAAGACCGATCGCCCCGAATAGGGTGAGCCAAAAACCAATGTTTAGCTCCAGGGCCAAAGCCGTGTAGGCCAACAACAGGGCCGTACCCGCATAGAACGCCCCGATCGCCTGGGGAGCCAAATCGCCAAAGAAGAGGGCGCTGGAGTGGATGCCCAACCGGCGATCGTCCTCCCGATCGGCCAGGGCATAAACCGTATCAAAGCCCAGCGTCCAGAGCACCACCGCGCCCCATAGTAACCAGGCCGGCAAGTCCAAACTGGGCGGGTCGATCGCCGCGCTCCAAGGAATCAGCACCGCAAACCCCCAGGCGATCGCCAGCACCAATTGCGGAACCGGAAACACCCGCTTGGCCGCAGGATAGAGCGCAATCACCGGCACAGCCGCCACAGAAAGCAGCACGCTCAAGCCATTCAAAAAGGGCAACAGCCCGGCCGCACAAAGGGCCGCCACCAGCATCACCCCCACGCCCACTTTCACCGAGAGCGATCGGGCGGCCAGGGGCCGTTGTTTGGTGCGTTCCACCTTGGGGTCAATGTTGCGATCCCACAGGTCATTCACCACGCAACCGGCGGCGCTAGTGGTGATTGTGCCCACCACCACCACCAGCACCAGCAGGGGATGGGGCCGGCCGTCACTGGCCAACACCAAGGCCCACAGGGCCGGAATCAGCAGAATCAGCCGCCCCGCCGGTTTGTCCCAGCGCAGCAACCGCACGATCGCCCGCCCTGTTTGCTGAAGGTTGCCCATGGGTGAATGTGGGGATGGGTGCGTTTAGGCAATTTCGATCGAGTAGTTTTCGATGGTGGGGTTGGCCAACAGGCGATCGCACATTTCATCCACTTGGCTGCGGGCCGCTTCTGGATCCGTCGCCGCCACGGTCAGCTCAATGTATTTGCCAATGCGGACAGAATCCACCCCTTCATAGCCCAACTGCTTCAGGCCGGACTGCACCGCCACACCGGCCGGATCGAGCACAGAGGGACGCAGGGTAACGTGGATTTTGGCGCGATATTGCTGGGTACTCACGGGGCTAGAAACCTCTGGGATGGCGACGATCGAGTTGGGGGAACCAAGGGTGATGCTAACTTTTGGGTTGGGATTGAGCAACCACGGCAATCCAACGATCAAGACACTATCTTAAAGCGAGGGGGGCCGGTTCCAGCAGCCAGGCTGCGGGAGTTCCCTCGGGAGCCAGATTCCGCCAGGAACCGGCTGAAAAACCTGATTGAATAGGAAAAGAACCACCCCGATCGAGCCAGCATTCTTCGGGGTCTGAGATCGCCATGAAACGACCCCTGACCCGAAACCAAGAGCGTGTTTTGCAGGTGCTGCAAACCATTGAAGGCGAAATTTCTGCCCAAGCGCTCTACATCAAACTGCGCGATGTGGGGCAAGGCATGGGGCTGGCCACGGTTTATCGGGCCCTGGAAACCCTGAAGCTGAACGGGGCGGTGCAGGTGCGAATGCTGGCCAGCGGTGAATCGCTCTACAGTTTTATCAAGAAAGATCGCCACCACTTGAACTGTATCCAATGTGGGCGATCGCAACCGATTCATGAATGTCCCGTGCAGGATTTGACCCAGCGATTGAGCATGGAGCACCGGTTTCGGGTGTTTTATCACACGTTGGAGTTTTACGGCCTGTGCGATCGCTGTAGTGCGCGGGATGAGGGAACGGGCGATCGGGGTCATGGCGATCGCACCAATCACCAAGAGAATCACCCAGAAAGTCACCCAGAACCAAACTTGCCTAAGGTGGATTGTGCCTGCCATCCCACTTCCTTGGCAGACTCATCTAGCTCGGTGCAACTCAGTTCTTTGGGCGATCGCTTCGATCTGGGGGCCGGCTCAGCGGGAAGCTGAGCGGATCCCGAAAAAAGACTTTTACCTTTGGGCACAGTCGGAATTAGTTCGATGCGTTTTGGGCCAGAAAAGCCGTCAGCTCTCCAGCGTTGGGCAGGGCAGATTGGGCCCCCGATCGGGTGGTTGTGAGTGCGCCCGCCGCCGCTGCTCGCCGCACGGCCACCGAGAGGGGTTGTCCCGCCACCAACGCCGCCGCCAGCGCTCCATTGAACCCATCACCCGCCGCCACAGAGTCGATCGCCCTGACCGGGAAGGCCGGTTGCCAAAAACAATCCGTCGGCCCAGCCACCCAAGCCCCTTGCTCGCCCAGGGTCACAATGGCCCCCTTGGCTCCCAACTCCTGGAGCCTGGTAGCCGCGCGGGCCGCATCCTCGGGGGTTTGCACCGGGAAGCCCACCAGTTGGGCCGCTTCCGTGGCGTTGGGAGTGATCCAATCGATCGCGGCCCAAAGTTCCGGGGGGAGGTGCTCGGGAGCCGGGGCCGGATCCAAAAGGACGATCGCCCCGGCCGCTTGACCCGCTTGGGCCGCCGCCACCACGGCCGCCAAGGGTACTTCCAGTTGCAATAACAGGGCGATCGGGCGCGGCGCACTGCCCAAGGAGCGCTGGAGGCGATCAACCTCAGCACCGCCCACGGCCTGGTTAGCCCCGGGCAGCACGATGATTTGGTTTTGGCCCAGGCCATCCACCGCAATCCAGGCCTGGCCCGTGGGAGCCAAGGAGTCGATCGCCACCCGGCTGACATCAACCCCGCTGGTTTGCAGATCTTGCAATAGGATTTCCCCGATCGCGTCTTCACCCACGCGGCCAATCAGAGCCGTGGCCGCTCCCAACTTTGCCGCCGCGACGGCCTGATTCGCCCCTTTGCCGCCGCTGGCCTCCCCGATCGCCCCAGCCAAAACCGTTTCTCCCGGTTGTGGCAACTTGGCCACCGCCACCGTGCGATCGGCATTAATGCTGCCCAAAACCCAAACCTGTGCCATAGTCTGCCCCCCGATCGATAACAGGGAACTCCCGTGGGCGAATTCCCCAGATTTGGGGCCAGTTTACGGCTGGACTCGGGTTCCATACACATCCAACTCCACCGGCCCCGCCACGGCTCCAATGCCCGTTGCTGTCCAAGCCGCTTGCATGGCTTCACCCACGGCCGCCGCCTTGTCTCGGTGGGCCAAGGCCAGCAGGGTTGGGCCCGCTCCGCTAATCACCAACTCATAGGCTCCCGCCTCGATCGCCGCCTGCCGTACCGCCTCAAAGCCGGGAATCAGGGTCATGCGATAGGGTTGGTGAATCCGATCCTGCATGGCAGTGGTTAGCCAATCGCCGCGCCCTTCGTTGATGCCCCGCAACAAGAGGCCTAAGTGAGCCGCATTGAAAATGGCATCGGCCCGGGAATAGCTGGGGGGCAACACGCTGCGAGCCGCTTCGGTGGATAGCTCAAAGTTGGGAACTGCGATCACCGGTTGAATTGAGGAATGCCAAGGCACTTCGCATTGGGTCCAAATCCCTTCGCGATCGGCCGCCAAGCGACAGCCCCCCAACAGGGCCGGCACGATGTTATCGGGATGGCCTTCCGTTTCGATCGCCAGGGCCAACACCTGGGCCGGCGACAGCGCCCCCCCTAACAAATAGTTTGCTCCGGCAATGCCCGCCGCGATCGCCGTGGCCGAGCTGCCCAATCCCCGGGCCAAGGGCACACCCAAGCCAATCTCAATCCGCACCGGGTAAGGCGTTTCCTGCGCCAGTTCAAACACCTTGGCGTAGGAACGATAAACCAGGTTGGTTTCATCCCGCGAGACGCGATCCGCCTCCGTGCCGGTGGGAATAATTTCTAAGCCCGACTCAATTCGGGTGAAGCGAAATTCGTTGTACAACGCCAACGAAGCCCCCAAACAGTCGAAGCCGGGGCCCAAGTTGGCGGTGGTGGCAGGAACGGTGACGGTAACGGCGTTCAAGGAGGTCATGGCTAAAGAATGGCAATCGGCGGGCGGCGATCGCGGCTGCGGTCGATCGCGCCCAGAGCCACTACACTTTACCGCCGGTTTAGCCACAGGGCCCGCAGCCCCGCCGCTGTGGCCCCTTGGTAGTCATCCTCCAAGCTGTCGCCAATGTGCCAAGCGGCCGCCGGTTCACAGCCATGCTGGGCCAGGGCCGCAACAAACACGGCGCGATCGGGCTTGGCGGCTCCCACCTCCGTCGAGAGGGTGAAACTCTTGAAATAGCGCGTCAAATCCAACGCATCCAACACGCGATAAAGCCGCGTATCAAAATTGGAGAGAATCCCCAGCTCAATGCCCAACCGCTGCCACTTGGCTAAGGTGTCATGCACTTCCGGATACACATACCAAGGGGCCGCCGTGGCAAAGCGATCGTAAAGCGCTGCGAAATAGGCCGCGAAATCCGGAATTTCGGAAAATAATCCCGCTTGCGTAAACGTTTGTTCTGCCAGCCTTTCCCACCATTGATATTCCAGATGGGGTAATTGATCGCGATCAACCCCTGGAAAAACACAAGGATCCGCCGCCTTAAAGCAATCATAAAAGGCTTGATTTAAGGCTTGATCATCGAGTTGCAACCCAAAGAGTTGATTTGCCATTTGGGCATATTGCTGACCCACACTTTCCGCCACGCCAAATAGCGTGCCCACGGCATCGAGAAAAATCACTTGAGGATAGTTTTTTTGATTCATGAGCTGCACGACATCTTGAATGAATTCTCAGTCTAAGTTGTTTGATTGGGGATTGTTTGATTGGGGATTATTTGATTGGGCGCTGCTCGATTGAACACTGCTCGATCGCGCCGCTGGTACAAAAACCTTCAGTTGGGCCGGCAGCACTCGAAATTCAGCGGGCGTGGTGGTCGATAGCTCCCCATCGGTGTTGATGGACTTGGGACGACTGGTGATGATTTTTAGGGATGTGGCCTCGATCGTCCGTACATTCACGCAATCATTGAGGCGACCGGCGTGCATTGCAGGCAAAAGCGGCAACATTTGCCACCAATGGGCAATTTCCAGGCTGTATAAATCGAGCCGTTGATCATCAATGGAAGCATCCCAAGCCACGCTTAGGCCGCCACCATAATAGCGACCATTACCCACCGCAATTTGCACCGTTTTGACTGTTAGCAGTTCACCATTTACTTCAATTTTTGCGGTAAAAGGACGCGATTTCCAAAGGGCTTGGATGGCAGCAATCGCGTAGGCAAACACACCCCAACGCTTTTTGATTTCGCCGCTCAATTGGCGAGTGATGCTGACACTTAACCCCAGGCTGGCCACATTGAAAAAATAGCGATCATTCACTTGCCCCACATCGATCGCCTTGGTTACCCCTTGGGCCACCACTGCGCAGGCCTGTTTCAAGTCCGCCGGAATTGCCAACGTGCGCGCCAGGTCGTTGGCGGTTCCCAGGGGCAAAATGCCGAGGGGCAACCGAGTCTCGATCAAGGCTGGCAGGGCCGCATTCAGGGTTCCGTCACCACCGCCAATAATCACACAATCGATCCGGCTGGCATATTGCCGAATCAGATCGCGAAAATCGCTCGATCGCTTGGTGCTGCGAAAAATTAGCTCGAACCCCATTTCATCCAAAATGGCGATCGCCCGGCCGAGCAGTTGCCGCCCTCGGCGCGATTTGGAATTCACTAGCAGCAAGGCCCGCTGAGGAGCAACGGAGTCCATAATGCACCCGCGATCTAAAAAGGAAAACGGTTTCTAACGGTTTCTATTGTGCCATTGCCGCTCCCACTGTTTGGACAGGGCGATCGCGATGGGGCATTTTTTGTGAAGCAAGGGCCGCTAAACTCCTAGGCTAAAACTGGAGAATCGATCGATTCACATCCCTTGCGCGATCGCGCCCAGCAACTCCATGGAACCTAACCCGATTACGGCCAACAATGTGCCCGCCCAGCGTGGCCAAACCATCTATCCATCACCCTATGACGCGGTGGTTAAGGGTCGATTAAAGCGAAAATTGGGCGATTACTTTCAATTGTCAAACTTTGGGGTGAATTTAACCGAACTTGCGCCCGGTTCCGCGTCGGCTCTTGCCCATTGTCACTCTAAACAAGATGAATTTATTTTTGTTTTGGCGGGAACGCTCACCCTCATTGTGGGCGATCGGGAATTTGAGTTGCATTCCGGTGATTGCTATGGCTTCAAGGCGGGAACTGGCATTGCTCATCAACTGATCAATCGATCGCCTGAAGATGCGGTTTATTTGGAAGTGGGCGATCGCACGGCGGGCGATGAAGTGACCTATCCGAACGATGATTTAAAAGCTTGTCAACAAATAGATGGCTCTTGGGCTATCTATCATCGAGATGGTCAACCCTATTGAGATCCCCTAAAATTCCAGGCGATCGACTCAATGAGGAAAAACCAATGCTGACTCAATCCCAGGCCCAGGAATTTGCGCAAGAGTGGGTGGCGGCTTGGAATAGCCACGACCTCGATCGCATTTTGAGCCACTACGAGGAAGATGTGGTGTTGATTTCCCCGATCGCGGCTCGGCTCTTGGGTGACCCGACGGGAAGGGTGCAAGGAAAAGCTGCCCTTCGTCGCTATTTCCAAAAGGGGTTGGAAGTCTATCCCAATCTCAAGTTTGAGCTGTTAGATGTGATGTGGGGCATCGAAAGTTTGGTGCTTTACTACATCAATCAACAGGGCACGCAGTCGGGTGAGTTGATGAAACTCAGCAGCACGGGCAAGGTCTCCCAGGTGATCGCTCATTACAACAATTGAATCACGCAAATCGCCAACCATCCTGGTAGGGGCGCACCGCCGTGCGCCCTCGATTCGCTTGATGGTTGAATGCGTCATTCATGATGAAAATGACTAGCTAAAATGTCATACGTGGCATGAGGTAAATGGTCATTTATCCTTGATTCGCTTGATAGTTGAATGCGTCATTCATGATGAAAATGACTGATTAAACCGTCACATGCGGTACAGGGCGCACAGCGGTGCGCCCCTACTGGGGGTGAATGATAAAAATTTGATCATTGCAAGTTTTAATTGGTTGCAATTAAGCAGCTTAATGAATTGATTTTGATGAATTAACTCGTATCAATTGACTGGTTTAATTTGCTGGAATGTGGCGGCTTGACCGTAGGGTTGGCCTGCTTCATTGACTAGGTTCCAAATCAGCCCATCGAGGATCCGAAATCGACGACCCGTTTTGGAAATTCGCACCCCTTGATAGTTGCTGATATAGCCCCGATCGGCTGCTTCTGCTAACATTTTGGCTCGCTCTTCTCGGGCGATCGGCTCGGCGCTCAACCGAGATGGCAACTGCACAAACTCATCCCAACTCAGCTCCCACAACTCGATCGCCCGTTGGTTGGCATAGTTAAAAATCGGGTCAGCTTCCGTGCCGTGGGACACCACCACAAAAGGTGCGTGAAAAATCCGACGCGATCGCTCGATCGGGTCGAGATCCGCCGATAAATCCCCCAGCGATCGCCCCACCACCTGCTGGAAACTGGCCCAGAGGCGATCGACATGGCGCACCACCGCCGGATCTTGCCAAATTTCGATTACCCGATCGCTCACGAGGCATCTCCCAGGCTGGATTGACAGTGGGGGCAGGTGTCGAGGTCGCGATCGACCGGCCGACCACAGGCGCGGCACATCTGATACGTCCCCGGTTGCAAGCCATGTTGCAGCGCCACCCGTTCATCAAACACAAAGCATTCGCCCTGCCAGGCGCTTTCCGCCGGGTCAACGGTGGCTAAGTAATTGAGAATGCCGCCTTCTAGTTGATAAACCTGCTCGAACCCTTGGGCCAACAGGTAAGCGGAAGCCTTCTCGCAGCGGATGCCACCCGTGCAGAACATGGCCACCTTTCGATCTCGCTGGGGATCCAGCAGCCGTTCCACCGCGTCGGGAAATTCCGTGAAAGTCTGGGTTTCTGGGTCGATCGCCCCCTGAAACGAACCGATCGCCACTTCAAACTGGTTGCGCGTGTCGATTAGCTTCACCTCCGGATCGGCGATCAGCGCATTCCAATCGGTCGGAGCCACGCGGGTTCCCGTCCGCTCCGTGGGGGCCACCGGTTGGTTGAAGGTGACAATTTCCCGCTTCAGTTTGATTTTTAGCCGCTGGAAGGGCATAGCCGGGGCGATCGACTCGCGCGCGCTCAAATCCGTGAGGGCTGGGTGCGATCGCAGGGCCACCAACATCTGATCGATCGCCTCCCGAGTACCGGCGATCGTGCCGTTGATCCCTTCTTGGGCCAGCAGCAACGTGCCGCGAATCCCCAAGGCTCCGGCGCGATCGAGCCACTGCGATCGCCAATCGGCCCAATCATCCACCGCCACAAATTGATAGAGCGCGGCCACCACCACCGTCATCTTCTCTCTCCGCTAGGAATCCAGACTCTAGGAATCCAAAATTAAGGTCACTGGGCCATCATTGTCGATCTGGACTTGCATCATTGCGCCAAACCGGCCGGTTTCCACGCGCAAACCACTGGCCCGCAGCAATTCCACAAAGCGATCGTACAGGGACTCGGCCCGATCGGGCGCGGCGGAGCGATCAAAACTGGGTCGCCGCCCCTTGCGCCCGTCGCCATAGAGCGTGAACTGACTGATCACCAGCAGTTCGCCGCCAATCTCAGTGACCGACAAATCAAACCGAGGATTCGCCGCCGCCGGATCGGGAAACAGCCGCAAATCCAGACATTTACGCGCCATCCACTGCAACTCTGCCTCCGTATCGGTCGCGGCGATCGCCACCAACAGGTTCAACCCCCGGCCAATTTGCCCGACAGTTTCCCCCCCGATCGCCACACGAGAAGCCGTCACCCGCTGAATTACGACCCGCATTGTGCCCACATCTCAAAACTGATAAGCCTGGCATCGAAAACTTATGAAAATCAAAGCTCCAGCGCTGCAATGACTCGTCCCAACAGTGAAACCATAAACCCTCGAAACGTCAATTCAGGCTCTGGCTGATCATAGATTTTTGATTCTGTTCCCATTTGAGGAGCAGTTAAAAAGCAAGCAGAATCATACAACCGAGAGCGGATTAGCTTGATGAGTAGTTGCTGATATCGAGTGACATAGGAAGCACCTTGAAATTCCTCAAAGACTGAAAAATGAGGCTCCTTGATTGAAATTTGCCGATGAGCAGCTTCAGCATCTTCAAGCAAAAGGAAATAGCCTAACCAGGGACGCGGTGAAGGATAGAATGCTCCTTTTTCGTAGGCATTCCATAGATCAGTTGCACTACCCAATGCTTCTTCAGTTCGGTTGTTAAAATTATTCCCAAAAGACCCAACCTGGGATTTAAATTCAATTGCAGCAACTAACCGATGATTGATAATCACTAATAAGTCCCAACTTTTTTCTGCACGAAACCACCCTGGCAGCTCTGTATCTTGTTTCCAGTAAATGCAACTCTCCTCAACGCCAGCCGTGATTAAGAGGCTGGCAACTAATTCACGAAAATCATCAAGATGCTTTCCTGAACGGACTGCTTGAGCAGACTCAGATCGTATTTGCCAAAACCGTTGAACAGCAACCGCCAGCCTAGTATCCAGATCTTGGAGTACATTTTGCATTTCAGTTATTTTTAAACACTAAGGTTTTAATGATTAGCAATCAGAATGCAGCATCACCGTAGTTTTGCTGAACAGGCTTGTTAGTTCCTGGGCTAAACGGTCATAGGATTGTTTTAGGTATGTGGGGTCAATTTCATAACCAATGCTATTGCGTCCACACTGAGCAGCCGCGAGGGACGTTGTTCCTGTGCCAGAAAAAGGATCAAGCACCACATCACCTACAAACGAGAACATTTTAATTAATCTTGTGGCTAATTCTAGGGGATAAGGAGCCGGATGATGACGTGTTGATGCACCTGGAATATCACTCCAGATCTGTTGAAACCAAGTGCGGTGATCTGTTTCTGGAATAATACTCAGCAACTTAGTTGTTAAGTTCACTTTTCGATATCCCCCTGGCTTACGCTGCATCAAAACAAATTCAATATCGTTTTTGATGATTCCGTTGGGTTCATAGGGTTTACCCATAAAAACCGTGCCATTTCCCTTTGATTCTAGGGAAGCATTGGCGATTTTGTGCCAAATGATGGGAGAAAGATTATCGAAGCCAATTGCTCTGCAACTTTCTTGAATGGAAGCATGAAGAGGAAATACGGAATGGCGGCCATTATTTTTTCGTCGAGATAAGCAAACATCACCCACAACGCAAATTAATCGACCGCCGGGAGCGAGTAGTTGAAAGCACTGCTCCCAAACTAAATTGAGTTCATGAATAAATTGATCATAATCGTCAATTTCCCCCATTTGTCCTTGAATTGAGTTGTAAGACTTTAGGTTCCAATAGGGCGGCGAAGTCAGAATGAGATGGACACTTTCGGGTGGAAGATTCAGGCTTGTTCGGGCATCACCCAGATGAAGATGATGTTCACTAGGCCAATCAGCAACCTGCTCTTGGATGAGCTGCATGAGCCGAGTGTCTTTCGCAATTCTGGGAATGGCAGTCTGAATATTACTCAAATCGCCAAGGGCTGATAGCAAGGTGCTAGTTAGTTTTGGCTGCTCTTCCAAGGCATTGAAAGGGCTGGTGACCGGAGCGGAGATCATGTTAGTACCTAACTCAAATCCAGCAAGTCGAAAAAGGACTCGTCTAGGTCGTAGCCCAGCATTTGCGCCATGCCCTGAAGCCGCGATCGCGTGCCAATTCCTTGGGTTTTCAGCCAGTTGGCTAATACAAAAATCTTGCCCATCACGAATAGTTCCAAGGCTTCGGGATTGAACTGAATTCCGTCGGTGGGATGGAATTGGTGAGGAACCAGCATGGCCGCATAGCGACCGAGTTCGCCTGCTTTCCAGTCCAAAACAAAGGGCAACCAAGGATAAACCGCGTCTGCCCGCAGAAACCAGAGCCGCACTTCGGGAATTTCCGACAGCTCGCGGGGGTCGGTGGGGTCGCGGGGCAGGTCAATGGTGAGTTGCACTTGTTGTTCGGCGGCGGCAATGCCACTGGCCAAGAGCGGCTCGATCGCCCGTTGAATGGGGCTGAGGTCTAGGTTTTGGAGATGATCCGCTGTGATCGAAATGGTGATTGTCATGCCATTTTGCTCCCGGTGCAAATTCTGAGGGCTAAATCACAGCAAGTGGCGCGGGGTTGGGGCCCGACCATGGTGCAATTTGCCTTTCGTTAGTGTCGCGCGGGGGTGGGCCCTTTTGGCAAACCAGAGCCACAGGACTGCTAATCGTTGGCCCAATGGCAGCTAATGGCCCATGGGATTGGGGGCGAACTCGCGTCAGTGCAGGATCGAGAACCCGTGAGCACCCCCTGAATTTGAGCGCTCCTTAAGTTTGAGCCTTAAATTTGAGCCTTGAATTTGAGTATTTCTTTGAGCCTCTTTTGGAGCCTCTCTTTGAGCGCCGCTTGGCGCGACAATTGGCGAGCGATTTGGGTTGGGGCGATCGCGCTCCCCACAAGCGGTCAAAGTTTTGATACGCTTTGTTTAGAAAATTGGTAAATCTTGGCCATTTTTGTGCTGTCTTAGTGATCATCAACGATACCTATGGGGGTGGGGCCCAAAACCCAGTCACCATCAGCGATCGACAGCGTTTCACCGGCAAATTCCCTCGGCAAAACTCTTCGGTGAGTCTTCTGAAAATGAAAGCTTTCGATGAGTTGCCCCGGCGAGCTTTTCGCGGTGAAAATTCCCGATGTCCAAGGTTTATCGCCGCTTCATTGCTCCATTTGTTTGGCTCCAATTGGGAGACACCATCCATGCCCTTTAAGTCTTTTGCCCCGGCTTCGAGTCAGCCGCGTGCCCTGTCGCAGCGTTGGGTGCGTCGCGGTTTGGCAGCCTTGGCCGCGCTGAGTTGCAGCCTGGCAGTTGTGCCGGCAGTGGTGGCGCAGGAGTTGCCTGGATTCACGCTCTTTGGTGGCCCCCGTCGCGAAAGTCAACTGAGCTTCCGGCTCGATCGGGGTCGTGAAAGCTCCTGGGATCGCTACCGGTTGCGGATTCCGGCTCAGAACCTGGCGATCGCCCAAATCGCGATCGACTATCCCGACTATTACAAGGGACGTTTCGACACCGATCGCATTGATGTGCGGTACAAGAACGGTGGCGAGAAGGTTGAGCTAGATCGGGTGGTTTGGAATCCGGAAAACTACACGATCGAGATTTATCCTAAGGAACCGATTCCCTCGGGTAAGCAGCTTGAGGTGGTGCTCAGCAATGTGCGCAACCCGGATATGGGCGGGATGTATTACTTCAACTGCCGGATTTTGACCCCCGGTGACACGCCCTTGCTGCGCTATATCGGTACCTGGCTGATTCAAATTACCTAACGTTCAGCTCCGGTATGGTTCTGGGGAGCCGAGCGCCCCGCCCTTGCCAGCCATTTTGAATCCGAAGCGGGCGCGAGTCTGTTTCGGATTTCGCTTTCTGGCTCCCCTGATGTCTTGATGTTTTGATGTCTTGATGTCGATATGGGCTGGCATTCAGTTCGCAAGGGGCTTGTGCTCAGAACCCCTAGAAACCCGGAAGCCAAGAAACCTAGAACACCTGAAGCCTCTGGATCACCTGGATTGCCTGGAAGCTCTGGAAAATCTGGAACATTTGGAACCAAACAACCGCAATGGAATTTAGCGTTATGGGACTTGGGGCCAATCATCAACAAAACCCACTGAAACGCCTGAAACAGCGCCTAACAAAACGCCTGGGTTTAATATTTTTCGGCGGGCAAACGCAACCATCGCCACGGCCTCAACTGCAATCGTCACCATGGCAACCGTCGTCATGGCAACGGGCGATCGGGGCGATCGGGCTGGCGGTGTTGCTCTGGGCGATCGCCCTGGTCGGCCCAATTGCCTCCGCCGTTGCCCTGGTGGATGACAGCGCCACGGCCCAGCGCCCGGCGGAGGTGGCGGCTCCCCGCAGCAACAGTTTTGTGACGGCGGCTGTGAACCGGGTGGGTGCGGCCGTGGTGCGCATCGACACGGAACGCACCGTGACCCGGCGGGTTGACCCGTTTTTTAACGATCCGCTGTTTGAGCGCTTCTTTGGGGATGAGTTTTTTCGGCAAATGCCCCGAGAACAGCGCCAACGGATTGCGGGGCAAGGCTCCGGCTTCATTATTGAAAGTGATGGTCTGCTGTTGACCAATGCCCATGTGGTAAATCGGGCCGATCGCGTGACCGTGACCCTCAAGGATGGGCGGGAGTTTGATGGGCGCGTGCTGGGGGCCGATGAGGTCACCGATTTGGCGGTGGTGAAAATCAGCCCCGGCAATGAACGGTTGCCGGTGGCTCCCCTGGGCGATTCGGATTTGGTGCAGGTGGGCGATTGGGCGATCGCGGTGGGGAACCCGTTGGGGCTGGACAACACGGTCACCCTGGGCATTGTCAGCACCCTGAAGCGATCGAGCGTGCAGGTGGGCATTCCTGACAAGCGCCTAGACTTCATCCAAACCGACGCGGCCATCAACCCCGGAAACTCCGGCGGCCCACTGCTGAACGATCGGGGCGAGGTGATTGGCATCAACACCGCCATCCGTGCCGACGCGATGGGGATTGGGTTCGCCATTCCCATCAACAAGGTGAAGAGCATTTTGCCCTTGCTGTCGAAGGGTCAGGCCGTGCCGCATCCGTTCCTGGGCATTCAGATGCGCACCTTGACTCCTGACTTGGCCCGCAAAAACAACAGCGACCCCAACGCCGCCATCATGCTGCCGGAAGTGTCGGGGGTGTTGGTGGTGAATGTGATTCCCGATTCGCCTGCGGCCCGGGGTGGCCTGCGGCGGGGTGATGTGATTGTGCAAATTGATGGCACGGGGGTCACCAGCGCGGAACAGTTGCAAGGACTGGTGGAACGCAGCCGCGTGGGTCAGGCCCTGGCCATGACTGTGCGACGGGGCGATCGGGGTGGCAATCAACAGCTCTCGGTGCGCACTGGACAAATGCAGGATTTTGCGGACGATCGCTAGGATTCAACCCCGATCGTTGCCATCCACCTTCTGCGCCAATGGTGCGTCAATCGTGCGTCAATGTTGTGCCCATGGTGCGCCAATGGTGCGCCAACGGTGCGCTAATTGATTGCTCGTTCCAATTCAAGAAAACCAGCGCCAGGGGTCGATCGATCCCTGGCTTTTGGTCAACGCCGATTTTTGATGAGCTGGCAGGCAATCGAACATCGCGTCAGTCTTCAGCAATTAGCACTAAAAAGCTGAGAGTGCTAACAGATTGCAGCCCATAAAACGAAATTTTTGTATCAATTGAGTCTTTTATAACTTGAGATTTTTACAAGGTTGTTGCATTTGCCAATAAATTTCTAAAATCATTGCCAAGCTCAAAAAATTTGCGCTAATACATAAAGTCAAGAATCAGTTCATAGCCCCCATTCACAGCTCAGAACGAATCAGAACGAATCCCTTTTCATTCAATTTCATGACCTTCACCGTCTGCAATCACCTTCTCAGCCCTTGAGACATGCGCTCGGAGAAGATTGCGCCTCTATTTTTCAGAAATGCCCTTTGAAATTTGTGGGAGTTTGCCATGGATTACACATTTGAAATTGTGGGTGTGTCTCCAGTGCTGCACTTTTTTCATGAGCAACAACAGTTAATTGAGCGATCGCCCGCTCCCCCTGTGGAATATATCGGTAGTTTTCAATGCACGCTGGATGCCACCTTGGAATCGATCGAACCGGTGCTTTGGCGGCATGATTGGTCTTGGAATGATATTTCCGCCACGGTGGTGGATTTTTGGATGCAAAATGCTGATGCGATCGCCTTTTGGAAACATCGCCTTGCGGACGCGGGCCAGGGCAGTTTAATGGTGTCGCGGTTGGGCAATGCGGATGGGTTGCGCCAGGAATTTGAGGCGCTGCTGAGTTAAGCCAACTAGAGCCGAATGAAGCCAAAGTCGGTCAGCTTGCGCCCAGGTTCCGAGGCAGCCTCGGGGCCTTGGCTAACTCCAGGCCTAAAGTCGAAAACCCGGTGGCAGTTGGGCCCCGCTCAACTTAGCCCCGTTCAGTTCCGCTAGGGTCAAATCTGCGCCGGTTAAGTCCGCGTTGGTCAGGTCAGCGTTCCTGAGATTGGCATAAAACAACACGGCGCGATCGAGCTTGGCCCCACTCAAAAATGCTTGGAATAGATTGGCATTGGTCAAATCAGCCCCGGAAAGGGTTGCACCAATTAGATTTGTCGCCTGAAACTTGGCCTCAAACAACCGGGCCCCCGACAGGTCAACCCCCTCCAAATTCGCCCCCGTGAAGTCAGCCCCCGACCAATCCGTATTCGCCAACTTCGCCTTTGATAAATTCACCCCCACCAACCGCGCTCCAATGAAGCTGTTGCCCGACAGGTCGGCTTCGCTGAGGTCGCAACCGCTGCACTCGTTGGTGCGTCGCAATCGCAGCAGATCATTTTCCGAGAAGGCTCGCACCGGCAGGGCCGGGCTACTCAACCAAGCGCCCACAAGAGCAATGCCGATCGCGCGGTGAACCTTCAACATGGGGGTGCAAAAAATGGGGCAGGGAAAAAATGGAACCAGAATTGCAGACAGGAGACAAGGCCAAACAGCCCCAACAAACCGGGATGCCATCCCTACGATTATTGTAGGAGTTCAGTCCCGGAATCAATCAGGGGGCCCAGGTGCGAATCATTGGACTTACGGGCGGCATTGCCACGGGCAAAACCACAGTGTCAGACTATTTGGCAGAACGCTATGGATTGCCGGTGTTGGATGCGGATCAGTTGGCGCGATCGGCCGTGGAACCGGGGTCACCCCTTTTGCCGGCGATCGCCCAGCGGTTTGGTGCTGATGTGATTGGTGCTGATGGCTCGCTCGATCGACCCCGTTTAGGCGAAATTGTGTTTCAGCAGCCGGCCGAGCGCCAATGGTTAGAAGCCCAAATTCACCCGATCGTGCGGGCCCATTTGTTGGCTGGAATTGCGGCTCATCAAGGGCGATCGAACAGCATTGTCTTAGCCATTCCCCTCCTATTTGAAGCCCAAATGACCGATTTAGTCACGGAAATTTGGGTGGTTAGTTGTGAGCCAGCCCAGCAATTGCACCGGTTAATGACCCGAAATCATTTGACGGTTGATCAGGCCCAAGCTCGCATCAACAGCCAATGGCCACTGGCACAAAAAATGGCGCGGGCCGACGTGGTTTTGCACAACCAGGGAACTTTACTAGAGCTATTTCAGCAAGTTGATCACGCCTGGGAAAGTTGTTAACAAGTTTCAAGCTTCAAGTTGGATCGTTAGGAAGTTCTAGAAATTTCATGCATAGTCCTGTGATTGCCGCCGTTGATTCTCCGCGTCCTTTTGCCGAAGCCCTTGGCACTTGTCTAACGAAGCGCACCATTCGTGTGTTGCAAATCAACCTTGGCAAACGCTGTAACCTGGCCTGCACCCATTGCCATGTGGAAGCGGGGCCAAAACGCACTGAAGCTATTAGCCCGGAAGTCTGTGAGCAGTTAATTGCCATCATTCAGCAATTTCCACAGATTCAAACGGTGGATTTAACGGGCGGTGCACCAGAAATGCACGATGGCTTTCGGGCTTTGGTGCAAGCGGCGGCCGCTGCCAAAAAGGAAGTGATTGTTCGGTCAAATTTAACCATTTTCTTTGAGGATGGGTTTGAAGATTTGCCGGACTTTTTCCAAAACTATCATGTGCGAGTCGTGGCTTCGTTGCCTTGTTATCTGTCAGAAAATGTCGATCGACAACGGGGACGCGGTGTGTTCGATCGCTCCATTGCCGCCCTCAAACTCCTAAATCAGCGGGGCTATGGGCGAGATCCAAAACTGCAAATCGACTTGGTTTATAACCCACCAGTTCCCACGGGGGCTAATTTTTCACTGCCACCGGCCCAAGCGGGTTTGGAAGTGGCCTATCGTCAGCGTTTAAAAGCTGATCACAACATTGATTTCAATCATTTACTGACCATCACCAATCTCCCGATCGGGCGGACTAAATTAGCCCTGCAAGCTCGCCAACTGGAAGCCGATTATTGTCAGTTTTTGGCTCAAAATTTCAATGCCGACACCGTGGCAGGGTTGATGTGTCGTGATCAGCTATCGGTGGACTATCGAGGCTATCTTTACGATTGCGATTTTAACCAAATGGAGGAGATCCCAGCCCGATCGCCCGATGGTAAAATGCTGACCCTGGCGGATCTGTTGGCAGCCGGTTCCCTGGATTTAATCCAAACGGTTCAGACCGATCGCCACTGCTACGGATGCACGGCCGGCGCTGGTTCCAGTTGTGGCGGCGCGTTGCTTTAGGCAGCTCCCGTTGATTTCGATCGGTTGAGTTCATCCATGTAATTCAGTTCAATCCAGTCAACTGACAGCCCTTACCTCGCTAACTAAGCACAGCCGATCGTAGGGTGGGCAATGCCCACCAAACCGTTGCCTCATGGCATCTGCAATATGGCGTGCCGATTATTTTCAGTAAAGGCTGTAGTGCATTAGCGGCTGGTTAATGCTTGCGATTGCGTTGGTCTATTGAATTGAATTCATTTGACTGATCGAATCAATTCAGTGATTGGCAATTCATCCCTTTTCTCTCTCTTTTCCATGGACATTCAATTTCGCGAGTTTGACCCCTTTAATGTTTGGATTTGGCTGGAGCTGGACACCGTTCCAGGACGCATGGAGCAGCAATACATTGAAGAGGTTTTTGATTCCTGGTTTTTCTTAGGGAAATTAGGTGGATTCAATGCCGAAAACGCGCAGGTTCAAGAGGTGGGATTGGACTTGAGCTATATGGAATATGACAGTGAAGTACTGGATCAATCGATGATGGCCCTGATGCACAACATGGGCGAAGTGGAGTTTGAAGGAACCCGCGCCCGTTGCTGGTTTGACTTGGGAACCAGTGATGCGATCGCCCTGGATGTGTTGATCAATGCCTTTGCTCAACTGAGTCGAGAATTTTTGGAAATTCGCCGTATTAGCATCGGTGGTGAAGATGAAGATTGGCCGATTGATGAAAGCAAACGCCAATCTAGTTCGGATTTCAATTAATGCAGCTAATTTAGCTAATTCAGCTAATGCAGCTAATCCAGCAGCAAGCACTTAATCATTGCCAGTCAATGGGCCACGAACTACTAAAATTGTGCCTTGAAATTGCTGGGCGATCGTGGCCGGCAAGTTGCCATGAATGACCTGTTTGAGTAGGCTTTCTCGGCTGGCTCCTAACACAATCACTTGGCTATCTAGGCTTTCGGCCAAGTGCAAAATGGTTTCAGCCACCTGATCCGCACAGAGAGCCAGCGCCGTGACTGAAGTGGGGCTGGTTTTGGTGAGTCGAGCGGTGGCCTGATCCAAAAGATCGGTCGTCCAGGGTTGCGCCGCCGATTCGCTGAAGTCCGGTTCCTCGCTGGTGGCCACCTTGGGCACGACTTGACAGAGGGTGACGGCGGCTGATCGGGTCAGGCCCAACAGCGGCGGCAACAGATTCAGGGCCCGCTCCACATTGGGCCCACCACTAATCGGCACTAACCAGCGATCGAGACTGAGCATGGCTTGCACCGCCTCTTGCTGACGAATTCGCGGCCGTTTGAACAGGTCTTCTCCCCATTTCACCAACATGATTTCGCAGGGGGCATCGTTTAACAGTCGGGCGATCGAGTCGCCAAAAACCGGCAATCCCGGCCGGGCGATCGCCCCTTGCCAACCCATAATCACTAAGTCGATTCGCCGCCGTTGAATCACTTCCAAAATGGCCTCGGCCGGATCCCGGGCCAAGCAAATTTGGCTATGGATGGAGATGCGCCATTGACGACCGGCACGGGTTGCCCGTTCAAACAGTTTGCGCATGGGGGCCACCAGCGCCGGATCGATCGAGGTTTCCGCCGGGGACTGACCCACAGGAACCAACATCACATGCAAGCATTCCACCTCCGCCTGTCGATCGCGCGCAATGGCCAGCGCCAACCGCAACAGCCCCAAGGCCGCCGCTGGATTGGCGATCGGCACCAAAATTCGCGATCGCCCCGTGTTCGGCCCCCGGGTTTTATAGATGGCATAGGCGGGCCGGCGCGGCTGCTGGGGATTAATTTCTCCCCCCAGTCGTTTGGACTCAACGCGCAACAGATCGCTGCGCGTGACAATGCCCACCAGCCTTTGCCCTTCCAAAACGGGCAGTCGTCCCAGTTTGTAGCGACTGAGCAAAAAGCGAATATCCGACAGCCGATCGTCAATTTGCACCGCGATCGGCTGGGGAGTCATGGCCGCCGTCACCCGATCGGTGGCGGCCAAATCCTCGGCATCCAAATCCGTGATGTCCGATTGGGTCAAAATGCCC
This sequence comes from Limnothrix sp. FACHB-881, assembly GCF_014698135.1. NCBI lineage: Bacteria > Bacillati > Cyanobacteriota > Cyanophyceae > Pseudanabaenales > Pseudanabaenaceae > Limnothrix > Limnothrix sp. FACHB-881. The sequence continues at coordinate 42,160 of NZ_JACJSN010000012.1, forward strand.
ACCAAATTTCCCCGATCGTCCACCACCGGAAAACCGCGATGGTGCGAATCGGCAAACCGTTGGCGAGCCGTTTCCAGGGTTTGGCTGGCCCGCAGGGTTTCCACCGGATGATTCATCACATCCTTGGCCGTTAAATCCGCTAGCAAATCCACATCGGGAATGGGTTCCGACTCCAACCCCTTGAGGGCCAGCAGTCGATCGTATAAAGATCCAGAATCCAGGCGATCGGCCACCAAATAGGCCACCGTGGAACCAATGGTGAGCGGCAACACCAAGTTAAAATCCGCCGCCATTTCAAACACAATCGCGATCGCCGTGATTGGCACCCGCGACACCGCCGCAAAAAATGCCCCCATCCCGGCCAGAGCATAGGTGGCGATCGAGTGGGCCCCCACCAAGGCCCCCACCACACTGCCCAAGGCGGCCCCCAAAATCAGCGAAGGGCCAAACAAGCCCCCCGGCGCACCGGAACCAAAGGCCACCAAAGTCAACAGGAAATGGGCCCCAAAGGCGATCGCCGCGCCCTGCCAAGCCGTCCCCCCCAGCACCAAATCTTCCCGCAGCCAGCTATAGTTCCAAAACGCCGCTGGCAACATCGCCATACCCAGTCCCGTAATTCCACCAGCTAGGGCCATCCGCTCCGGCAACCCCCATTGCAACCGGCGATAGAGACCCAAACTGGCAATCACCCCCCGATTGAAATTGGCTCCCAACCAACCGGCCAACAAACCCAACAACAGGTAGGCCGGAATATCCCGCGCCGTAAATTCCGTGGCCACCCGCGATAGGTTCAAGCTCACGGGCAAAATATCACCGCCCAAGGACTGTGCCACCACCGCTCCCACAAAGGCCGCCAACAGAGCCGGCCCCAGGGTCAAACCCGACACATCATGCAGCAGCTCTTCCACCGCAAACAGCACACCCGCGATCGGGGCATTAAACCCAGCCGCCAAACCAGCCGCGGCCCCGGCAGCAATTGTTTGGCGACGATAGGCCGGCGAAGTGGGAATCCAACGACTGAGTTGGGCCGCGATAGAAGCGCCCACATGCACCGTGGGCCCCTGGCGACCCAGGGTTAACCCAGACCCCAAGGTGAGCGTGGTGGCCAATAATTTGACCCAAACAGCCCGCCAATCCAGCAGGATCGGCCCAAAGGCCAGCTTGGCCTTGACCTGCGGAATGCCGCTGCCCCCAGCGTCCGGCGAAAAGCGCTGCACCAACCAACCAGCCAGCCAACAACCCACCACCCCCACCGCCGCCAACGCCAGGGCCGGTAAGGGGCTACGGGTGGCGATCGCGATCCGCTGGGTTCCCACCCAAGCCGCCCCCCACTTCATCAACACGGCCGCCAACCCAGCAATTAGCCCGATCGTGCAAGACTCCAGCAGGGCCAAGGTCTTGGGACGCATGAATGGGCGTACCCACCGCAGGGGATGCCATTGCTCGCTAAAGGGGTTGTAGCGGTGATACCAGTCGTTTGCCACAAACGCGCTTCCTGAAAACGATCACGCAGCATGATCGCGCCGAACGATCCGATCAGTCAGGAGGCGAGTGCCAATGGCCTCACTGCCAACCGACAATCGTTATAAGGGGTATTTAAGTCCTACTCGATTGCTATTTCGCCCAATTGAATTTCAATGGGGATGTTTTTGAATCTTACCGATCAATCGGACAGATTTAGAGAATTGTGGGCAAAATCTTGCTACCAAGTCCCTTTTTTTACGGGGTTTCTTCTCCCGAGCAGGCTTGGGCGGCCGGCAGAATACGCGGCAAAGATGGCTGAGCAAATGATTCTAAATTTCCAGACTCCAGAGGAAGCAACCCAGTTCGTAATCCCAAGGCGATCGCGGCAGTTTCTACCCGATCGGGCCCCATTACTTGAATAAAGTGCAAAACATCCGCCACCTGGGCAATGAGCTGGTTTACATCAATTCCACTGTAGTGATCGTCATATTTATTTAAGCGGCTCAGCCCTTCACCCAACAAAATTGCAGCCCCACGCCAATTCAAATTACTGAGGTGATGGAGCGCCACCGCCACTTGCAAAATCCCTTGATAAAACGTGCGCTCCGGCTCATTCGCCACCACCCATAATGCCTCGATCGTGTCGTGGCAAGCATAAAACTCCCCACGATTAAATTCCTCAATTCCTTGCCAAAACGGAGTGTTGGGTTGTGATTCCTCAATCATGGCGCTGGGTAATGGGTCAGGGATGAAAAGGCGCGATCGATCCACAGGGCGATCGTCATCGTCTCAAGATCGTTTTAGGCTGATCTTTGGATGCCGCAGGTGCGCCAGTCCCGCCAACGAGAATTGCACAAAATTTTTCCATCTAAAAGATAGTTCTTAAGAACAGCACAGATCCAGTTCGACAGCCCCAGGATCAACCCTTGCTCATTCGTGGCCACCATCACATCGTAGGCCGGGTAAGCAAGTTTGAGGAACTGACGTTTAGCAACATTAAGTCACCTCGGTGCTGGATCGGTCAGCCGCTTTCAGGATCTCCTGGATAACCTCATCTTTAAAAGGTGACCCCTATGAATTCGATGCAATTGGGATCGGTATTGACTCGCTCGGTAGCGTCAGTAGCCACAACGATGATCGTTGGGCTCGGTTCACCTGCCCTAGCTGGCGCTATTAACCTGAATTTCACCAAGTTAAATGGCTTGGCTGGCTTTGGGTATACAGCTATCTATCGTGCAGATCTTTCTGGTTTGGGCTTTGATCTGCAATCTTTGACCATTCAAGATGGAAGTTTTGGACTGGGTGGAGCAACCGGACAGTACAGTGGTTTTGACTTAGACGCAATCCGTCTAAGCCGTACCCTGATTGATGATGCTTCTTCGGTGACTGACCTGAGTGGCTTGGATGTCTTTGACTTTTCTCCAAGCAAAACCCTGTTTTCTCCAGGCACTCAACGTTCTCCAGAAGATGCACCTAACCTATTTGGCTCGATCGGAAAAACGATCAATCAAGGTCTAGCAACGCTCAATAGCTTTGATGCGGTATTTGACTTCTGGGAAGGGTGGCAAGGCTTTCTGAGCCTAGGTGATGGTGGTCGGATCAGCTTTGATCTGACCTCTGCCGTTGAAACTGTCAACCCACTCTACCTATACCTGGCTGAAGTGGGGGATAATGGAGAACTGGCGGCTGGCTCGATTGTTGCCTCTGACAAACCAGTGATTACTCCTGAGCCGGAAACTCCCCAGTCAACTCCTGAACCCTCGCTATTGCTGGGATTTACACTCCTCGGATTGTGGGCTAGTTCAAAACGTCAGCCCCCACAGAAAGTGGAAGTTGCCAAGCATCCTTAGTGCACAAACCAAAGCCAAGATCCAGTTACTTGCAACGCTCACCCAAGACTTGGGGTAAACAGAACTTGTAGTCAGGCAAGCAACTATTTACCTGGATGCTTCACGGGCATGGGGGAAGTTACTTTCCAATCAGTCGCTTCCCCCATGCCTTTTTTCTAATGAAATGAAAAGCAAAAGCCTAGAAGACAGAGTTACTGTTGAGATTGCTCCATTGTTAAACCTAATTCGTAAAAAAAGCCAAAAACACCGATGGAGGGTTAATCAACAGTGATTGACTTCCTTTCATTTGCTCATATTCTCTGAAAAATGCGAATCCATCCTAAAGGCTGTCATACAATGAACAGATGCTACTCGGATTCAAAACTCAACTCAAGCTCAACAACCAACAACGCACCGCATTAGCTCGCCATGCCGGTGTCGCGCGTCATGCTTGGAATTGGGGTTTGGGACTGACTAAGAGCATCCTTGACCATAACCAATTACATCCCGAAGACAAAATCAAATTCCCATCGGCCATTGATTTGCACAAGTGGTTGGTAGCTTTAGTTAAATCTGAACACCCCTGGTACTACGAAGTCTCCAAAAGCTCACCCCAGAATGCTTTACGCCATTTACGGGTGGCTTGGGATCGATGCTTCAAAAAGACTTCAGGCGCTCCTAAATTCAAGAAAAAGGGTCGTCATGATTCTTTTGAACTGGATGGAGCTATTCATATTAAGGGTTTGAATAAGATTCAGGTTCCTAAGATTGGCATCCTGAAGACCTATGAAGCCTTGCCTCAAAATGTTCAACCTAAATCAGTCACCATCAGCCGCCAGGCGCATGATTGGTTTATCTCATTTCGGATCGAGATCGAACCTGTCATTACGCCTAAATTGGTTGATGTTGTAGGTGTTGACTTGGGTGTCAAATCCTTAGCGACTCTCAGCACCGGAGAAGTGTTTGAAGGCGCTAAAGCCTACAGACAACTGGAGTCCCGGCTCTCTCGCTTGCAATGGCTGAATCGCCATAAGCAAAGAGGATCTGCCAATTGGAAAAAAGCTCAATCAAAGATCGCCCGGTTGCATCAGCGAATCGCCAACATCCGTAAAGACACCATCCACAAACTCACGACCTACCTCGCCAAGAACCACGGCACGGTAGTCATTGAGGATCTGAATGTGTCCGGAATGATGGCGAATCACAAGCTAGCCAAGGCGATTCAGGATATGGGCTTCTATGAGTTGCGGCGGCAACTAGATTACAAGACAAAGTTGTATGGCTCTGAACTGGTGATCGTGGATCGTTGGTTTCCATCGAGCAAGACTTGTTCCCGTTGTGGCACGAAAAAAGAGACCCTATCCCTGTCAGAGCGGGTGTTTGATTGTGATCACTGTGGATTGCAGATTGATCGCGATTTGAATGCTGCGATTAATCTGCAAAGGGCGGCCAGTCCGGTCGTGTCAGCCTGTGGAGCGGATGAAGCTGACTTCGCCGCGATGAAGCAGGAAGTTTCCTGATTGGTGCATTTGCTAGTCAATCGCAGCAATTGTTAGTGAATTAGTGACGGTTCGATGACCTCGAAGCAAGCAATAGTCTACGCCTGTCTGTTATGACGGAAACGTACAAGTTGTCTGCCGGTTATCAGGTCGCACGGGAGCATGAAAACCTTGTCTCTGGCTTTTTAGAGCGGGGAGTGTCAATGCCAAGCTCACTCGTCAGGCCTAATCCCAGGGAAATGCAGTTGCCAGGCGGTTGAGGTGGCGTTCCCGCCGAAGCGATCTAGATTGGAGGCGCTGGTTTGGGAAAAACACCATGGGCGATCGAGGGCGGCTGGGACTGCTGGTGGTGCTGGTGGGCTGGGGGCTGGGGATGGCGATCGAACCGGCGATCGCCCAAGATTACCGATCTCCCCAAGGACTGGTGAATTTTGCCGATTGGTGTCGGCAGCGCGATCGACTGGATCCGGCGGCGCGGCACACGGTGGGAGCCTTGTTGCGGGTAGCCAAAACCGAGAATTGTGAACAGGCTTGGCGCAATTTGGCGGCCCTGCCCGTGTTGGATTTGTCCAGCCAAAACATTCAGGATTTGCAACCGATCGCCGCCTTCAACCATTGGCGGGCCCTGTCGCTGCCGGGGAACCAAATTCGGGATTTGCGACCCTTGGCGGGGATGTCGTCCTTGCGCCAATTAATTTTGGGGTTCAATCAGGTGCAGGATCTCTCGCCCCTGCAAGACCTGGATCAGTTGGAAATGCTGGATTTGACCCGTAATCAAATCACGGCACTGCCCCAGCAGCCGGGATTGGCCCGGTTGCGATCGCTGATTTTGTTGGGTAACCCCCTGCGGCAACATACCTGCCCGTTTCGGCCGATTACGGTTTGTCTGTTTGATGATCCGGGGGCCCCATTGACGGCGCGGGCCCAGGCGGCGATCGACCAGGGCAATTGGCCCGAGGCGATCGCCCAGTTGCAACAGGCCCGCGACCAGTACCAGGCCTTGGGCGATCGCTCACGGCTCGCGAAAACCCAGGTGCAGTTGGGCAATGTTTATCTGCAATTGGGGGAATTCGCCCGCGCTTTGGAGGTGCAGCAGGCGGCCCATGGGGTGATTGCGGAAACGGGCGATCGGCCCACGATCGGGCTGGTGATGGCGAATTTGACGGAAACCTATGAGCGTTTGGGTCAATATCACCAGGCGGAGGCTTGGCTCGATCGGGCGATCGCCAATGCGGCTGAACAGTCCACCGCCGCGATTCCCCTGGATGGGGGGCTGTATGAACTGCCCAAACAACAGGGTTATTTAGCGGCTTGGTTATCGCAAGTGCAGTTGCGCCAGGGCAAGGCGGCCCCAGCGGTGGTCAGCGCCCAGCAGGGGGTGCAATTCTATAACCTGCTGCCGGAGGATTATCCCGGCAAGGCGATCGGGATGACCAAGGCCCAGTTGATGTTGGGTGAGGCCTTGCGGGCGGTGGGTCGCCGTTCGGAGGCCCGCAACGCCCTGGAGCAGGTGCGCCAGTTGGCCCAAACCCATGGCGATCGCCCCGGTGAGGCCCAAGCCTGGGAACAGTTGGCCCTGTTGGCCAATGATGCGGGCGATCGCGAGCAGGCCCGGGCCGGTTTCGAGGCCGCCTTGGCGATCCATCGGGCCACAGGGGCCCGGGCCGAAGAGGGGCGTTTGTTAACCCGTTTGGGGGAGTTTTATTTACAGCAGCGGGCGGCTCCTCGGGCGATCGACCATCTGTTTCAGGCGATCGAGCGGTGGGAATCGGTGCGGCCGGGCCTGAGCGACGACAACAAAATCGCCCTGGCAGACACCCAAGCCCAAACCTATCGCCTGTTGCAAGAGGCTTTGATTACCCAAGGTCAGGCGGGGCAAGCCTTGGAGGTGGCGGAACGGGCCCGGGCCCGGGCCTTTGTGGAACTGTTGGCCGCCCGATCGGGCCATTTGGCCAACCAGCCCCGCCCGGCGGTCAGCCCACCCCCCACCCTTAGCCAAATTCAGCAGTTAGCACGCGATCGCCGCTTGACTTTGGTGGAATACACGATCGGCCAGCGATCGCTCCACATTTGGGTGGTGAATCCCCAAGGAGACGTGACCCTGCGCACGGTAGCGATGGCGGGAGCCTCGGCCGAAGCCACCCTGGCTACCCAAATTCAAGAGCTGCGGCGAACCCTGCCCCAAGGACAACTGCTGGCGGCAGAGTTGCGCCGTCAACTGAACGGGCTGCATCGGCAACTGATCGCTCCGATCTCGGACTTGTTGCCCACAGATCCCCAGGAACCGGTGGCGATCGTGCCCCAAGGGCTGCTGTTTTTAGTGCCCTTTGCCGCTCTGCAAGCTGAGGATGGTCAGATGCTGATCGATCGCCACAGTTTGTTTCTCACCCCCGCGATTGATGTGTTGCGGTTGCAATTTGCCGAAACCCCGCCCGATCGCTCCTTAGCATCCGATGTGGTGGTGGGGGTCGATCGCGCGGCCCTGGTGGTGGGCAATCCGGTGATGCCGGCCGTGCCTCCCGTTTGGGGAGCGGCCCCCAGTCCCCTGAGCAATTTACCCGGGGCCGAATCGGAAGCGCGCCAAGTGGCCCAACTACTTCAGGTCAAGCCGCTATTGGGGGCCCAGGCCACCAAAGGCGAAATTTTGGATCGGATTACCCAAGCGCGCCGAATTCATCTGGCCACCCATGGTTTGTTAGATGACTTGGGTAATTCGGGAATGCCGGGGGCGATTGCCCTTGCACCGGCTGCCGGTGATGACGGCCTTCTCAGTGCCGGTGAAATTATGGAATTGCGGTTGGCGGCGGAACTGGTGGTGCTCAGTGCCTGTGATACGGGGCGCGGCCGAATTACCGGCGATGGGGTGTTGGGGTTGTCTCGTTCTTTTTTGGCGGCGGGGGCCGATCGGGTGGTGGTGACCCTTTGGAAAATTCCCGATGAACCCACCGCAATCCTGATGGGCCATTTTTATGCAGCGCTTCAGCAGGGGAGTTCGCCCGTGGCGGCCCTGCGCCAAGCTATGATCCAAACCCGCGATCGCTACCCCAACCCGTTCCAATGGGCTGCTTTCACGGCCGTGGGTCGGCCCGACTGAAGATTGAGCATGGGCCAGCCCTAGTCTTCTAGGTTGAGATTGACCGAGAAGGTCAACACCGTTTCATCAACGCCCTTCAGTTCCAAGGGCCCCACTTTTTCGATGTCGTTTTCATCCAAATAGTCCGCCACGGCCGCCGACACCAAAACCGTGCCCGGTCGGGCCGCTTGCTGAATCCGAGAGGCGATGTTCACGCAGGGGCCAATGGCCGTGTAGTCCGATCGCTCCGCACTGCCAAACATGCCCACCACCGCCGTACCCTGATGAATGCCGCAGCGGAACCGGACAGGGGGAATGGCCTGCTCGCCCCAAACCTGATTCAGTTGGTGCAGTCGTTCGGACATTTGACGCGCGGTGCGCACGGCCCGCTGCACCTGCTCGTTGGGGGTGGCTTCCTCGGGCGCACCGAACAGCACCAAAATCGCATCGCCCATGAACTTATCGATCGTGCCGCCGTTGGCAAAGGCAATGTGGGTCATTTCCGACAGGTATTCATTCAGCAGCTCGGCCACCTTGCGCGATCGCACCGTGTTCGAGAGCTGCGTGAAGCCCACAATATCGCTGAACAGCACCGTAATGAGCCGAGGCTCCGGTTGCAAGTCCAACATCAACTCGCCCGCGGCCGCCTTGTTGACCAAGGATCCCGGCAAAAAGCGCCGCAACACCGATTCGGTCAAGTAGGCGTTGAGTTCCGAAACCTTGCGCTCATTGGCCTTGAGGGCGATCAGGTTATGGACTTCCGCCAGCAATTCCCGATCGTCAAAGGGCTTGGCCAGATAGGCATCTGCGCCAATTTCTACCCCTTCAACCCGGGTGTCGGCATCGGCCTTGGCCGTCAGCAAGATAATTGGCGTGCCCTGGAGGGCTTTGTCTTGGCGCACCTGCCGAATCAGGTCTAACCCGGAAACCCCCGGCATCATCAGATCGGTCAAGATCAGATGGGGTTGGTATTGCTCGGCGGCGGCGATGCCTTCGGCCCCGTTGCGGGCCACAATCACCCCGTATTGATTCCGACGCAAAATGCTGCTGACATAGCTCCGCAGGTCGGGGTTGTCGTCCACCACCAGCACCAATGGTCGATCGCCCAAGTCCTGCGGTTCTGGATCCGGCAATGGATCGTTGGCGCGGGTGGCGGCATCATGCTCCAGCAATTCGGCGGCCAGGTCTGCCAGCTCGATCGCGGCGCGGCTGCCTTCGATCGCCACCGGTTGCTCGATCGTTCGATCGGGCGGCAGGTGGGTGGAACCCCGGTCTAACCAAACGGAGAAAGTTGCCCCCTGGCCATAGTCCGACTCCACCGTCACCCGCCCGCCATGGAGTTCCACCAACTCCTTCACCAGGGCCAGGCCCAGACCCGTGCCCTCGTAACCCCGACTCACGGAACCTTCGGCCTGGCGGAACCGTTCAAAGAGGTGGGGAATTTGGTCGGCCCGAATCCCGATCCCCGTATCGCTCACTTGCAACAGATAATGCTGCCCCGTGGCTTCCACCGTGACCGTGATCGTTCCGCCGCGCGGCGTGAACTTCATGGCATTGGAGAGCAGGTTATAGAGCACCTTATCGAAGCGCTCGCTGTCTAGATAGGTATCGGGGCAGGGGGTGAGGTTGGCCACCAGGGCGATCTCCTTGCGATCGCAGTAGGGGCGGAAGGATTCCAAAATATAGCGGGCAAACTCCGCCAAATCGCAGGGGCGGAAGGTGGGCTGCATTCGGCCCGCATCCACCCGCTGCAAGTCCAGCAGTTGATTCACCAACCGCAACAGTCGCCGCGAGTTCCGTAGGGCCACGTCGGCCTGCTCGTAGGGCAAGCCTTGTTTTTGATTCACCGCCGCTTCCAGGGGCCCAATCATCAGGGTCAGGGGCGTGCGGAACTCGTGGGAAATGTTTTGGAAAAATTCGGTCTTCTGCCGATCGAGCGCCAGCAGTTGTTCCGCCTGTTGGCGAGTAGTTTGGTAGAGGCGCGACTGTTGCACCGCGATCGCCGCCTGGACGGCCACCGCTTGCACCAGCTTGATTTCCGTGCGCTTCCAGGGGCGGGGATTGGCCTGGCGCAGGGAAATGCTGCCGATGATTTTTCCCTCCGAAAGCAGGGGAACCACCAACAGGGCCCGGGCCTGCTGCTTCAGGGGCAAGCTGGCGGAGAGGCTGCTTTCGTGTAGGTCATCGAGGGCGATCGGCTGTTGGGTGTCGATCAGTTGTTGCAAAACGGGGTTGCTGACGATCGGGGCGATCGAGCGGGGCAGGGGTTCATGTTGCCGGGCCGCCGCCACCGGATCCACCTGCTGGGGACTCCAAGACCAATCGTGATGATTGCCGCCCAAGGGCGGAACCTCATCAAACCCCACACATTGCACATACTCATCGTCCTTGGTCCAAAGGGAGAGGGCGCAACCGTCGGACTTCAGGGCCTGGCGTAACTGCTGGGTGATGGTGGCAAAGATGGTTTTGGGTTCCAGGCTCGATCGAATGGCCGTGGCGATCGCGTTCACCAGGGCTTCTTGATCGGCCAGGGCACGCACCCGATCGTAGGCCCGCGCTTGGGCCAGGGCCAAAGCCGCCTGATCGGCCACCGCCACGGCCAACTGCAGATCTTCCTCGCTCCAGGGCTGCACCGTTTCGCAGCGATGGAGCGCCATCACGGCCATGGCTTCCCCGCGATAGACCATCGGCACGATCGCGCTCGATCGAATGCCCAACCGCTCAAAGGCCGATTGCCGCCCTTGCCAAACCGGTTCCGAGGTTTGCAGCCGCTGATCCGTGGCCGCATCATCCACCGACGTGGCCGACTCCACCAGCCAAACCGTTTCCCGCAAACTTTCAAAAATCGTTTCGATCGACTGCTGAGTCACCGCCGTGGGATCGCTCGACCAATGGACAAACTGCTCATTGGTCAGGTGGCCATCTTCCACGGGCCGCAACAAACAGCAGTTTGACTGCAACGCCTGGCCCACCGCCTCCACGATCGTTTGCAGCATCGTGCGCGAGTCCATGACACTGCGCACCGTGGTGGAAACCTCGTTGAGCAATGACTCCCGCCGCAGGGCTTGGCGCAACTCCCAAGTGCGCGATCGCAACACATTGTGGGTTTCCACCGCCTTGCGCACCGAGGCCTTCAGATCCTCGTCATCCCAAGGCTTCGTGACGTACTTAAACACCTTGCCGGAGTTGATGGCCTCCACCAGGTCATCCACATCCGTGTAGCCGGTGACAATAATCCGCATCACGTCCGGATATTGCTCGGCCGTCAAACTCAAAAATTCCGTCCCACTCATCAGCGGCATTCGCTGATCCGAGATGATGACGGCCACGTTGGGGTCTTTGGCCAAAATGTCCAAGGCTTCTGGGCCATTGTTGGCCCGCAAAACCTGGAACTCTCGATGCAGCGTTCGGTAGAGCAAATCGAGAATATCGGCTTCGTCGTCAATGACCAGGACTGTGGGCTTGGTCATCATGGGGCTTGCCCCCCAGCCCCGATCGGGTTGCAACCCAGGCTGTGGTGCTGGAGAAACTGCGGGCCAAGTTGCCGTTGGGAGTGAAGAAGCATCCATTGTGGGAGCAAAGAGCCGGCCATAGCGCCCTAGCGCGGGATGATGGGGAGTTGAAATGCCAAAGGGCAACGAACAACTGGTCGATCGCTTCAGCCAACGAATAGTAAGGGTTTAGGGCATTGGCGACTGCGAGTTTTCAGAACAGGTTACCCAGGGACTGATGCCGGATGGAGTAGGACTCAGACCACCGATCAGGCTCTTGGCGAATTTTGATGACCTATTGTAGTTCGGAGCGCCGCTGACTGGCTTCCTTCCCACTCGGCCTCGATCGGCTTTGTTCCGTGACCCAGTAAGGACTCAATGTTCCTTACGCCCTTTGCGGAACGAACTCCGGATGCGACTGTGGGAGGTTCACCGGGTGCATGGGGATGGTGAGTCCCGATCGCCCTGCAAAAGTCCCTGAAAACAGCCCTTAACCCCCACTGATCCGAAAGTTACGCCAGAATGCACCCTAAATTCTCAAGCTTTGAACCATCTTGCAAGGGGTTGGCTCCCATGGGCCCCAGGTCGATCGCCCTATTCCCGATCGATTTTTAACACGGCCATGAACGCAGATTGGGGCACATCCACCGTGCCGATCGCCTTCATCCGCTTTTTCCCTTCCGCTTGCTTCTTCAGCAATTTCTTCTTCCGGGAAATATCACCGCCATAGCACTTGGCCAACACATCCTTGCGCAGGGCGGGGATCGCTTCACTGGCCACGACTCGCGAGCCGATCGTGGCCTGGATTGGCACTTTGAACTGATGGCGCGGGATCAACTCCTTCAGCTTTTCCACCAGGGCCCGGCCCACGTAGTAGGCCTTATCCCGGTGGACGATCGCGGAGAGGGAATCCACCCGATCGCCATTAATCAGCACATCCAGCCGCACCAGCGGATTTTCCCGGTAGCCAATCAGAGAATATTCCATGCTGGCATAACCGCGCGATCGCGACTTCATTTGATCAAAAAAGTCCGTTACCACCTCCGCCAGCGGAATTTCATAGATCAACGTTGTCCGGCCCTGGGTCAGGTAGCGCATATCCACAAACACCCCGCGCCGCGTTTGCGATAGCTCCATCAACGTCCCGACAAAGCTTTCGGGCGTGATCATTTCCACCTTCACGTAGGGTTCTTCGATTGTTTCGCGATATTGCGGCTCCGGCAGCTCGCTGGGATTGTCAATCATCACCACTTCACCATCAATCTTGGTGACGCGGTAAACCACCGAAGGCGCGGTGGCGATCAAATCCAGGTTATATTCCCGCTCCAGCCGCTCTTGCACAATTTCCATATGCAGCAGCCCCAGGAAGCCGCAACGGAAGCCAAACCCCATGGCGCTGGAGGTTTCTGGCTCGTAGCTGAGGGCCGCATCGTTCAAACGCAGGCGATCGAGTGCTTCCCGCAGCTCGCCAAACTGATCGGAATCCGTCGGAAACAGCCCACAAAACACCATTGGCTTGGCCTCCGTGTAACCGGGCCAAGGCTCCGTCGCCGGTTTGCTGACCAGGGTGATGGTGTCGCCCACCCGCGCATCGCCCACGGCCTTAATCGAAGCGGCCAAGTAGCCCACTTCTCCCGCGTGCAGCTCATCGATCGGGCATTGATTCGGGGCCAACACGCCCAATTCATCAATTTCGTATTCCTTACCGGAGGCCATCAGGCGCACTTTGTCGCCCTTTTTCACTCGGCCATCCATGACGCGGAAATAAACAATCACACCCCGATAGCTGTCGTAATAGCTATCAAAAATCAGGGCCCGCAGGGGTTTGTCTACGGTGTCCGCTGGCGGGGGCACTTTTTGGACGATCGCTTCCAAAATCTCGCGGATCCCGATCCCTTCCTTGGCCGAGGCGTGAATGGCCTCGCTGCAATCCAGGCCGATCGTGTCTTCAATTTCGCCAGCCACCCGATCGGGTTCTGCGCCGGGCAGGTCGATCTTGTTCAAGACCGGCACAATTTCCAAATTATTTTCCAAGGCCAAATAAACGTTAGCCAGGGTTTGGGCTTCCACCCCTTGGGACGCATCCACCACCAGCAGGGCCCCTTCGCAAGCGGCCAAGCTGCGGGACACTTCGTAGGAAAAGTCCACGTGACCGGGCGTATCAATCAGGTTGATCACGTAGTCGTTGCCGTCTTTGGCCCGGTAGTCCATCCGCGCCGCTTGCAATTTAATGGTGATTCCCCGTTCCCGTTCCAGTTCCATGTTGTCGAGGAACTGTTCTTTCATGTCGCGCGCGGCCACTGTGCCCGTATCTTGCAGCAGGCGATCGGCCAGGGTCGATTTACCGTGGTCAATGTGCGCCACGATCGAGAAGTTACGGATGCGCGAAACGGGAACGTCGGTCATAGGAGCGGAACGGTAGGGCAAACGGGGAAAGGAAGCCAACCGCATTGTAACGAATTCCATAGCGTCTAATTCGCCTTGGCGCTCTGGATTGTTTGGGGCCGATGGAGCGATCGGGCTTTCGGCATGGATCGCGATCGGGCGGGAGCGATCGGGCGGGCTTGTTGCCCAAAAACAAGCACCTGGGGCGGTGGCGGCGGGGCGAGGGGCTGGAAGGGTGCAGAATGTTGATGGGGGTTGGGTTTGGCGATTTTTGGGATCTTTGGAGATGCTTGTAAATGGCTGAAAGGGTGATGGGGCAAGGGTTGGGCGATCGGCAAAAGGGCGATCGGGGGTGATGTTTTGGCAGATGCGGGGCGATCGGCTAAGATGCTTGTAAGGTTCCATTTCGGCGCTTGTCCCGTAAGGGTTTCAAGCGGCGGGGTGATCAAACCTCTGATGCCGTAAGGCGTTGAGCACGCTTGGCTTTTGCAGTCGCTAAAAACACAGCGCTAGGAGCGTGATCAAACCTCTGATGCCGTAAGGCGTTGAGCACTCTATATCCTTGGTGATTCCCAGTTCCTTCGCGCGACTCAGTGATCAAACCTCTGATGCCGTAAGGCGTTGAGCACTGTACAAAGATCCGGGGTAAATAGGATCAGCCCCCTTGAGTGATCAAACCTCTAATGCCGTAAGGCGTTGAGCACGGAGAATACCTTTGTAGTATCGCGATTGATTTTAGTGATCAAACCTCTGATGCCGTAAGGCGTTGAGCACGCATTGGCTCCTACCTGGAAGATCCTAGGTTAGCTCAGTGATCAAACCTCTGATGCCGTAAGGCGTTGAGCACAGGTGTCCCGAATTCTTGATGGTTTTGCCAACTACCGTGATCAAACCTCTGATGCCGTAAGGCGTTGAGCACAACAAACAGCCGGGAGTCTCTGCTTTTTGGTTCCGCGTGTGATCAAACCTCTGATGCCGTAAGGCGTTGAGCACTACACCACCCAAGACCGAACCGCTCCCGTTCTGCCTGAGTGATCAAACCTCTGATGCCGTAAGGCGTTGAGCACTCAAAACCTCCTTATGTAGGGGTCTAGTCGTGTTTTTTGGGTGATCAAACCTCTGATGCCGTAAGGCGTTGAGCACATGTCAGCGCTGGTCACTTCCGAGGGGAACTCGTACGAGGTGATCAAACCTCTGATGCCGTAAGGCGTTGAGCACGTGACACCCTTGTGTGGAATGCCGCGACCGCACGATTTGTGATCAAACCTCTGATGCCGTAAGGCGTTGAGCACGAAAACTTGGCCAACGCGATCGAGCTGGCTAATGGTGATCAAACCTCTGATGCCGTAAGGCGTTGAGCACCTGGTGAACCGGCCCCACCTGGGAACGGCTCAGGTGAGTGATCAAACCTCTGATGCCGTAAGGCGTTGAGCACCAACCAATCAAGCTGTAGCGGCCATCAACCAAGAGGTGATCAAACCTCTGATGCCGTAAGGCGTTGAGCACCACTTGCAGCCAAAGCCGTTTGGCGGATAGTTCGTCGGTGATCAAACCTCTGATGCCGTAAGGCGTTGAGCACAGCACCGCACAGCACCGCACAGCACCGAAAAACACTCGTTTCAGCCCTGTTCTAAACTTTCCAATCCCGTGAGGTGGTGAGTCTGTCGTCAGATTCGCCACCTCACCTTTTTGATCGCCTCCACCTCCTTCAAATCCTTTCGCATCAGTAGAAACCCGTACTCCCCAAAATCGGAGTTTTAACCCGCCGATTCATACCTGGCTTACTCTCCGCCGCTCTTTGCCTCCGCTTCGTCACCCCCCGATCGCCTGTGATCTGTCACCATGCCACCAATTGATTCAGAAAACGCCCATCTTTCGCGTTCATTAGAGAGCGAAAATCAGCCGAAAGATAATCTTTGCATTTTCGTCTACTCCTCAATTCTGAAGCCTATTCCGTAACCTTCGTCTGGAAAGTCTTGTTCTAATCGATCGACTGCGGTTGGCTGTCTCTTAGGTTTAATGAAACTAATCAGGAAAGCTTGCGACGATCATAGGTTGCTGAAATATTTGATCGCTTTGCATTCATGCTATTTTTATGTGCTTAACGATACCTAAAGGCAGCAAAATCGAGATTTTTCAAGTATAAAAACATTCATCAAACGCCAAGATCGATCAAAGGTGCAAAGACTGAAAAATTGTATATTTGAATACGGTTTAAGATAAAATTAAAGAATTTCAAAAACTTGTAAAAAAATAATTCACGGTGACTTTTCCAAAAAAATTGGAGTACACTACCTGGGGAGTGCAGGCGTGCAAATACAGAGCGTCGCCGACCGTTAGCAACGTAAACAGTGACAGTCATGGGAAATAGCACAAAGTCCTCGAAATTTCCGATTGTTATTGAAATGGAGCCACAGGCAAACTCTGACATCGAAGAATTGGTGAACTCCGGCAAAGGTCTCATTTGTGACAACGTGTCCGTTGCCCTAGAACAACTGAAAGCCCAAGGAATTTTGCCCGAAAGCGTCATCCCCGTATTTGTTGTTGTTGCATCCTCCGACGACTAGTGAAGAACTGATGTGCAATCATCCCCAAAGGCTGCTGAGCTGAAGCTTAAGCTGAAGTTTTGGGGACAGATTTCGCAAGTGTCCGATCGTCCCGTGTAAGCATCAGCGCAAATTTAATGATTCAGCCCGATCTGATCCCGATCCCACTGGAATTGCCGCCAGAGCAAAGGCTGCTCCCGGTCAACAACTTAAGCTTCCTGAAGAACCGAATCGTTTTGGTGCTGTACGAGGTTTCTCGGCTGACCCTCAAGTACTCCCTCAAGAATGCGATGGGGGCAGCCAACCTCAAAACAGAGCTGGCTCGGGATATTCGGTTCTCCATCGAAAAGCTGGGGGGATTGCTGATTAAGGTGGGTCAGCTCCTGTCGCTTCGCTTGGATCTCTTCCCCGCCGAAATTTGCCAAGAACTCTCCAAGCTTCAGGATCGATCCTATGGGTTTTCCCTGGACTATGTTCGGCAAATTATCCAAGAGGAATTAGGCCTCCCTCTGGAAAGGATCTTCATTGAGTTTGAAGAGCGGCCCTTTGCGGCTGCGTCAATCTCGCAAGTCCACAGGGCCCGAATCCCATCCTTTCCTGGTGTGGTTGCTGTAAAGGTTCAGCGCCCAGATGTTGAAGAAAAGTTTGGTCAAGATCTACAACTCATCCGCTTCCTGCTCTCCCTGATCAAGAAGCTGAAGCTACAGAGCTATGTGGATTGGGACAACATCAGCCTAGAGCTTGATCAAATGATTCAGGAGGAAATTGATTATCGCTATGAAGCATCCAACCTGGAACGGATGACGGTGACGCTCAGGGAACACAACATCTATGTTCCCGCTGTGATTGGTGATTACAGCACCAAGAAAGTCCTGACCATGGAATATATTCCCGGCATCTTGATGTCAGATTATATCCGTGCCGCCAGTACTGATCCCGAATATCTGGAAAAGATTCTTCGACTCAATAATATTGACCCGAAGTTGGTGGGAAAGCGCCTCTTTGAAAGTTTCTTCCGTCAAATGCTGGAAGATAACTTGTTTCATGGAGACTTGCATCCTGGCAACGTCATGCTGTTGCGAGATAGCCACATTTGCCTCATTGATTTGGGGGCGATCGGCAGCCTCGATTCCCACTTCCTGCGCTACTACCGACGCAGTATGCAGGCTCTCGGAGAACGGGACTACGATCGAGCACTAGATTACAGTTTGATGTTGTGCGATTCCCTGCCCACAGGAGACATTGAAAACGTCAAAGCGCAACTGATCCAGTGCTATCGCCAGTGGGATGCCAAAATGAACATCCGCAGCCTCTCATACCATGAGAAGTCGATCAGCTCGATCGGTGTTCAAATTGGGTCAGTCATGCGCAGGAACCGCGTTTCCTCCAGTTGGCAACTGCTGCGAGTCTTCCGCACCTGGGGATTGATGGATGCATCCTTGAATTACCTAGTTCCCAACGCAGATTATATGAGTCTCGTTGGTGGATATTTTCGAGGGGCCGTTAAGCGCAGTCAGCTTCAGCTTAAGCAACTGGGCATCACGGAAATTGTGATGCAACTCACGGAGAAAGTTGCCGAATTTTCCGATCTGACAACGATCGAGCTTCGTGGCAAGGCAGTTCGCAAAAGAATAGTCGCTGAGCAAAAAACCTCGTCAAAGCTCGCTGACAAAGCCAAGAAATTACTCTGGCTTGGGATCATCGTTCTGGCTTGGATTTTTCTGCATCAACACCTCGAAACAGCCGTGAGCTGGTTACCACCAAATCAATACTCAGCTTGGGCTAAAAGTGTTCCCAATCTTGCTATTGAAGTTTGGGCTGGGATCCTAATTATCTGGATCTACTTACTCAAAATTCTCTAGCTTTGATGACATTTTTTCTGGAGGTTAATTGGGTTCATGTAGAATATTAAGAAAGCCGAATATGCTTGTTCGGTTATCAAGAAATATTCTAGAATTTGCGAGAGATGGTTGTTTTGTGAATTAAATTCAGACGAATGTTGATACTTCAGTATTAGATACTTCAGTGTTAAATACTCCAGTGTTAATAAACATGTCTGTTTTTGTTCAATAGTTTGGTTTGGAAATGACACCAATCATCCAAGGTTCTAATCACCATGACTTCAGTACTTCATTTTGATGGTCAGTCGAATTACATCCGAATTCCCCATCAAGAGTCCCTCTCCCCTGCTAATAACTTCACCTTCGAAGCTTGGGTGAACGTTGCGCAAATTGGTGGCTACCTACGCTTATTTTCTAAATTTCCAGGCTTTGGCTTTGGCCTCATCAACGAAGCGCTACTTTTTACGGAATATTGGATTGTTGACTATGCAGCCTCTGTTTCGATCGAAGCGGGATCTTGGTATCACGTTGCCATCGTCTTCAATGCTGACAACGATGTGTTTTTCTACCTCGATGGAGAGCTAGTTCAAACCATCCTGGGCGACACCCCCGCCTCCATCACCCAAGGCCCCCTCGAAATTGGCCGCAAAGCAGAGGGCCATGGCGAATATTTCCAAGGCGATTTGACCGAAGTTCGGTTCTGGGGCACTGCACGCACTCAAGAGCAAATTCAAGCCTACAAGTCCTATCGACTGCTCGGATCCGAAGAGAATCTGTTGGGCTATTGGCCTTTGAACGAAGGCAGCGGAGATGTCATCAACGACAAGAGCACCGCTGCCAACCATGGAACCTTGCAAGGCTCCCCCATTTGGAAGAGTGCTGCACTGGAACTCCCAGAAATTCTCCCCAACATCCCGCTGCCCGCTGAAGTTCAGGAAGCCGAAGCCGCTGCCGCCGAAGCCGCTGCCGCAACCGACACCATCCCCAGCCCTGGTTCCTTCCCCATCATTGTTGAACTGGAATCCGATGAAGCAACCCCCGATCGTTGCTTCGAAGAGTTATTGACCAGGGGAGATGGCGCGATTTACGACGGAGTCACCCAAACCCTTTTTGCCATGCGGGAACAGGGGCAAATCACCCAAGCAACAACCCCCGTTTTTGTCATTGTTCGGCGCACTCCTGAATCTAAGAGCTTGCTGCCATTTGCTCTGTAGCATCCCTGAGCGCCAAGGCTAGTGGTTTAAGCAAAGGGCTGAACCGTTCAAGCGCCCTGAGTCTACGTTTCTATGCCGCTCATTGCCTCGCCTCAGAGCTTTTCGGAACGAGTTTCACAGGTCAACCCATTCCAGTCACGAGTTTTACCTACAAGGAGTTTGATTCATGAGCAGCGGTAACTACAAAAACCTGGCACTGCAAGCAGGAGGCGTGTTAGGAACAGCCTACGTAGGGGTTGTGCAATCCCTGAACGAGCGCGGCCTCCTCTCCAAATTTGAGCGCGTTGCCGGGTCTTCTGCGGGAGCCATCATGGGAACCTTAATTGCCCTGAGGTTTTCAGCAGCAGAGATCGAAGACATCATGATGAACCTGAACATGGGGGAGTTCACCGATCCCACCAGCCCGATTAACCTCGTCCAGAATTATGGTTATTATGCCGGGGATGTTTTCTATCAGTGGATTCAAGACATCATTGCGCGCAAACTAACGAAGAAGGCCACCTTTGAAGATCTCGTAGATGCTGGATTTGCAGATCTTTATGTCTTCGGCACAGATTTGACCGCTCGAGGATTGCGGGAGTTCTCCTACCGTGCGACTCCTGACACGCCAATTGCAGGCGCAGTGCGCGCTTCCATGTCCATTCCCTTCTTCTTCCAAGCTTGGCGATTCCCCGGCGGCATTCCCGACAATCACTACTATGTTGATGGTGGCTTGATCTTGCCCTATCCCTTGTGGACTTTTGATTATGCGCCATTCACCAGCGAAGAGGGCTACAACGAAGAAACCTTGGGAGTGAGCTTAAGAACCGGCTTCAGCCCCTCTGGTCTAGAGAAAGGCTTTGACCTGAAGGAGTATTTCGAAAGCCTATTTGAGGCTACGTCCTCCATTCGGATCAGCGCCCGAAACAAGGCACGGACGATCAGCATTGACACCTTGAAGCTCTCGCCCACTGATTTCAACATGAGCCACGAGGACAAGCTGCGGCTGGTGAAGAGTGGTTATGAGGCGACGGCGGAGTTCTTTAAACTCAAGGACGAATTGGCAACGATTGCTGCTGCCTAAGCGAATCATGAATTCATGGGAGCAACGTCATTTCCCTCTCTGAGTTGGCCATGGCACGGTGTTGACTAATTTGCACATCCATTCCCAACTCGAACAAGCATAGTCAGTGCTAACAAGAGCGCTCTATGCTGAACCTTTTTTTAATTGGTTTAGCTCTTCTCTGGCTTGCAAAAAAGAAATGACTGCTCCCGTGAACTTTGGAATTACCTGCCCTTTTGTCCCAAAATACCTCTACGGGATGACGAGCATTGGCAGGAGCTAGAAAGGCCTAGCCACTCCGTTTATTCCTTAGGAATCGGATACATTGAACCCTACGCTCAAACAGGAGGGAGTGGTCTAATTCAGATTGGAAAAGAGTAGTTTTCCACTAGACCTTGGGATCAATATCGCGACCTCATTCACAATGTGGCAGCGTTAATATACTCGAATCAGTCTTTAACCTCGCCCTAATTTCTGCTTTTCGTTAATCAGAGATAAATTGAAGCAATAAGCTCAATTAACTAGTAGAAAATAATTCAGTTGGGCTAAACCGACTGATAATTGTGGACCAATTTCTTCGCTATGGTTTTCTCGACATCACTATCTTTTAATTACTTCAAGTTATTCATTAATCAATTGTTTTCGAGAAAAATTTTCGAGAAAAGTAACTCTATTTAAAGTCATTGTCCAAATAATTTCTGCCTTGAAAAGGCAATCTTTTGATGCCTAAACTTGGTCTTTGACTTTTCAAAAAATGACCTTTTAAAAGATTTTTAGAAAATCATTTAATGCTTCAATTTGACTTGACATTTAATAAGAGAATACATTAATCTGAATGAGGATTGAGTTTGATTTTGAGGAATACCAAAAGCCATGCGAACCCCTATCCAGGTTGGATCAGAAATCAAGCGAATCATCACATTTGAGGCTAACTCAATTGGTGAAGCCATGCCGGTTGTGATTTACAAGAAGAAGGTTGTTGACCCTGCTGCTCAACCAGGCGCGATCGAGGCTGCTCCAGTTTCTGCCAAGGGAATTTTGGAAAAGATTGTCGATTCGCAAATCCAGGCTGCCAGTGAATTCAAGACTCTCAATGAGCAATCAGGGGAGAAGTGGCTCAAAGACCTGGCCAAGAATATCTCACTTGCCCTTGTTAAAGGCGGAGATGCACTTACTTAAACAGCGATCTTCGGGGTTGGATTAAGCAAGGGTGCTGGCTTGTTTGGCATCCTTGTTTGACCATAACTTCAACCTGTAGAAAACTCAAATTGACAAAAAACTTAGACATCACGCCAAACTACTTCGGCCTTTTGTCTTAAGAGAGGGTCTTTTTGAAAAATTTTCCTGAGAGGTTTTAATTGAAAAACTAGCTCAGGAACTAAGAATATTTTTGTCGAAAATTTGTCGAAGTTTGTCAAAAAAAGATTGTTGACAAAATTGTTGATTAGTCAATTCAAAAAATTCCTAAAGCTAGCAATAGCTGTGATTGACTCTTGAAGCGGCGAAGGACAAAGTAAGGATAAAGCTATGTTTTCATCTTCAGAATTTCCTGCCTCGGCCCAAGACAAAATCCAATACATTAGCCTCGCAACCTGTAATGGCGTTGTTCAATGCGTTTTTACGCTAGATAGTTGCCTGAATGAAGATCTATTTTTCAAGAGCTTCGATTTGGTTTTAGATTCAGAGGTGATCCTGCAATGCCAGTGGGTGAACAACAGTGTATCGCCCTACTGGCTGCGATCTGAAGAAAAACATAAAGACCGATTCAAGCTACTTGAAGTCGTCGATGTGCAACAGGCTGTTGAAGAGTTTAGATCTCGATCGATCGATCCAACAACCGATAGCTTGGTGCAACTGAGAATTTTCCGGCACCAAGGCGAAAACACACTTCAAGATACGTTTTGCCTCAAGATGTCCCACGTTGTTTCTGATGGCAGTGGACTGCGGTGTTTGCTTCAGTCCCTTGCTGAAACCTATGGGGTGCTGCAAAACGGTCAGGAACATACCCCGAGTTCTGTAACCGTTCGGCGTGATGGATGGCAAGTTCTTGACAAGGTTCCTGCCAAAAAGAGATGGCAATTGCTGAAAAAGGGCAAGAAGAACTTTTTGAAGCCAGGTCAATTAAAAGTGCCATTTAGCAATTGCACCCATGAAAATCAGATATACATAACCTACAAATTGGATCGGGGGCAAATTGAGAATCTAATTCAGTATGCGAAAGATCGCGGAGCAACCCTAAATCAAGTGATGTTGACAGGGTTTGCGCGTGCTCTGCGTCGGTTCACCAATGCAGGGCCTGATGCATCACTTCCAATTATCAACACCCTCGACCTTCGCCATTATCTCCGGCATGGAGATATGCCTAAAATTTGTAATCTCGCGGTTCCATTGATTTCTAACATTCATGTCAACCAAGCAGACTCCTTTGCAGACACCTTGTCTTTCATAAAATCTGACTTAATCAGCCAAAAAAGAGCCATGCCTGGCGTTTTGCCAGCAATCGCCATGGAAATTCTTTTTCTCATTCCTTTTGCCTGGGTAGACTGGCTACTGAACCAAGCTTTTGACCAAGCTGCTGAATCAGGAATTGGCACACCCCTATTTTCGGATGTTGGCAACACTGACATCCCCATCCCAGGACATCAAGTGGTTTATTCCTACGGCTTGGGTCCCGTTGCCTATGCCCCAGCTTTTATGATGACGGCTTCTACCTTTAGAAACACCGTCACGCTTGGTGTGGGCTTCTGCGAGTCTTCAATTAGCCGTGGCGATATGGGCAAAATATTTGATCTGATGGTTGAGGAATTTGCAAGCTGCACTGCCTGATTACAACCTCCGATTCTCAAAACTTGGATTGAAGAGTCAGGGCTGTTGACGCTTGACCTAGGTCTCAATCCTATGGATTTGACAAGACGAAAACTGCCAGATTCTTTAATTCTCAATCTTAGGACCCTGTTGTTAAAGACCTGTTTCTCGAAGCTGATGACTACGACCTTGCTTTGAAATTCACTTTGAAGTTTGTGCTGTCTAGTTGGCTTCGCTGAACTTCCTCCATGTTACCTAAATGTCCTGATTGACGCACTGAAGGAGCGGCATGATGAATTTAAATGTTGTTCTCTTTCCGGGTCAAGGATCCCAATTTTGTGGAATGGGGAGTGAACTATTTCCTCATTATCCGCAGCTTTTGCAGCAAGCAGATAATATTCTTGGCTTTTCTGTAAAAGAGCTGTGTTTGCACGATCCCAATGGTGATTTGAGCCGGACAGAATTCACTCAAATTGCTTTATTTGTGGTGAATGCTTTGGCTTGGCAGTCCCATATTGATTCAGGCGGGTTTTGGCCTAATGCGGCTTGCGGGCACTCTTTGGGCGAATATAATGCGTTGTTTGCGGCGGGAGTGTTTGATTTTGAAACGGGATTGAATTTAATTCGATACCGAGGGCAATTGATGGGCCGTCAGCAGGGTGGTGGAATGGCGGCAGTGATTGGTAGCAATGTGGAGAAAATTCGCAAAATCTTAGATGATTTTGCGTTTGATACGGTTGATATTGCGAACTATAATTCGCCTCGGCAAGTGGTCATTTCAGGGCCCAAGCGCGATATTGATGATTTAGCGGCTGTGTTTGAGGAAATTCCAGACACGAGATATGTGGTGTTGAATGTTAGCGGGGCGTTTCACTCGCGCTACATGCAAGAAGCAGCGCGAGAGTTTGGGGAATTTATTCGGACAATGAATTTTCGTGCTCCGCGATTTTCAGTGATTGCTAACACTTCAGCGCAGCCTTATACGCTGGAGAATGTGGTTGAGAATTTAACGCAGCAAATTGCGAGTCCGGTGCGCTGGACAGAAACGATCGCCCATTTGTGCGATCGGGGAAAATGCACGTTTCAAGAATTGGGAGTGGGCAACACGCTAACCCGACTGCTGTATCAAATCTCTCCAGATTTGGTTCCCGAAAAGGTTTAAGGGAAATTTGAAAGCGCAAGTTGCAAGCTCAGTTGAAGACTAGGAGTTGAAGCCATGGCTGCGAAAGTTGTCTTCATGTTTCCTGGTCAAGGATCGCAGTATATGGAAATGGGGCAGGAGCTATATCGCTGCCATCCTGTTTTTCGGAACTGCATGAATGAATTTTCTGAGGTGGCGTTGCCGCTTTTAGGTATTCATTTGGCCACTGAGCTGTTTGCTGACTCGCAAATGGCACTGGCAGAAGATTCAAAACTGCTTTTGTATACGCGATACAGTAATCCGCTGTTATTTACGTTTAACTATGCGGTGGCGGCCACGATCGAGTCGATGGGTATTATTCCTGACTTGGTTTTGGGATATAGCCTCGGAGAGTTGACAGCGGCGGCCTACAGCGGTGTGGTGGATCGCTTTCAACTGCTGGTTGCTTTAATTCGCGCATCCTTTGCCTTTGAATCCTACACACCGGTTGGGGGAATGCTAGCCATTTTGGATGGCTTAAATCTCTGGCATCAACATCCTGATTGGTTTCAAGACACTGCTTTGGCCAGTATTAATTGCAGCCAAAGTTTTGTGGTCAGTGGCCGATCGAGCAGTCTCGATCGGCTAGAGCAAACCTTACAGAGTCAATCGGTGTTGTTTCAGCGCTTACCGGTGATCCAAGCGTTTCATTCCCCTTGGATTGATTCAGCCCAAGAGATTATTGCTCGAGAGTTCGATCGCCTACCTCAGTTCCAAACCGGTCGTTTTTGGCGTTATGGGTGTGGCGATCGCGCCGATGACCAGCAACCAACTCAGGCGGTGCGTACTTTCTGGGAAGCATTTCGCAATCCCATTAACTTTGAAAAGGCGTTGCGAGGCTTGGAATCAATGGGAACCAATCTTTACCTAGATGTGGGATCAAATGGCACTTTGTCTGGATTTGTGCGGGTAATTTTGGATGCATCTTCCTCATCAAAAGGTATGGCAGTGATGGATCGTTTTGGACAGAATGTGCAATCGCTGGAGCGAGCCGTGAATTTAGCAAAAAAATGGCGTTCAGAGTAATTTCTTAAATTGGGTTTTAAGTAGGCGCTGAAAGTCAGAATTCTAAATTCAACATCCAATTCAGCTCTTTAATTCAGTGGTTCAGTGAAATTCTCAAGTTGATTGTTTAAGTTAAGCTCTTACGCTGAATTACTAAATTAGGTTTCTAGTTTTAGATCAAGTTAATGAACAAATGAAACCTAAAAATTGGATTAGATCATCGAAATAATTTAATGAAAATTCTGAATAAGCAAAATGCTGAATCAAAGCCAGATTAAAGTCAAATCAAAGCCAAATTAAAACAGGGGCTGGCATCATGCGATCGATTACTTGCCGATTTGAATGTGTGAACATTGCCAACTACGTTGACGTTGCACCCTATCGATCGCAACTGCTCTCGCCTGCGGAGTTGGACTATTTTGAAAAGTTGCCTGTTTTGAGGCGGCGGATGTCGTACTTGATGGGGCGCATGGCGGCCAAAGGGGCCTTGGTTCAGTTAATTGGCGATTGTGACTATCGATCGATCTCCATTGAACCGGGTAGCTTTGGGCAGCCAGTGGTGCGGTATGGAGGGCAGGAGCCATTGGAGGTGAGCATCGCCCATGATTCGGGTCAGGCAGTGGCGGTTGCTTTTGAGGCGGGCTACCCCGTGGGTATTGATGTGGAAACCTTTAATCCCACGCTTTATCAAACCTTGATTGATGCGGTTCCAGATTCCGAAAAAAGCTGGTGTGATAGAACCTTTGATTACTATTCTCAATATTCTCAATATTCCCAATACCCTCAGCGGCTATTGGCTCTTTGGACATTAAAAGAAGCCCTATCGAAAGTGTTACGTTGCGGCATGACTGTGCCGATGGAGCTGTTATCGATCGCGGATTTGCAATGCATTTTTCCAAATCACTATCGAGCCAGCTTTCGGCATTTTGCTCAATATCAAGCGCGTCTTTGGATTGCCGATCAAACTGTGCTTTCAGTGGTCTTCCCGCGACAAACGGAAATTAACTTTGATCCTTTTCAAAAATCATGGTTTAGCCAAAATGCTCTCCATCCAATGGTTGACTCATTCGACTTGGCGGGATGAGTTGAAAGCCTCATCCTAATTGCTCTAGTCGCTTCCATCGCCTCAGTAATGACTGCCCCACAAAAAATTAAAGCCGGTTTGAGATACCCCACCATGACTCAAGATATCGCTGTAATTGGTTTGGCTGGTCGCTTTCCTGGGGCGGCGGATATTGATGAATTTTGGGGTAATTTGGCGGCGGGCGTGAACGCGATCGGGGAAATTCCTCCCGATCGCTGGGATCACCAAGCCTACCGCGAACAAACGGGGAATAAATGGGGCGGTTTCCTAAAGGATTGGCGATCGTTTGATGCGGGATTTTTTGCCATTTCTCCCCGAGAAGCCAAGTACATGGATCCTCAGCAGCGGTTGCTATTGGAAGTGGCTTGGCATTGCGTGGAAGAAGCCGGCCTGTCCCTAGCTTCGCTCCGTCAGCAGCCAACGGGGGTCTACTTGGGCGCAATGACCATGGACTATTGGCAAGTTACGACGGATCCCCAGGTGGAAATTGATGGATTTTCGGGGTTAGGCAGCTACAGTTGCATTCTGTCGAATCGGTTGTCCCATGTGTTGGGTCTCAGCGGCCCGAGCTTGACCCTGGATACAGCCTGCTCTTCGTCTTTGGTGGCCATCCATTTGGCTCGACAGGCGTTGCTATCGGGCGAGTGTGAATTAGCCTTTGCGGGTGGCGTAACCCTCAACCATCGCCCTTGGAAGCATCTGTCATTTTCCCGAGCAAGGATGCTGAGTCCAACGGGTCAATGCCGCACGTTTGATGCTCAGGCCGATGGCTATGTGCCCGGTGAAGGCTGTGGGGTGCTGTTGCTTCAGCCCCTGGAACGGGCGATCGCCCAGAATCGACGAATTTTTGGGGTGATTCGGGGCAGTGCGGTGAACCATTCGGCGGTGGGCGAGTCCATCACAGCCCCCAGCGTGGGACGACAGACCCAACTGTTGAAGGCGGCCTACGCCGATGCCCAAGTGGATCCGGCCACGGTGACCTATGTGGAGGCCCATGGCACGGGGACTTCCTTGGGCGACCCGATCGAGATGGAGGCCCTTTCCCAGGCCTTCCGCACCACGGCCCAGGCGATCGGCTATTGCCAGGTGGGTTCCGTGAAAACCAACATCGGCCACTTGGAAGCGGCGGCGGGAATTGCCGGGGTGATCAAGGTCTTGATGATGTTGCAGCATCGTCAGATTCCCGCCAGCTTGAACTTAACGACTCCCAACCCGCTCATTGACTTCACCACTTCTCCCTTTGTGCCAGCGGTGGCCCTTGGCCCCTGGGAACCGGCGGCGGCGGATTTGCCGTTGCGGGCGGGGGTGAGTTCCTTTGGCTTTGGGGGCAGCAATGCCCATTTGGTGTTGGAAGAGCCGCCCCGGTTGCCTGCTGTGGCTGAGGAAGCTGGATCGCCGTTGGCGTTGGCGACAGGGAACGCGATCGCGGGTCAAGGGGCCCCAGAGACGGGCGATCGGGCAACTGCCGTGATTCCCTTCCTGTTGTCTGCCAAATCAGCACGTAGCTTGGCCGCCTTGGTTGCCCAGTGGGGCCAGGAAGGGGCGCAACGGGTGGCCGCAGCCGACTTGGGGACGATCGC
Organism: Limnothrix sp. FACHB-881; assembly: GCF_014698135.1. Classification (NCBI taxonomy): domain Bacteria; kingdom Bacillati; phylum Cyanobacteriota; class Cyanophyceae; order Pseudanabaenales; family Pseudanabaenaceae; genus Limnothrix; species Limnothrix sp. FACHB-881. The sequence continues at coordinate 70,198 of NZ_JACJSN010000012.1, forward strand.
GGCGAACCTGGCCCTGGGGCGCGAAAGCTTTCCTTGGCGATTTGGTTGTTTGGCCAGCAGTTGGGCCGATGTGCAGCGGGCGTTGGCGCAATTTGAGCTGCCGTCTCAGCCCGTGGCGGCAACGGTGGAAACGCCTTCGGAGGCGCGATCGACCTTGGGCCGGTTGGTGCAGGATGCCGAAGCGCTCAAGACCCTTTGGGCATCGGTGGCGTTGCCGGAGGCAGATTGGGAATCGGTTTTGCAGGTGGCTCGCACCCTGTGGCGACGGCAAATGACCTTTACGCGCTTTGTGGAAACCTGGCGGCAACCGTTGGAGCAGGTGGGCATTGACCTTGATTCAGTGTTGCAAGCTCCATTGCAGTCCCCAGTCCGATCGAACGCACCTCGCCCAGAGCATCGAATTTTGATGTTTGTGGCCATTCGCAGCAGCCTGGCGCGCTTGTGCCAAAAGTGGGACTTGACCGATCGCTATCCCACGGGTTCGGCGGCCTTGGCGGAACTGGTGCGGGCCTTCACCATGGGCGTGCTGGATCCGGGCATGGATTGGCCGGTTCTGCTGTCGGGATTGCTGCCCGATCGCCCGCGCTCGCTGGCCGAACTGCCCGAGGTGCTGGCTTCCGAGGATGTGGGAAATTCGGTGCAGTCGGCCTTGGCGGCCTGGCTGGCGGGCAGTCCGGTGGATTGGTCAGCCCATTTCCCGGCCACCTATCCCAAATTGTCCTTGCCGCGCTATCCCTTCGATCGCCAGTTGTATTGGCTCTTTCCCAAGGCATCCGAGGGCGATCGGCTGGCTCCGTTGCCCGCTGCCCCGGCGGCCCGGGAGGTGCTGCCCTCCTCCGGGGCATCGTCGGAGCGCTGGGAACAGGTGTTTCCCGAAACCGATTTGGTGCTCCGATCGCACTTTTTAAATGGGCGCTGGATTGTGCCCGCCGCCAGCTTCATTGGCTTGGCCTGGGATGCGGTGACCCGATCGCTGGGTCGATCGCCCGGATTGCTGACAGAGATTACCTTGCACCAGGCTGTGGCCTTGGGGGTGGGGGATGCGGAGGCCGTGACCCTGGGGGCCCAGGTGGAGTTGCCAAATCGGGTTCAGGTTTGGCAGCGCGATCGACTGATTTTGAGTGCCACCTTTGCGGAGTCATCCTCAGGGCCGCCCCTCGATCCAGTGACCGGGCGATCGCCCGATGCTCGCCCGGTTGGCCATGATCGGGTGGGCGAGATTTCGGGAACGGCCATTTATGCCGCCTTGCGATCGCGCGGCTATCAGTACGGCAGGGCCTTGCAGGTGATCCATCAGGCCCAAATCACCGACGAAGCAGCCCTCTTTCAATTGCAAGCCCCCAATCGCACCGCCTTTTTGGATGGGATTTTGCAAGCGGCCGTGTATTTACACCGGCAATGGTTTGCGGAACGGAGCGGCGATGCCCGAGATTTTGGAGATTTCGTTGTGCCGGGGCAAGTGGCAGGCTGTTGGTGGGAATCCCAGTTGCAAGCCCAGTGGGAATCGTCATCCGCTGCCGCAATTGCCCCCACAGCATCGCCCGATCGATCCGACGATCCGGCGGTTGGCGAGCCTTCATCCTGGGTCACCGTCCGGTTTGAGCGCCAACAATGCCGAGTCCAGGCTACCGAAAGCCAGTTTTCAGCGATCGCGATCGGGACGGATGGCCGCCCCCTGGCCGTGATTCGGGAGTTAACCCTGGCGGCGGCTCCCTTGCTTGCGCCGGAGGTGTCTTACTTTGAAACCGACTGGACTGTTTTGCCCACCGCCACTGCATCCCCAACTCAGGCCACCGCCGCGCCGACGATCATTTTTGCCCAGGGGGCTGCTTGGGGCTTGGCCTTGCGCCAGCGGCTGCGATCGCAGGGGATTGAGGCTCAGTTGTGCCTAGCCGGTTCAACCTTTGAGGTTTTGGGCGATCGGGTTTGCCAGTGGGATTGGACTGACCCAGACCAAGTGCGCCAGGGCCTGACGCATCTGTTGACTCCCGAGCAATTCCGGGCGATCGCAGGGGCCGCCGCGATCGACTCGCCCCTTTCCCCAGCCTTGGTCTATTGGGTCACGGCTCCCCCGGCAGCGGGGTCAGGTCATGGGCCCCAGGGCGATCGGGATTGGGTCACCCAAGCCGAAGCCGATTTGAACCAGGGCGTGCGCGGTTGTTTTCTGTTCCTGCAACAGTGGGCGAAAGTGCGCCCCGCCGATCCGCTCCAGCTTTTGGCCGTGACCTTTGATGCCCAAGCCGTGACCCCGAGCGATCGGGTTTTGGGGTTTGCCACGGCGGGGATTGATGCCCTGGGGCGCACGGTGGCCCTGGAGTTGCCCCAAATTCGCCTGAAATCCCTGGACTTGGAGTTGGGACTAACCGTTGGGGAAGCCAGCGCCACGATCGCGGCGGAAGCGGCAACCCCTTGGGACCACGATCGCGTGGCCTATCGTGGGGGCGATCGCTATGGGGCCGAGTTGCGGGAAGTGGCCCCCGGATCTGCGCCTCCCTTGCCGGTTTCCGTCCTGGAGCCGGGATCTTGCATTTTAATCACGGGTGGGAGCGGGGCCTTGGCCGCAGAAGTGGCCGAGGCGATCGCGCTGCAAACGGCCGTTCATTTTCTGTTGGTGGGTCGATCGCCCCGCCGGGCCCAAACCGACCAACTGATCGCCCTGCTGGAATCCTTGGGATCCACGGCGGATTATCTACAAGCAGACCTTTGCCAAGAAGCCGACCTCGATCGCCTCACAGGGATTCTGAAAACCACCCACCGCACCATTCACGGCGTGATTCATACGGCCGGGCAGTTAGACGATCGGCTGTTCCATGCCCAAACCCTCGCCTCCCTCGATCGGCTGATTGCTCCCAAATTCCTTGGGGCTTTGCGTTTGGAACAACGGTTGCAGGATCAACCCGTGGCCTTTTGGTTGGGATTTTCCTCAATCACCGTGGCGGCCGGCAACCCTGGACAGGCGAACTACGTGGTGGCGAATCGACTGCTGGAAGCCTTTTGTGCTTACCGCAATCGCCATTGGCCCGGACGCGCTGGGGCGATTCAGTGGGGTCTGTGGCGATCGCGCGGCATGGGAGCCACCGACATGCTGGCCGAGCGGTTCCAGCGATCGGGCATGGAACCCTTCAGCGCGGCGGCCGGTCGGTTTGCCTTCCTTGATCTGCTGACTAGCGATCGCCCTCAGCCCGTTCTGGTCACCGGTAAAGGCACGGACGCAACCATCTTTGAGCGCTTCTCCCGATCGCGCCCCGCCCCGAATGTGCCCCCAGCATTGCCTGCCCCCTTGACCCCGGCGGCGATCGCCCCATCCGCCCCGCCGTCCCTGCCCACCCCCTCGATCGCCACCATCGAGCAAGAATTGGCCGCTCTGGTTGCCCGCACCCTGAACACCGATCCCCAATCCGTGCCCCGTCAGGAAGGGTTTTTCAGCCTGGGTCTGGAGTCATTGATGATTGAGGAAATTGTGGCAACCCTCGAAAAGCAATATTCCGGCCTGCGGCCCACTGTCCTGTTTGACTATCCAAACATCAAAGTACTGGCCAACCACTTGGCCCAGCTAACCGTGCCTGCTGGAGCGACCACTGTGCCGGCCACGCCATCTCCGGCGGCTCCAGTTCCTAGCTCGATCGCACCAGCCCCCACCCAGGTCACCCGATCGCCCAATCCTGCACCCTCCCCGGAGCCGCAAGCTTTGGCCCCCAAAGCTCCTGAGGTAAAGGCTCCTGAGGTAAAGGCTCCTGAGGTAAAGGCTCCTGAGGTGAAGGCTCCCAACACCGGAGCCGCCAATCCTCAGGCCCCCATCCCCCAAACCCAGCCCCTAGAGTTGCCCGATCGGCAGCGGCCCCCCGGTGGCTATGACATCGCGATTATTGGCCTGGATGGTTGCTATCCCCAGTCTCCTGATCTGGAAACCTTTTGGCAAAACCTGTATCAAGGGCGATCGTGCATCACGGAAGTGCCCGCCAACCGTTGGGATTACCAGCAGTACTTTGCGGAAACCAAACAACCCAATCGCACCTATGGCAAGTGGGGCGGCTTTATCCCGGGGGTTGAAGAATTTGACCCGCTGTTTTTTAACATTGCGCCCAAGGAAGCCAAGCAAATTGACCCCCAAGCGCGGCTGTTTCTCCAGTCGGTTTGGCACACCATGGAAAATGCGGGTTATGGCAGCCGTCAATCGCGCCAGGGGGAACGGGTTGGCCTCTTTGTTGGGGCCATGTGGCACGACTATTCCCACGTGGCGCGGGATTTGAGTTGGAGTGCCGATCAGCCCAGTGGTGCTGGGGCCTTGTTTTGGATCATTGCCAATCGGGTTTCCCATTTCCTGGATTTGACCGGGCCCAGTTTGGCGATCGATACCGCTTGTTCTTCGTCCCTGACGGCGATTCACCTGGCTTGCCAAAGTCTGCTGGCCGGTGACTGCACCATGGCGGTGGCCGGGGGCGTGAGCCTTACTTTGCACCCATTCCGCTATCTCTACCTCAGTCAATGGGGCTTTTTATCTCGCGATGGCCGTTGTCGCAGTTTTGGCGAAGGGGGCGATGGCTATGTGCCGGGCGAGGGCGTGGGGGCTGTGTTGCTCAAGCCCTTGGCCCGGGCCCGGGCGGATGGTGACTTCATTTGGGGCGTAATTCGGGGCAGTGGCATTAACCACGGAGGCCGGGTGAATGGCTTTACGGTTCCCAGCGGGCCAGCCCAAACGGAGTCGATCGAGCGATCGCTCTCGGCGGCAGGCATCCAGTTTGGGGACTTGCAGTATGTGGAATGTCACGGTACGGGCACGGCCCTGGGCGATCCGATCGAAGTGGGCGGGCTGGCCACCGTGGCCCAACGGCAGGGATATCAGGGCGATCGAATTCCCTTGGGTTCCGTCAAGTCCAACATTGGGCATTTGGAAGCCGCGTCGGGCATCGCTGGCCTAGCCAAGGTTTTGCTGGCCATGCGCCATGACATGATTCCCGGCACACTGCACTGCAACCCGCCGAATCCCAATATTGCCTTTTCGGAACTACCTTTTCGGGTTCCATCCCAGGCGCAACCCTGGCCTAAGGGCGATCGCCCCCGGTTTGCCTGCGTTAATAGCTTTGGAGCCGGTGGATCCAATGCCCATTTAATTGTGGAAGATTGGCCAACTCAGCAGCCCAAAAACAGCAGTGCCGGCCCTTGGTTAATTGTCCTGAGTGCCCGCACGGCCAACCAACTCACGCAACAGGCCAGCCAATTGCATCGCCATCTGCGAACCGAGCGGCCGAGCCTCGATGATCTGGCTTGGACGCTGCAAGGGGGGCGCGAACCCCTCGCGGAACGCTTGGCTCTGGTGACCGATCGGCTAGACACCCTGTTGGAGCAGCTTGCAGCGTTTCGCCAAGGCCAGCTCCCCACTGGCGGATGGCGAGGTCAGGTGCTGGCGGGGGCCGACCCGATGCCCGCGCCCGCCCTACCCGAATCTGGGATGCCCACGGCTGCCACGCTGGCATTGCTCGCCCAGGCCTGGACTCAGGGGGCCGAAATCGACTGGAAACGGTTGCGATCGCCCGGGAGTCAACGGATTCCCCTGCCGGGCTACCCCTTTGCGAAGGATGCCTATTGGCTCACCAGCGCAGCGCCGCCGCCGTTCCCCCCGCAAGGGTCATCCCCAGTTCAGGCTCAAACTCAAGCTCCAGCTCAGGCCCAAACTCAAGTCCAAACTGCGTCCCCAACTAGCTCGCCGCCCACACCCCCATCGGCAGCGCCTTTGCCAACCGGGCGATCGACCGTTTCCGGTGAGGGCGAGGCAATCGCAATCGTTGGTATGGGCTGCCACTTTCCCAACGCCCAAAACCCCGCCGAATTTTGGGCCAACCTGCTAGCGGGCCGCAGCAGTATTGAGGAATTGCCGCCCGATTTTTGGCATCGGCCCGCATCGCCGGGAATGTCATCGTTTTCTGACTTACAAGGCGCGATCGATCCCAACGTCCCCAACACCCCCCCGAGTTGGGCCGGTCGAATTACCCCCCGTTCCTCTTCTCAGTTTTCGGATCTCTGGCCCGATGGTATGCCCCAGACCTTGGATCCGGGCAGCGTGGAACTGCTCAGTATTTTTGCGGAGACGCTCCAGGATGCTGGCTATGGCGTGGGAGATTGGCGGGGCGAGTCCGTGGGCTTATTTGTGAGCACAGGTGTCACATTTGCCCCCGGATTGGCCGCCCAATTGTTTGGTTGGCGCGGCCCCAGTTTGGTATTGAATGCTACGGATTCCGCCTCCCTCGGCGCTTTGCATCTCGCCTGTCAAAGCCTGCGCAGTGGAGAATGCCGCGCTGCTCTGGTGGCCGGTTTGCATTTGCTGGAGGCGGGCCAGCTCCCTGCCAGTTGGGCGGCGGCCAAGCTCCTGTCCCCCGATGGCCAGCACCGGGCCTTTGATGCAGCGGCCAAGGGTGCAGTACTCGGAGAAGGATGTGGGGCCCTGTTGCTCCGGCCCCTGAGCCAGGCGATCGCGCAGGGCGATCGAATCTATGCCGTCATTGAAAGTTCCGCGATCGCCCAAGATAGCTCTCCCTTTGGGCTACCCCTGCCCACCGTCACCGGTCAGCAACGGGTGATTGAACAGGCCTGGGCCCGATCGGGGCTGGATCCGACCGCCTTGGGCTACCTCGAAGCGCACGGCTTGGCCACCCCCCTGAGCGACCCCGTGGAACTGAAGGCCCTTTCCCAGGCCATTCGCCAACACACCACCGCCACGCAGTTCTGTGCGATCGGCTGCGTGAAAAGCAATATTGGCCATCTGTTCAGTGCGGCGGGCATTGCCAGCCTGATCAAAACCGCCCTGATTTTGCATCACGGCCAAATTCCACCCGCCTTGCACTGTGACCACCCCCACCCGCGCCTGAACCTGGAACAATCGCCGTTCTTTTTGGCGCGTCAGGCCCAGCCCTGGCCATCCCAGCACCCCATCCGCCGAGCCGCCGTCAGCTCCTTTGGTCTGGATGGCAGCAATAGCCATGCGATCCTGCGGGACTTTTCCCCCATGGCCGCCGTGGCTTCCGAATTGCAGATTCCCCAGGAACCCCAGTCCCGATCGGCCCCAGCGGCCGCCGGGCGATCGATCGCCTCGTCCTATCCCGCCCTGCTGAGTTTTCGGGAGTTGACGTTCAGCAAGACTTGAGTGATCGGGACAGCAGCCAGCGGCCTTGGTTCGATCGTGGGGCGATGTTTAACCGCAAATCGCCAGGCGGCCAGCATTTGCCAGCAACGGGCCCGCATCTCCGGCCATGCCGATCAGACTGCTCACCAGGCCGCAGCTATTCAAGTTGCGGCTTGGACGATGGCTATTCAGACCCTCCAGCCGTCTCAATTCAAATAGGATCACAAATAGCCCTCTAGTTTTTCCTCCTTTAAAAGTCCTTGGCGATCGCAAAATTAGGCCCAAAAAAATCCGGTGAGCCTCCTTTGAGCCTCCTTGCAATCTTGAAGTCATCCAGATTCTGAAGGAGATTGTATTGAAATTAACAAATCAAGGAACCCCAATGCCCAACGAAAATATTTGAGACTCATCCTGTGTAACTTTCAATACTTGCTATTTCATGAGAGTTGCTCTTGAGAAATTCAAGTTAAGAACCGTAAACAAAACTAAGTTTTAGAGATGCCGGAATCCTGTAAAGCGAGCAATGCTTAGGTTTTGTCCTTGACTTCCGCATGATCAGCCAAGGAGTATCATCTCCATAAACCGATCCATAAACATAATTTTATTATTGGATATTTTGTTGCCAGGATTTCCTTGGCAACCCGATCATCGGAATTAGGGGCTGATGATATACTCGACAAAGGGGGTAACCACAGGTTAACGTTTGAAGTGCCACCAAGCTTTCACCGAAATTTCGTCCGATAGGTTCCTCATCGAAAACTTCGGTTATAGAACGTCTTAACGTCTTGTGGAAAATGCCTTTTGGTTCTCAGGTGAACCAATTTGGTATTCACTACTAATGACTAATCAAGGACAATTAACCTTGGTCCAGAAAAGTTTGCTGCCGAAAAACTGTATAACACTGAACCAAATTCAGAAATTTTACCCAAAGAATCAAAATTGCTTTTGCTTATCTATCAAAAGCTAACGTCAACCAAGTCTTGACTAGTTTGTTCTTTTTCTCAAAAACTCATAGTTTTTTATCTTTTTCAGGCATTTTCTGTGCTTTCAAGCTCTGCTTTCGGAAGAATGAACTTGTTTTAACCTAACTTTGACTAGCGAATTGATCTCGAATTGGCACAATTTTCGCTATTTACACAATTGCCGATCAATTGTGACCCGGTTGTTAAAACCAGTCGATGTCAGAGCTTCTATAAAGATCTTGAGCCTGGTCAATATTCCTGAAAGATTGAGATTCAAAATCCTTCATGACCAATGAATGACCTTAATCAAAGTGCTGAACAAAGTTATCAAGTTGATGTTCAGCTCCAAGACCCTGTTATTCGTGACTATTGTGTTTTTGAGCAGCCAACGCTGCCGTTTAGTTGCTTACTAGATCTGATCCTGCGGATTGCACTGAGTCGCGATGCAAAACTAAACGAGGATCAAACAGAATTAGTCATTAATCATTTGCACTATATTCGTCCAATCGTTTTCAGGGGGTCTCAGAAGCATCATTTACGAGTGGTATTTCAGCCCATGGAATCGGAGGCGCGAATTACCAAAACTCGAATTACGGTGGCCAGCGCTGAGGCGGCTCAAGGTTCGGAAGACCAAGGCCACTGGCAAATTTATTTGCATTGCCAGCTTGAAACCAAAAAGCTAGCAATGGAGGGGTCTGCTCGATCGCCTCTGCCCCAATCTTTGCTGCGTGATTTAGACAGTCATAAGCCTAGTGATGTTTGGCCACATCGGATCGCAGAATTGCAAGAATTGGGCTTGCAGTTAGGCGAGTTTTATCAAGGCCAAGGTGCTTTGTGGCGAACTGAAGAATGGCTTGTGACCCGGTGGCAACTTAGCTCACTGGCTGCGGGATATGGTCACAGTTTTCTGCTGCATCCGGCTTGGCTCACGGCGGCGCTGCTGATGCCGCTGGGCGAGGCGGCGATGGTGCGGCGGGGGATTCCGCTGGTGTCGGAGGTGGCTTCCTGTCGGGTTTGGCGGCCGGGGGTGGCGATCGACTATGCGGCAATACCGTTGCCCTGGTCGCAAGACCGCTTCGATCTGCTGTTGTTGTCGGCTGATGGTCAATTGGTGGCATCGCTGGGGGGGTGTGCTGTGTCTTGGGTGCAGAATGGGGCTGATTTCCTGGGCCGATCGGGGCCGGCGGCGGTGGGGCCTGGCCTCGATCGCCTATCTGACTTGCTGGGGGCTGGCTGGTCTCGGCCGGTCACCTTCACCTCGGCAGACCCGATGCTGCGAGATCATCGGGTGCGATCGCTCGGGGTGGTTCCGGGGGGCTATTTCTTAACGATGTTGTTGGCGGCTGGGGCCGCCGGAGCGTCTGCCCCATCCCGATCTCAGTGGCGCGATGTGCGGTTTTTGGCCCCGGCGGTGGTCGATCGCGACCCGTTGACCGTGGTGTTGCAAACCGGCGGCCAAGGGGCCGAAGGGGAAATTTTCCAGATTGTGGACTCGGCGGGCCAGGTGTTTTGTCGGGCCACCCATGGCGGGCCGGCCAAGTCAGCCCCGGCCCTGTGGGAGCAAGCACCGGAGTTAACCGCCCAGACCATGGCGGCGGCAACGGTTTACGACGCGATCGCCCTGCGGCAATTTTTCTTGGGTCGAGGGTTGGACTATGGCTCTAGTTGCCAATGCCTAACCCAAGTGACGGTTTTGCAGGACTGGGCTTGGGGAGAGGTTCGGGAAACGGGGGGCGAAGACTGGGCGATCGTGGATGCGGCGTTTCAGGTGGCGGCCACGTTGCTGGCGAGTGGGGCTAACCCAGTGGGTGCATTACCCCAGCCGGCCGGTTCCTTGAATTCCCATGCTCCGCAACGGGAACCGAAACCAGAGCCGCCCTTGGAGCCGTTATTAGTGCCCTACGGCATCGATGCCTGTTGGTTAGATGGCTCGCTGGTGGATGTGCGGCGGATTGGGGTGCGCTGTACCCATCGCCGATCGCGCGGTGGGCAATTTGATTTGATGGGCTTGGATCGCCACGGCAATCAAGTGTTTCTAATTCAAGGGGGGCGGTTGCAGATGGCCCAATGGCAACCCGCGCAAGGGCCGCAAACGACTGCACCCCATTCCGCCCCGCCCGATCGGGAACCCCCCTCAGAGCCGATCGACCCAGAGCCGTTGCGATGGTTCCAGCCCCAATGGCGACCTTGCCCCGTCCCGAACCTTGCCAGCGGAACGGCCTTGGAGGAAACGGGCTGGGGGTTGCTTTGCTCCGCTCAGGGGCCGGTTCCGGCGGTGATTCGCGAGGCGGTGAGCCTGGCCCACCGGGGACAGGTGCTGGAGCAATGGCCCGATCGCCCCGATTCCGCCCCGACCATCACCACGGTTTGGTATTGGCCCGCGATCGGGGAGGAAGGGCCAATCTTGCTATGGCGGTTCCTGAAAACGCTTCAGGAGCGATTCCCCTCCCCAACGCCCTTAGCGCTACGGGTGATTACAACGGGGGCGGCGGCGGTGGAACCCACCGAAACCCCGCAACCGGATGCGGCGGCGATCGTCGCCTTGCTGCACAGTTTGGCGGCGGAGTCTCCCCATTGGCAGGTGGGTCGTGTGGATGTGGATGAGACGTGGCTGGCTAACGGCCAAGCGTCCTCCCTGCTGGCAGCTTTGGCGATTAATCTGTCGGCGGCTTCCCAGCGCTGTGAGCTGGCGCTGCGATCGAGCGGTCTCTATCGACGCGACCTGGTTGCTATCCCAGCCCCCCCCACGTCTGCAACCCCATCGCCCTTGCCCCTCAGACCCGGCGGGGTTTACGTGATTGCGGGTGGCGCAGGGGGGATTGGAGCGGCCCTGGCCCAGCGGTGGGCCGCCAAGATCCCGGGACTGCGGCTGGTGTTGTTGGGGCGGCGGCCGCTGGATGCAGCGATTCAAGAACTCCTGCAAGCCCTGACCACCGCCGGAGCCACGGCCACCTACGAGGCGGTGGATATTACGGATGCGGCCGCGATCGAGTCCCTGTTTGCCACCTTGCGATCGCGCTATGGCGCAATCCATGGCGTGATTCATTCCGCCCTGGTGTTGCGGGATGGCCTGTTGGCACAAATGAGCGAGACCGACTTTCAGGTGGCTTTTGGGGTCAAATCCGCAGGCATCCGGGCCTTGGCCCAGGCCACGGTTCTCGATCGGCTGGACTTTTTCGCCTGTTTTTCGTCCTTAAATTCCTTCCTTGGCAATGCGGGCCAGGGGAATTACGTGGCCGGCTGTGCCTACCAAGATGCCTACATGACCCAGATGCAGCGGCAACGCCCGGCGGTTCACTGGGTGGTCTGTAACTGGGGCTATTGGGGCGAAAGCGGCCGAGTCACTGCGCCCATGTATCGCAAGCGGCTTCAGCGGCTAGGGATTGGGGCCATTGGCACGGAAGAAGGCCTGGCCGCCTTTGAACAACTTCTGGCCAGCGATGCGACCCAAGTGGCCATCTTTCGGGGCACTGATGCCCTTTGCGATCGGCTCGGTTGTGTTGCCCGATCGCCTGAGGCCAGCGAGTCAGACCCGATCGTCACCATGGGAGCACCCCCAGCTCCCGATCGCCCGGAGATTGCTAGCGCCTTGAGTTCCCCGATCGCACCATCCACCGCCAGTCCCGTCACCCAACCCACGGTCAACATCAGCGCTTTGGAAGTCCAAATTCGCGGCTTGGTGGCGGATTGTTTGGAAGTTGCCCCTGAGGAAATTGAGGCGGAGGGGCGGTTTGCGGACTATGGCTTGGACTCGATCAGCGCTGTGGATCTGATTCGATCGGTCAATCAAGCCTTTGGGTTAGAGCTGCGCACCACCGTGCTGTTTGACTATCCCACGGCCCGCAGCTTGGCCCAGCACTTGCAAACCCTGCCCAACTTGCAGGCTCCGTTGGAGTCGGTTCCCGCCGCCGTTGCGCCACCAAACTTGGCAACCCCCAATCCCCTCGCTGCCCCCGTTGCTTCGGTTTCCCCTGCGGCCCCTGCTCTCCCCAGCTTGGATGGGTTGGAAACCCAGGTGCGGGGCTTGGTGGCGGATTGTTTGGAAATTGCCCCCGAGGAAATTGAAGCGGAGGGGCGATTTGCAGACTATGGACTGGACTCGATCAGTGCTGTGGATCTGATTCGATCGGTCAATCAAGCCTTTGGGTTAGAGTTGCGCACCACCGTGCTGTTTGACTATCCCACGGTGCGCAGCTTGGCCCAGCACTTGCAAACGTTGCTGCCGGCGTTACTGCCAATGGCTGTTGCACCAACGGCTGATCCGGTTGCCAGTCAGCCCAATTTCACTCAGCCTAATTTCACTCAGCCTAATTTCACTCAGCCCGATCCAGAGACCCGCCCGGCCGCTGGTTCCCCGATCGCCCCGCCCATCCCCGACAACAGCCCGCCGGTCAGCGTTCCCAGTCCGACCCCCGCTCGGCCCCGAGCCGCCCGATCGACCGCAGCAGCCATCCCCGAAGTGGACTTCTCATCCCTGACCTTCCCCAGAGCCGTTTGGTTAACGCAACCCGGCTCCGTGGCCCAAGTGCAGTGGCGATCGCAGCCCATCACTCCTCCGGCGGCGGATCAGGTGCAAATTGCCGTGCGCGCCGCCGCCCTCAACTTTGGCGACCTGCTTTGCATCAAAGGTCTCTATCCCACCATGCCGTCCTATCCCATGACTCCGGGGTTTGAGGTGTCGGGGGAAATCATTGCCCTGGGGGCCAATGTCCAAAACTTCCAAGTGGGCGACCAGGTGATGGCGCTGCTGGGGGAATCCTTGGGCGGGCTGGCGGAAGTTGTGAACGCCGATGCGGTGCTGGCGGTGCGCAAACCCGCCACCGTCAGCCACGAAACCGCCGCGGCCTTCCCCGTCACTTGGCTGACGGCCCACCAAGCCATTGAGCGGGCCCGGCTGCAACCGGGAGAGCGCATTTTGATCCAAACGGCGGCGGGGGCCACGGGGCTTCATGCGGTGCGTATGGCCTTGGCGATCGGGGCGGAAGTGTTTGCCACCGCTGGCAGTGCCCACAAGCTGGACTATTTGCGCCAAATCGGGGTGCATCACGTCATTGCCTATCGAGACCTGGACTTTCAGACGGAAGTGATGCGCCTGAGCGAGGGGCGCGGGGTGGATGTGGTGATTAACACCCTGGCGGGGGATGCAATTCCCAAGGGCTTGCGGTGTTTGGCCCCCGGTGGGCGCTATGTGGAACTGGCCATGACGGCCTGGAAAACGTCGGCTGCCCTGGATCTGTCCACGTTGGTGGATAACCAATCGGTTTTGAGCTTGGATTTGCGGCGGTGGTTCCTGCGCCGATCGCCCGAAGTGCCCCTGGCGCTGGAGGAAATGGCCCAGGCCTTGGCCCAAGGGGCCGGCGAAGGCATGGTCGATCGCACCTTTTCGCTAGCGGAGGTGCGATCGGCCCTCGCCTACCTGGAAAGTCGGCAAAGCATCGGCAAAGTGGTGATTACGATGCCAACGCCCCCTGCCCCCAGCGCTCGCAACCTGCGCCGAGGTTCCGACAGTGCCGCCCTGGAAGGGGTGATGGAGGGGGCCGATCGCGCCATGCCCGAGCCGATCGCGATCGTGGGCATGAGTGGCCGTTTTCCCGATGCACCGACCCTCAACGACTTTTGGCAAAACCTGCAACGGGGGGTTGGATCCTGTGGCCCGGTTCCCCCCGATCGCTGGGATCCCGAAGCCTTGGCCACCCAAACGGGCGATCCGGACTACCACCACTATTGCCGGGTCGGAGCTTTCTTAGATCGGGTTCACGATTGGGATCCGCTCTTTTTCCGGATCACCGGGGCAGAAGCGCAACTCATGAGTCCTGAGCAGCGGCTGTTTTTGACCGAAGCTTGGCAAGCCTTGGAGGATGCGGGCATTCCCGATCGACAGCTCAACGGCAGTGATTGCGGCATCTTTGTGGCCGCCGGAACCGGGGATTATGACCGCTGGCTGGAACAGGGGGGCGTGAACCCCGATGGCCATGTGTTGATTGGCAACAATGTGGCCATTTTGGGTGCTCGACTCGCCTACTTCCTGAACTTACAGGGGCCCTGCTTAACGCTGAATACGGCCTGCTCCTCGTCCCTGGTGGCGATCGACCTAGCCTGTCAGTCCCTGCGATCGGGCCGCTGCCAAACCGCGATCGCCGGGGGAACCTTCCTCATGCACACCCCCCAAATCCATCTGCTGTGCGGCAAGGCAGGAATGGTGTCGCCCTCGGGGCAGTTGCGGGCCTTCGCGGCCGGAGCCGATGGCTTTGTGCCCGGCGAAGGAATTGCCGTGGTGGTGCTGAAACGGTTGCGAGATGCCTTGGCCGAGGGCGATCGAATTCATGGGGTGATTCGGAGCATTAGTGTCAACCAAGATGGCTTAAGCAATGGCATCACCGCCCCCAACAGCCAAAGCCAAAGCGCTCTGCTCCGTCGGGTCTATGCGGAAGCCGACATTGACCCGGCCACCATTACCTATGTGGAAGCCCATGGCACGGGCACAGCGCTGGGGGATTCGATTGAGTTTGAAGCGATCACGCGCGTTTTTCGGGACAAGACGGCAGCCAACGAGTTTTGCGCCCTTGGCTTCGGCAAAACCAACATCGGTCACACTATCTATACCGCTGGTCTCGCGAGCTTGCTGAAAGTGCTGTTGGCCTTTAAACACCAACAAATTCCCCCATCCGCGAACTTCGAGACCCCCAACCCGGACATTCGCTGGGCGGACAGTCCGTTCTATGTGAACCGGGAACTGCGGCCCTGGCAACCGCCGGCCGGAATTCCGCGCCGAGCCGCAGTGAGTTCCTTTGGCTTCAGTGGCACGAATTGCCATCTGGTGTTGGATGAGCCACCGGCCGTGGCTCCGGCCCGCCTCAATCCGGCTGGTCATGCCCCGATCGCGGAGTTGTTTGTGGTTTCGGCCAAGTCAGAAGCCGCCCTGCAACGGCGGTGTCAGGATTTGGCAGATTTCCTGACGGCTAATCCGCAATTGTCGCTGCGGCGGTTGGCGGCCAACTTGGCCACCCGCCGCAGCCACTTCCGTTACCGTGTGGCTTGGGTGGCCGATCAACCGGCCACGCTCCAGGCTTATCTTCTGGCCCAGGCAACGGCCCCTTGCGCGGGAGTGGAACCGTCGGCGGCCCCGATCGCGGCGGCGGGTCTGTTGGCGGGAGCCGCGATCGCCACGGGAGCCGGCCGCTGGCAAGTGTTGGAGTCCTTGGGCGAACTCTATCGAGCGGGCCATGACCTGGATTGGGAACGGCTCTATTCCAAGGTGGTGGCCTATCCCCTGGATTTGCCGGCCTATCCCTGGTTGCCGGTGCGCTGTTCGCCGCAATTTGCCCAGGCCAGTTCCTTGCCGGTGGTCTCTGGGGCTGAGGATGGAGCAAGCGCTCGAGCGCTCGATCGCCCCGTTGATCCGCCAGTCGCTCCGCCAATTGATCCACCAGTCGCTCCAGTCGCTCATCAGTCAGCCGATCTGCCAATTGATCCGCCAGCCGCCCATCAGTCAGTCGATCGCTCATCCCCAGAACAAGACACCGCCTACATTTCCGCCCTGGCCCAAGTGCGGCACCTGCTCGCCACAACCTTGGCCATTCCCCCCGATCTTCTCACCCGCTTTGAGCCTTGGAATCGCTTTGGTCTGGACTCGCTGCTGATCAAAAAACTGAATACCCGGTTGAGTCAAACCTTTGGCCCAGTGCCCCCGAGTCTGTTCTTTGAGCGGCGAAATCTGCATGAACTCACTCTGTTTTTGCAACAGACCTATCCGGAACACTTTGCCGAATCCTTGGCCGGGTCTGAGTTACCCGATCTAGCTGAATCGTCAGAGCTGCCCAAGAACCAGGAACCCCCGAACCCGCCCCAGGCGACCCAAGACATAGGAATGCAGACCAATGGGGCCCATGAGGTTAACGGGATTCAAGCCAACGGCATCCATGAAACCAATGGGACTCACGCCAATGGAACCCACGCCCAGGCGATCGCACCCACCGGAACAAACCCCCAGGCGGAACCCCGATCGCTAGAGATTGCCGTGATTGGCATGGCGGGGCGCTATCCCGGTGCGCCAACGCTCCAGGATTTTTGGCAACAGTTGGCGGCGGGCCAGGAAGCGATCCAGGAAGTGCCGCCCGATCGCTGGAACCATGACCTAATCTACGACCCGGATCCCCACAACCCCACCACCAGCTACACCCGTTGGGGCAGTTTTTTGGATCAGGTCGATCGCTTCGATGCCCTGTTCTTCGGCATTTCCCCCAAGGAAGCCGAGGCCATGGATCCCCAAGAGCGGCTGTTCCTGGAAGTCTGTTGGCACGCTTTGGAGGATGCGGCCTACGCGCCCTCTCGGTTAATGGACAGCCAAGGCCAAGGGCCCAAGGGCGGGGTCTTTGCGGGGGTGATTTGGGGCAGCTATCAACTGCTGGCCGCCGAAGCTTGGGCCCAAGGGCGGGTAGTTTCCGTTGGCCCTTCCCACTGGGGCGTGGCCAATCGTGTTTCCCATGTGCTGAATTGGCACGGCCCGAGCCTGACCGTGGACACGGCTTGTTCGTCTTCCCTGGTGGCGGTGCATTTGGCCTGTGAAGCCATCCGGCGCGGGGAATGCGACTTGGCCTTGGCGGGGGGCGTGAATCTTTATTTGCACCCTTCCAAGTTTGTGACCATGAGCCAGCTACAGTTTGCCTCCCGGGATGGCCGTTGCCGCAGCTTTGGAGCCGGAGGGGATGGCTATGGGGCCGGCGAAGGAGTCGGGGCGGTGGTTTTGAAGCCGCTGGCCCAGGCACGAGCGGATGGCGATCGAATCTACGGCATTATTCAGGGTTCCAGCGTCACCCACGGGGGGCGCACCCATGGCTACACTGTTCCCAACCCGCTGGCCCAGTCGGCGGCGATCGCCCAAGCGCTGGATCAATCGGGGTTTGCTCCCGAAACCGTCAGCTACATTGAGGCCCACGGCACGGGCACGGAATTGGGTGATCCGGTGGAAATGGCGGCCCTCAGTCGCGTGTTGGGGGGCAACCGACCCACCCCCTGCGCGATCGGCTCCGTGAAATCCAACATCGGCCATGCGGAATCCGCTGCGGGCGTTGCGGGCCTGATCAAAGTGCTGTTGCAGATGCAGCATGGGCAGTTGGTTCCGTCCCTCCATGCGGATCCTCCCAATCCCGCGATCGCCTTTGCGGAAATGGGTTTTCGGGTGCAGCGACAACTTGCGCCCTGGGTTCCCGTGGCCGGCGTGCGGCGGGCGGGCGTGAGTTCCTTTGGCGCAGGTGGCGTGAATGCCCATCTGCTCTTGGAATCGGTGACGGATGCCCAAGGCCAGCCATCGGGCCCAGCCCCGACGGATCAGACTGCCCAAGTGCTGATTCCCCTGTCGGCGGCTAATCCTGATCGATTGCGAGTTTTGGTGGCGGATCTGGAAGCGGACTTGGCGGCCCATCCCGATCGACCCTTGGGGGCGATCGCGGCCACCCTGCAACGGGGTCGTGAACCCTTGGGAACGCGCTTGGCCGTTGTCACCCAGTCCGTGGAACAGTTGCGGCAATCCCTACGATCGTGGTTAGCCGGCCAACCCGATCAATGGACATTTAGTGGCCAACTGCCCAGTCAGCGGATTCAGGCTCCTCCCGCTTTGATGCACGATTGCTGTTCCGTGACGCAAACGTTACTGGAACAAGGGGATTGGCTGGCCGTTGCGCCCCGGTGGGTGGCCGGAAACGAGGTGTCCTGGCCGGCCGTGGGTGAAATCATTTCCCTGCCTGGTTACCCATTCGCTCCGGAGCGGCACTGGTTGTCCGCCGGGGAGCCAATGCGCCACCCTCAACACCCGGAATTGCCCGTTGTGGAAGGGGTTGTCCTGGCCCAACGGGTTTGGCGGAATGATGTTGATGCCTTAGGGGGCGCTGGCCGAGGGGCGATCGTCCCTTCCGAGCCGATGACCTTGGTGCTGAGTTGCCCCGAGGGACAGGCGGCGGCTTGGGCCGAAACCTTACGGCATCGCTATCCCGCCGCCACCGTTATCCAAAATCCAGCGCCCAGCCAGACCTTGCCCCCGGGCCCCCTCCAGGGCTGGTATGTGGGGAGTGGTGATGAAATCGAGAGCCTGTTGGGCCTCCTGCGATTCAGCCAGACCTTCAGCCAAAGACTTGTAGACGATCGCCCCTTGACCCTGGTGGCGATCGCCCCTAACCCCACCGCCGCCATGCAGGCCGCCTTCTTGCGCACCCTGGTGGCGGAATATCCCCACTGGGCCGCGGTCTCCCTGGCGATCGGGGAACTGCCCACCGAACCGACCTTGGCTTGGCCCCCGGAAGTTCCCCTACCCCATCCCGGCCAGGCCCGAGAACTGGCTTTGCACAACGGTCACTGGCAAGAATGCCGGCTGGTGGAAATTGCCCTTGATCCTTCGGCCCTATCGGACAGCCGATCGCCCGGGCCCGGTTGGCGCAACGGGGGTGTTTATCTGATTACTGGTGGCTTTGGTGGCTTGGGTCAGCTCCTGGCGCGGTATTTGGCCCGGGAGTTTCAAGCCCGCTTGATCCTGCTGGGTCGCCAGCGGCTCGATCGGGAACGGGTGCGCTTCATCCAAGAGATCCAATCCTTGGGGGGCGAGGCCATTTATCTGAGTGCTGACCTCACCTGCTCCGAGTCCCTGGATGAGGCCCTGCGCCGGGCCCGCCAACGCTTTGGCCCCCTCCAAGGGGTGATTCATGGAGCCGGAGTCTTGGCCGATCAGGCCGTTGCCCTGAAGGATGAGGCCTCGTTCCGACAGGTGTTGGCTCCGAAGGTGACGGGAACGCGCCGGTTGGCGGCGGCCACGGCCACGGATCCCCTGGACTTTTTCTTGCTGTTCTCATCGTTGGTCAGCGTCTTGGGCAACCCTGGCCAGGGAGACTACGCGGCGGCGAATGCATTTTTGAATGAGTTTGCGGCCCAGGATCCTCGGCGCTGGGTGATTGGGTTGCCCCTGTGGCAGGACGGCGGAATGCAGATTCCTGCCGAACACTTGCACCATCTGCGGCAAACCATAGGGCTGGCTCCGATGCCAACGGAGGCGGGGTTGGCGCTGTTGACGGCCTGGCTGGCTGCGGGCCCAGCGGCGTTGGTGGCGGCCTGGGGCGATCGGGCGTTGTTGCGCCGGTTTTTGGGCCTGGAATCGCAACCGGAATCGCCATCAGCACTGCAATCCACTGCTCGATCGGGTCTGGCATCCAACCCTCAACCAGCCCAAACCCCAAACCATGCCCCAAATCATGACTGGGGATCCCACCCGGCGGCGGCTCAGGAGTCATTGCAAACGGAGCTACGAACCCTGTTTGGTCGGGAGCTGAAAATTGCCCCCGAACGGCTGGATCCGGAAGCGGGGTTGGATATCTACGGTCTGGATTCCGTGGCGGTGCGGCGATTAACGGCGCAGCTTGAAACGCGATTTGGCCCCCTGCCCAAAACCTTGCTCTTTCATCACAGAACCCTCCGATCGCTGGCGGAACACCTCCAAGCGCGATCGCCCCAACCCGCGATCGCCCCGGTGGCTGCCAGTGCCAACCCCGACCCGCTGCCCTTGGCGGCCGCTCCCGTCGATCGGGAAGCCACCCCGGAGCCGATCGCCATCATTGGCTGCCATGGCCGTTTTCCCGGCGCAGAAACCCTCGATCACCTTTGGACGTTGTTGGTCCAAGGGGGCGAGTCCATCACGGATGTGCCGCCCGATCGCTGGGATCATTCCCTGTTTTATGACCCCCAACCGGGGAAATTGGGCAAAACCTACGCCCGCTGGGGGGGCTTTTTGGATCAGGTGGATCAGTTTGACCCGCTCTTTTTTGGCATCACCCCGAAGGATGCTGAGTTGATGGATCCCCAGGAGCGACTGTTCCTCGAATCCGCCTGGTTAGCTCTGGAAAATGCGGGTTATCGCCCGGATGCCCTCGACTCGGACGATCCCGATCGCCCCCATGCCACCGGAGTTTTTGCCGGAGTGACCTGGGGCAGCTATCACCTGCTGGCCTTGGATGCTTGGCGGGCGGGGTTGCCCAGTTTCCCCAACTCGTCCTTTTGGTCGGTGGCGAATCGGGTGTCCTATACCCTGAACCTGCAAGGGCCCAGTATGCCCGTGGATACCGCCTGCTCTGCGTCCCTCAGCGCGATTCATTTGGCCTGCGAAAGCCTGCGCCGGGGGGAATGTCAACTGGCGATCGCTGGGGGCGTGAATCTCTATCTGCACCCCGTGAAATATGTGCAAATGGCCCATCTGCGGTTTGCCTCAACTGATGGGAAATGCCGCAGTTTTGGGGCCGGTGGCGATGGCTATGTGCCCGGCGAAGGGGTGGGCACGGTGATTCTGAAGCCCTTGGCGGCGGCCCTGCGCGATCGAGACCCGATCCAAGCCGTGATCCGGGGCAGTGCCATGAATCACGGGGGCAAAACCAATGGCTACACCGTGCCCAATCCCCAAGCCCAAGCCCAAGTGGTGCGCCTGGCGTTGGAACGGGCCCAGCTTGATGCCCATCACCTGTCCTACCTGGAAGCCCATGGCACCGGAACCGCCCTCGGCGACCCGATTGAAATGGACGGCCTGCAACTGACCTTTGCGCGGGATGCCCAAGTGCAGCCCGGCCATTGCGCGATTGGGTCGATCAAATCCAACATTGGTCACCTGGAATCGGCGGCGGGCATTGCGGGGCTGTGCAAAATCCTGCTGCAACTGAAGCATCGCCAATTGGTGCCCAGTTTGCATTCCGATCGACCCAATCCGGCGATCGACTTTGCGCACAGTCCTTTCCGGTTGCAACGAACCCGATCGCCTTGGGCAGGGCCCAGCCCGCTCCGGGCGGGCCTCAGCAGCTTTGGGGCAGGTGGGAGCAATGCCCATCTGATTGTGGAGGAAGCCCCCGCCAATGTTCGATCGGGGTCAGAGTCACCGCGATCGGCACCAGCGGAACTGATCATTTTGTCGGCCCGCACGCCGCAACTGTTGCGGATCACGGCCCAGAACCTCGCAAACTTCCTCCAAAACCATCCCACGGTCACCCTGGCCGATGTGGCCTTCACTTTGCAAGTGGGCCGGCGACCCGCGGCCCAGCGGTTGGCAATTTTGGTTGATTCGATCGCCCAATTGCAGCGGGTTCTAACTGCCTATGGTCAAGGTCAAACCCAGAACGATGGCACAACCAACCGGTGGCTGGGGGAAGTGCAGCCCGGTCAACCCGTTCCGCCCCCGCTAACCGCCGTTGATCTCGCTGATCAATCCGCCCTATCCGCCCTTGCCCAGCATTGGATCCAAGGCGGCTCCGTGGATTGGACTGCCCTGCCGCGGCCCGTTTCGCCCGTGCGCCTGGCCCTGCCTGGATCGCCGTTCGATCGACGACGCTGCTGGATTCCTCTCCCCGAGACGGTTTCGCCGCCATTAGCTCCCGGGGGATTGGCCCCCGAGTCGCCCCCGGTGTTACCGGACATGACGAATGGGGAACAGGCCCCCGCGCCCGATCGCCCCTGGAGCGTGAGCCAAACCATTGACTCCCATAACCCGATCGCCCAAGAGCACCAAGTGAGCGGCCGCCCCACCTTGCCGGGATCTGCCCTGTTGGATCTGGTGGCCGAGACCATTCGCCAAGGGAACGGGGCCGCCGCTTGGGGAACCGTCGGCGGGTTTGCCGAGGTGACCTGGATGCGCCGGGCCGAAGTGCCAGACCAGGGCCTGACGCTGCGAGTTGCCTTGACCGCCAGCGCCGATCGGATTCGCTTCACCGTGGAGAATGCCCAAGGAATCGCCTATGCCTCGGGTCAGGCCCTCCGGGCGATCGAGCGGCCCCCTGCCCTCCCCGCCGAGTTTGCTGATTTGTTGGGAGCCAAGGGGCAACCGCTATCGATTCAGGAGTTTTACGAAATCTTTGACCAAACGGGCGTGGCCTATGGGCCCAACTTCCGGGGCGTTCAGCAGGTTGAATGGCTCCCGGGCGGCACGCGGGCCCAACTGGCCATTCCGCCTCTCACTGCGCCGGTTTTCAGCCCCATGGGCCAGCGACTGGACATGGTTTGGCAAACGGTACAGGCGGAATTGCAACGCCAGAGCGATCACCATCAGCTCTGGCTGCCGTTCATGGTCGAGTCGGTGCAGTGGTTTGGCCCTTGGCCCGCGGCCGGAACGGTGCTGGTGCGATCGAGTCCCCTCGGTTCAGCTTCGGCCACAGCGGCCGATGAACAGGCCCTGCGGCGGTTCCACTTGGCCCTACTGGATCCCCAAGGGCAGCTAGTGGCGATCATCCGCAACTTCTGTGTCAAGGCCGTGAAGGCCAGCAGTGCCGTTCAGCCGGTGCAAGCGGTGGTTCCGTCGGCCCTGCCACCCCCCAGCCTGGAGCGGGAATTGCTCACGGTGCTCGCGGAACTGGCCCAAGGAGAGCAATCCCTAGAAGAAACCGATCGCCAACTGGCAACCCTTTTGAGTCGTGCAGTCAAGGTAGAGCCGTAACCATGAACCGGGTTGAGATTTTAAAACAAGTCCAAATGGGACAACTGTCCCCCCAGGAGGCAGCTCGTCGCTTGGCTGTGGGGGAGACGCAGGCTGAGGTTCAACCCCAGGGTGCTCCGCAATTACCCTTGACGGATTTGGATCTAACCGGTGTGCTCTATCGTCCGGCTTGGCATTTGCTGTCGGCTCCGACTGTGCCGCCGGCCACCGCAACGGCTACCCCGATTTGGATTTATGGGGCAGCGGTTGAGGCGGCTCCGGAAATTCCGGGCGATCGCCCCTCGATCAACGGGGCCAAGCCGGCTGTCCATTGCGCCGACCCCCATTCCCGCGACCTACAGCACCAATGGATTCAGCAGCTCGCGACGGTGCTGGGCCCCTCGGCTCAGTTGCGATCGTGGGCCACTGATTCAGCCTCCGAAGCGGCCTTGAGGGCGGATTTGCAAGGGGCGATCGAGCCGCTCACCATCCTTTGGGTCGATCGCGAGCCGAGCACCGATTGGCAGTCACCCGCTTCAGCTTTGGCCACCCTCGAAGCGGAAACCATTCCCGCCCTGCTGCGCCTGATTCGGGCCATCCATCACCAGGGCAAAGCCGCCAACCTCACCCTGAAGCTGATCACCTTCAATACCCACCGGGTGCTGGATTCGGAACAAACCTCGCCCCCCAACTTGCCCATGGGAGCCGTCTTGGCGGGGATTGTCAAAGTTCTGCGGCGGGAATATCCCAGCCTGCGGGTCACCGGTTTTGACCTCGATCTTTACGATCCCCATTGGCAGAACGCCACCACGGCCGCCGCTGGTTTCCAACAACTGCTGGCGGATCCGGGGGATCCCTGGGGCCGCGCGATCGCCTGGCGACGGGGCCGGCGGTTTGTGCAAACCCTCGCCCAACTCTCCGGCCCCAGCCCCACCACGGGCGGCTCCCAGCCTAGCCCCATGCTGACTCCCCAGGGGGTGGTGGTGATTGCGGGCGGCACGGGCGGCATTGGGCACACCATTGGCCAATGGCTGGCAGAGCAGTGCCAATCGCGGGTGGTGTTGCTGGGCCGGCGGGCCCTGAACGAGACCATTCAACAGCAACTCACCCAAATTCAACAGGCGGGCGGCGAGGCGATCTATCTACAGGCGGATATGACCGATCCGCAGCAACTGCATCAAGCTTTTCAAACCGCGCTCGATCGCTTTGGCCAAATCGATGCGGTCATCCACTCGGCCCTGATTCTGGAAGATAGCGCTCTCCATCGGCTGACGGAGGAGGCGGCGGCCCGTGTGTTGGCTCCCAAGGTGGCGGGATCCCTGTACCTATCCCAGGCGGCGATCGCCTCCGGGGCCAAGCTGTTGGTTTTCTTCTCCTCGGCCAATGTGTTTTATGGCACGCCGGGCCAAGCCAACTATGTGGCCGGTGGCACGTTCAAGGATGCTTGGGCGGGTCAGTTGGCCGGCTCCGGTTTGATTCAAGTGCAGTGCCTGAATTGGGGGTTTTGGGGAGAGGTGGGCATTGTGGCCTCCCCCGACTACCGGGCCCGCATGGCGCAACTGGAGGTGGCGGCCATTGACTGCGCCCTCGGGTTGGCGGGGTTTGCTTGGATGCTGGGCAGTGGTCTGCGTCAGGCCCTGGTCTTGCGCTGTGGGGAGGCGATGCGCCGGGAGTTGGGGTTAACGGGCGATCGCCCCGTGCAAAGTCAACTGCCCGATGCCGGAGCCTACCTATCGGCGGCCCTGACCCGCATGGGCGATCGGACGGATCCGGTGGCAGATCAGGCCCTGGCCGAGTCCTTGGCGGTCTTGGAGGAAGTGAGCCAGTTGGCGCTGTTGGCGGCTTTTCCGCAGCGCTCTGACCTGGCCACCACCCACGAAGGGGCCCGGGCACTGAGTCTGGCCCTGTTTCCCCTGTGGGAAGCGGCGGCGGCCCGACCCGGCTGGCGCGACCAGGCCGCCCAGTGGGAATCGGTGCGCGATCGGGTGGCCCAGCAGTTCCCCGAACTGACTCCCCATCTCCAGTTGCTATCCGCCTGTGTGGCGCAATATCCCCGGCTGTGGCGGGGGGAAGTGGCGGGCCATGAAATTTTGTTTCCCCAGGGTTCCAGTGAGCTGGTGGCTCCGGTCTATGCCAGTGGGTCTTTGGCCCAGCGCATGAATGCCACGGTGGTGGCGGTGTTGGCGGCCTGGCAAGCGGAACGGGGCCTCGATCGCCCCCTGCGGATTCTGGAAATTGGAGCAGGCACGGGAGCCACGGCCGCCGTCGTTTTGGCAGCCCTGCAAGATCACCCGCAACTCAGCTATGTTTTCACCGATATTTCCCCTGCCTTGGTGCGCCGAGCCACCGATCGCCTGGGTCACTATCGCGGCTGCCAGTTCCAAACCTTGAACATTGAACAAGACCCGATCGCCCAGGGATTCACCCCGGGGAGTTTCGATGTGGTCTTGGCGGCCAATGTGCTCCATGCCACGGCGAATATGGATGCCACCCTGAGCCGGGCGAAGTTGCTGCTGGGCAACCATGGCCTGCTGATTTTGGCGGAAGCCACCTCCAGCCAGCTTTTCTCGACCATGACCTTTGGGGTCACCAAGGGCTGGTGGGCCCACGACCCTGACCAACAACGCCTGCCCGGGGGCCCCCTGTTGGATCCCCAAGGTTGGGAAGCCCATTTGGTCAGCACGGGGTTTCAAGGGGTTCGGGCGATCGCCCTCGGATCCCCAGCGGCCAGCGCGATCGGCCCGGTCAGTGCGCCCTATCACGTGATTGTGGCGGAAAGTGACGGTTGGCTCCCCGAAACGGCCCTGCTCCCGATCGCCCCCCGGTTGGCCACTGATCCCGGTGCGAACCCGCGCACCCAGGCCAGTACCGAAAGCACCAATGGTGCAAATAACGCAAATAACGATCCCAACACAAAGGCCCCTGCGGGCCCAGAATCTGGGCGATCGCCCCAATCGGCCGCCAGTCATCGGGCAACCCTGAAGGGAATTTTTGCCCAAGTTTTGAAAATGGATCCCGCCGAACTGGCCACCGAGGCCACCTTTGAGGCGATGGGGGTGGATTCGCTGACGGTGTTGCAGTTAACCGAAGCCCTGGAGCGTCACTACGGGTCTCTGTCCAAAACCTTGCTCTATGAATACCCCACCCTGAGCCGCTTAGGGGCTTATTTCGATCAAAACCATGCCAGTTCCTTGCCCCCGGCCCCCAGTCCCGCGTTAACCAGTCCAACGCTCCCTCCCTCACCGTCTAGCCATTCGGTGTCAACCCCTTCGATCGCGATCGACTCCCCGGTGACTAGCTCCCCGGTGTCCAAAACGCCCGCGATCGACCCGATGGCTCCCGATGTTCCCAATGCGGCCCCCTTCACTGCCGAGGAACCCGATCGCCCCCCGGTGGCCCCCGAAGCAGCGGCCATGGCGGCCATGGACTCACTGCCCACCAACGGTGACCAACCCTTGGCGATCGTGGGGCTGGCGGGTCGCTATCCCCAGGGCGAAACCTTGGAAGCCTTTTGGCAAACCCTGGCCGCCGGTCGCAGCGCCATTCAAGAAGTGCCCGCCGATCGCTTCGATTGGCAGCAGATTTTTGACCCTCAAGGGGGCGATCGCCAGAGCTACAGCCGCTGGGGTGGGTTCATTCAGGACGCGGATAAATTTGACGCGGCCTTCTTTGGCATCTCCCCCCGGGAAGCGCGGGACATGGATCCCCAAGAACGGGTGTTTTTAGAAACCGTTTGGGCCTGTTTGGAAGATGCGGGCTATCCGCCCCAGCGCCTGAAAGCGGCCGTTCGCCGGGCCAAGGCCGAGGGCGATCGGGCGGGGCGGCGGTTGCCGGGGAATCGCAATGATGTGGGGGTCTTTGCGGGAATTACCTACAGCAACTACCAGCTCTACGCGATCGAGCAGTGGCAACGGGGGCAACGGGCCGGGGCCCATGCGGCCTTTTGGTCCGTGGCCAATCGCACCTCCTGGCTGTTTGACTTCCAAGGGCCCAGCGTGAGTGTGGATACGGCCTGCTCCTCCTCGTTGGCGGCGATTCACTTGGCCTGTGAAAGCATTCGGCGGGGTGAATGTCGAGCTGCGATCGCTGGCGGGGTGAATCTGATTTTGCATCCCCTGCACCTGGTGAACCTCAGCCAATTGCGGATGCTCGCGCCCGGTGACCAATGCCGGGCCTTTGGGGCGGGGGCCAATGGGTTTGTGGATGGTGAAGGCGTGGGGGCGATTCTGATTCGTCCCTTGGCCGATGCCCTGGCGGCGGGCGATCGAATCCGGGGCGTAATTTTAGGATCGGCCATGAACTCCGCCGGCCGCACCCAGGGCTATACCGTACCCAATCCCCTGGCCCAAGCGGATTTGATTTTGGATGCCTTGGAACAGGCGGAGGTTGATCCCGCCACGATTCAATATGTGGAAGCCCATGGCACAGGAACCGCCCTTGGGGATCCGATCGAAATTCGGGGCCTGACGGAGGCTTGGCGCAAACACACCGCCGCCAACCAAATTTGTGCGATCGGCTCCGTCAAGTCCAACATTGGCCACCTGGAATCGGCGGCGGGCATTGCCGGTTTAACCAAAATTCTGTTGCAGTTCCAGCATCGCGAACTGGTGCCTTCTCGCCACAGCGAAACGCCAAACCCACTGATTCCGTTTGCGGAAACTCCGTTTTATCTGCAAACCGATCGCACCCCTTGGCCAACCGAAACTCACCGCCCAAGGCGGGCGGCCCTCAGCAGCTTTGGAGCCGGGGGAGCCAATGTGCATCTGATTGTGCAAGAGGGGCCGGAGTCTGTCCGGCGGGAGTTGTCGCCGGTTTCCGGTTCCGCAACGCCTCTCCCCGCAGGTGATCGCGCCGTTGGCGGGGCCATTAACGGGGCCGTTGACGGGGCAACCGATGCCGGAACGGGCGCAACCTCAGCAACCACCGAAAGCCCCGGAGAAATCCCCGAAGAAATCATCGTTGTTTCAGCCAAATCCGCCGCCGCCTTGCGGGCCCAAGTGGAGCAATTGCTGCAACATCTGCGGGATTTATCCCCCGATGGTGATGCTTGGCGCGACTTTGCTTGGACGTTGCAGGTGGGCCGGGCCGCCATGCCCCATCGTTTGGCCCTGGTGGCGGCCTCGGCGGCGGACTGCTGTGAACAGTGGCAGGCCTTTTTGACCGAAGCGACCCTGCCTCAGGGGTGGGTGGGCCGCGTCACGCCCCAAAGCCAAGAGGCCGCCGAGGCCGAGGCTCCCACCTTGCCCGACCTTTGGGCCGCGCGGCGCTACGCCAAAATTGCCCGGTGGTGGGTTCAAGGGGGCGATCCCGACTGGGAAGCCATGCCCCGATCGCAGCCCCGCCGTCTGTTGACCCTGCCCACCTATCCCTTTGAACGAGTGCGCTACTGGCCCGTGGAGGCGGATGAAGAGTTGATGTTTGCTC
This sequence comes from Limnothrix sp. FACHB-881, assembly GCF_014698135.1. Taxonomy (NCBI): domain Bacteria; kingdom Bacillati; phylum Cyanobacteriota; class Cyanophyceae; order Pseudanabaenales; family Pseudanabaenaceae; genus Limnothrix; species Limnothrix sp. FACHB-881. The sequence continues at coordinate 98,126 of NZ_JACJSN010000012.1, forward strand.
CCTCTGGATCGTCTGCTGGATCGTCCGCTGCCCCTCAGCCGATCGATCAGTTCATTGAACAGCCCACTGATCAAGAAGACTTTCGCCTGTTGGTGCCGCGTTGGTTTGCGGCTCCTCTGCCCGTGGCCCCGTCCCAACGGCCCGGGCTGCATTTGATTGTTCAGCGATCGCCCTCCCCTTGGGCCGAAGCCCTAGCCCAGCACTATCGCAGCTTGGGGGAAACCAGCCAGGTGCTGACCCTCAATCCCTTGGCGGGAGAAACCCTGTGGCGCAATTGGCTGGCCCAGACGACCCCGATCGCCAGCATTGACTTCTTGGGGATGATGGATGCCTGCGACTGGCAGGATGCGGTGGATGATTCCTGGGCGTTCCTACAAGGCATTCAGGTCTTGGCCCACCGTCACGATCCGCTGCCCCTGTTGCGAATTGTGACCCAAAGGGCCCAATCGGTGGTTCCGGGCGATCGCCTCATGCAGCCTTGGGCCGCACCGGCGATCGGCTTGGGCCGGGCCTGCCGCGCTGAATGCCCCAGCTTGCCCGTGGTTTGCGTTGATTTAGAGGCAACGGATCCCGCCCCAGCGGCGGCCCAAATTGTCGGGGAACTGGGGAGTGATGGGGCCCTGGAGGTAGCCTGGCGATCGGGTGAGCGTTGGGTGCGTGGCATGGCTGAGGCGGAACCGACCCCGGCCACTGCGAATCCCGATCGATCCCAGGGTTCCGCGATCTCGACCCTGCGGGATCGGGGTGTTTACCTAATTGTGGGCGGTGCGTCTGGGGTGGGGCTGGAGGTGGCCCAATGGCTGGCGGATCAGGTGCGGGCCCGGTTGGTATTGCTCGGGCGATCGCCCCAAGGAGAGCGCCAAACCCAGGCGATCGCCCAAATTCGCCAACGGGGCGGCGATGCCCTGTATCTACAGGCGGATGTGAGCGATCGGGCGGCGTTGCGGGCGGCCCTGACCCAAGCCCGACAACAGTTTGGCCCCATCACCGGGGCGATCCATTCCGCCATGGTTTTGGATAATCATCCCCTGACCGCCATGCCGGCCAAGGCCTATCGCACCGTGCTCGCCCCCAAGGTGGCCGGCAGTGTGGCCTTGGTCGAGGCCCTGCGCGAAGATCCCCTAGACTTCGTTTTATTCTTCTCCTCCCTGGCTTCCTTTGCGCCCACGCCGGGCAGCGCCAACTATGTGGCCGCCTGTGCCTTTGAAGATGCCTTTGCAACCTATCTCCAGGATGTGCAAGGCCTGTCTGCCTCGGTGATCAACTGGGGATTTTGGGGAGATGTGGGCCAACTGTCCACGGAAGCCGGCCGCACCCGCCTCGCCCAATGGGGGGTGCAGGCCATGGGGCGTGCCCTGGGCCTGCGATCGTTCGCCATGGTTTGGCAACGGGGCCTGCGCCAGTCCCTTCCCCTGCGGGCTTCCGCCAAGGTGCTGGATCTGCTGGGATTCCGCCCGTCAGACCCTTTGACGAATCACGGGGCTGACTCGGGGCCGACGGTGGCCGATCCGAGCCAATCAGCCCGGTTGGCAGCCCAAGACTACGTGACCCGATCGACCCTGGATGTGCCTCGCTATATCCAAGCCCTGGAGGAACTCGACGACCTCAGCCGCTGGTATTTGATCCGTGTTTGGGTGGAGTTTGATCTGTTTCCGGCCCCGGGAGAGTGGCGGACTCTGGAGCAGTTGCGACAACGGCTCTATCGATCGCCCAAATACGAGCGCCTTTTGAAGGCCCACTGCAACCTGCTGGCGGCCCAGCAAGTGTTGGAACTGCGGGGGGATGGGGAAGCGGTTCGATCGGGCCCAGCCCTGCCGGCGATCCGGGCCGCCCTCGGCCCCACGACCCTGGCGGAGCGCCACCGGGATTTTGTGCAGCGCTACCCGGACATGGTGGGCTTCACTCGAGTCCTGGAGGCCTGTTTGACCGTGGCGGACTACGGGGCCGTTCTGCAAGGGCAGAAACTGGCCACGGAAATCTTGTTCCCTGGCTCATCCCTGGATTTGGTGACGGGGATGTATCGCGACAATCCCTGGGTGGATCACTTTAACCAGGTGCTGGCGGCGGCCTTGGGCGGCGGGATGGCGGCCCAACCGGGGCGGCCCCTGCGGGTTTTGGAAGTGGGTGCGGGAACCGGTTCCACCACGCAATTTACGCTACCGGCCGTGGCGGCCCTGGCCGATCGGCTGGTGTATGACTTCACCGACGTGTCCCAAAGCTTTTTGCAGGCGGGTAAGGCGGCCTTTGGCCAGACCTATCCTTTCATGCAGTTTCGGCTGTTTGATCTCGATCGATCCGCCGAAGCCCAAGGCTTTGAATTGGGGGTCTACGACGCGATCGTGGCGACCAATGTGGTTCACGCCACGCGCCAAATTCAGCAATCGCTCAGTCACCTTGCCCAACTGCTCAAACCCGGTGGCCTGTTGCTGCTGAATGAGCTAACCCGCAAATCGGACTGCCAAACCATCACCGTCGCCCTGCTGGATGGGTGGTGGGCCTTCGAGGATCCGGCGGTGCGCCTGGAACATTCCCCCCTGCTGCCTCCCCAAAACTGGGTGCAACTGCTGGCGGAGGCCGGGTTAACGGTCAGCTCCCCCCCCGGCTCAACGGCCAAGTCGGGACTGGGCAATGCCTATCAACAGCTCTTCATTGCGGCCCGGACTGCGGCCGCCAGCCCCCCGGCGGTGGCTCCTGGCTTGGCTGGGCCCGCCGCCAATTCTCCTGTCCCGATCGCCCCTGTCCCGATCGCCCCTGTCCCGGTCGCTCCTGTCCCGATCGCTCCTGACGATCGCCCCTCTCCTGCGCGCATTTTGGCCATTAGTCAAGAGTTGGGGCAAATGATCGCGGCGGTGCTGGAGATGGATCACCACCCGGATCCTGAGCAAACGTTTTCGGATTTGGGGGTGGACTCGATCCTGTCTTCCCAGATTGCCCGGCGCATCAATGCCCGGTTTGGCAGCGAGATTGCCCCCACGGATTTTTATCGCTATGCCACGCCCCTGGAGATGGCCACCTATTTGGAATCCCAGGTGGCGGCAACCCCGGCTCCGACAGCACCGGCCCCGCCCCCAGTGGTGGATCCGGTGATCAGTCCAGCCCGGATCAATCCATCGCTGGGTTCAGGGGTGGCGGCGGAGCTGACGGCAGCCGCTCCTGTGGGTATGGCCGCTCCTGCGGGTATGACTGCCGGGAATTCCCAGGTCGCCAGGCCGCAAACCCCGGTCGGAACCGCTCCCGATCGCGCCGGGACAGAGGCGATCGCGGTGATTGGTCTCTCCTGCCGGTTCCCCGGGGCCCGCAATGCGGATGAATTTTGGGACGTGCTGCGATCGGGACAAACGCCCTTCTCAGACCTGACCGAACGATGGGGAATTGCCAGCGATCGGCCCCTGCGAGGGGGGTTGCTGCCCGATGCCCTGGCCTTTGATCCACTCTTTTTCCGGCTGTCTCCTCGGGAAGCGGCCCAAATGGATCCCCAACAGCGGGTTTTCCTAGAAGAGGCTTGGAAGGCGATCGAGGATGCTGGGTATGCTCCCGAATCCCTTGCAGACACGCGCTGTGGCGTTTACGTGGGAGCCGCCCACAACTTCTATGGCCTCGATAGCCAGGACGGCCAGAACGGATCGGCCAACCGCGAACCCAACGCCATGGCTTCCTTGGGATCCTCCATGGCCATCTTGCCTGCGCGGATTGCCTATCACCTCAACCTCAAAGGCCCGGCGATTCCCGTGGATACCGCCTGTTCTTCCTCCCTGGTGGCCTTGCATTTGGCCTGTCAGGGATTGCTGCAAGGGGATTGTGATTTGGCCCTGGCGGGCGGGGTGGCCCTGCTGTTGCTCTCGCCCAGGGTGCATCAATTTTTGGACTACAGCGGGATGCTGTCGGCCACGAATCAATGCCGTCCCTTTGACCAAGCGGCCAATGGGTTTGTGCCGGCCGAAGGTTGCGGGGTGGTGATGTTGAAGCGCCTCAGCGAGGCCCAACGGGACGGCGACCCAATCTATGGGGTGATTCGGGCTTCGGGCATGAACCAGGATGGGCGCTCCAATGGGATTACGGCTCCCAATGTCCAAGCCCAAACGGAACTGGAACAGGCCCTCTACACCAAGGGGCAAATTGACCCCAGCACCCTGAGCTATGTGGAAGCCCATGGCACGGGCACAAAACTGGGCGACCCGATCGAGCTGCAAGCCCTCACGAAGGCGTTTCGGCATTGGACCGATGCTAAGCAGTTCTGTGCGATCGGCTCGGTGAAGGGCAACATTGGCCATGCCATGGCAGCGGCAGGGATGGCGGGCTTCATCAAAGTGCTCCTGAGCTTGAAGCATGAGGCCTTGCCCGCTTCATTACATCTGCAAACGCCCAATCCGGCCTTTGATTGGCAGCAATCCCCGTTTTATGTGCCCACACAGCCGCAGCCCTGGCCGCGCCAGGGGGATCGTCCCCGGCGGGCGGCCTTGAGTGCCTTTGGCTTCAGCGGCACGAATGCCCATGTGGTGATTGAAGAGGGCCCGGCCCGGGAACCCTTGCCCACCAGTTCGTTTAGCTTGCCTTGGCGGGTGATTCCGGTGTCGGCCCAATCGCGCCCGGCCCTGGAGCGTAATTTGGCCCAATTGGCCGCCTGGGCCGATCGTAATTCGGCCGCTTCCTTGGCGGATGTGGCCTGGACGCTGACCTTTGGCCGGCAGCATTTCGACTGTCGGGCGGTGTTGGTGGTGCAGTGGACGGCGGATTTGGTGACGGCCTCGCCCCTGCGGGATCCGGCGGCCGTGCCCGCCTCCTTGCCCCATGCGGCCCAGATCCGGGAGTTTCTGTCGGGGGCGGCGATCGCCTGGTCTGAGGTTTGGGAAGGGCCGCCCGGCCGGCGGATTTCCTTGCCCGCCTACGCCTTTGAGCGAGACATTTGCGCCCTCACGCCCCCGGTGGCTCCGACCCTGGCCACCCCGGTGATCCCAGTGGCCCCGATCGAACCCACGGAACCAACTCCCCTCGCGCCGGAGCCACCGATTGAGGATTGGCTCGATCGCACCTTGCACCGGGTGGAGGCCCAAGCCAGCCAGCAGGGAGACCCGCTCGTCGGTTGGGAAATGGTGTTTGAGCGTCTGGATAATTTGGGTGCGTTGGGACTGTTGGCCACCTTCCAACAGGCGGGGGCCCTGCGAGAAGCCCACCGCCCGATCGCCCCCGCCGCTTTGCAGTCCTTGATTCAGCTTTCCCCAGACCATCAATTGCTGTTTGCGGGCCTGTTGGCGATTCTCCAAAACACCGGATGGCTGGTGGAGGTGGCGGGGGAACTGGCGCTGAATCCCGATCGCCCCGAAGGTTGCGCTTCCCAAGTGGCCGCCACGCGATCGCGCTTGGAGGCAGAACTGCGCAGCCAATGCCCAGCCTGCCGCCCCTATCTCGATCTGCTGCAACTGTGCCTGAATCATTACCCGGATTTGTTGGCCGGGCGCTTGGCCGTCACGGATTTGCTCTACACCCCCGAGGTTTTGCCCTGGGTGGAAGCGATCAACCGTGAAACTCCCCTTGCGGATCACTTCAACGGGTTGGTGGCCACGGCGGTGGCCACGGCTGTGCGCGATCGGGTGGCCCAGTCCGGCTCAGCACCGATTCAAATTCTGGAAATTGGTGCGGGAACCGGCGCGACCACCGCTGGGGTATTGCAAGCCTTGGCTCCCCTCGGCTCCCAGGTGACCTATCACTTTACGGATTTGTCGCCGGCCTTTGTCCACCGGGGGCGCAATCGCTGGGGCGAGCAGTATCCCTTCACCCGCTATGCTCCGCTGGACATTGAAGCGGATTTGGCCAGCCAAGGGTTTGCCCCCGGTCAATTTGCCATTATTTGCGCGGCCAACGTGCTCCATGCCACGCGCCGCATTGATCACACCCTGGCCCAAGTGCATCAGCTCCTGGCCCCTGGAGGGTTGGTGATTCTCAGCGAAGTTTGTCACTTCGAGGTTTTTGCAACCCTCACCTTTGGCTTAACTCGGGGCTGGTGGCTGTTTGAGGATGCCCCCAACCGCATTCCCCACTCACCGTTGCTGACCCCGTTGAATTGGCGGCGTTGCCTGGCGGCCCAAGGCTTTCCCCGGGTGCGCACCTTGGGGGTGCGCCATCCCCAATCACCTGAGACTTACCTGCAAAGTTTGATTGTGGCTCAACGTAGTCCGCAGTCTGCGGCCCAGGCGGTTTCCCCTGCGTCCGATCGAGTGACTGATCAGGCGTCGGATCCATTACCCAGCCCAGCCTCTGGCCCATTCGCCAATCAATTCGCCAATCAAGCGCCTCAACCATCCTTCCAGCCCGCGCCCGCCGTGCCTGTTTCGGCCCAGGGGGGCCCCGATCGCTGTGAGCAACGGGTTGTGGAATTGTTGGCGAATTATCTGAATGTGCCGGCTGATCGCCTGGATCCCAAGCGTCCCTTTGCCGATTTGGGGGTTGATTCGATCGTGGCGATCGAGCTAGCCAAGTTGCTTAATGCTGAATTGGCCATTGAGTTGCGATCAACGGATCTGTTCAATTACCCCACCGGGCAGCAATTGGCCCGCCACATTGAGCAAGCCTTTCCCCATTGGCGACGGCCTGCCGCACCGCCGATCGGGACGGCTCCCGCTCCCGAGGCCGCGCCCTTACCCCAAGCGGCCACGCCCCCGGTGTCCTCGCCTGGAACCAAGCCCCCCGGTCGGCAAATTGCGATCATTGGCATGGCCGGCCAGTTTCCTGGGGCCCGGAATTTGGCGGAATTTTGGCAGGTGATCCAACGGGGCCAGCCGGTGGTGGGTGAAGTGCCGCCCGATCGCTGGGATTGGCGGGCCATCTATGACCCCGATCGACTGGCTCCCCACAAAACCCCCAGCCGCCACGGGGGCTTCCTCGATGACGTGGGGGCGTTTGATCCGGCCCTGTTCCAAATTTCGCCTCGGGAAGCGGAGTTTATGGATCCGCAGCAGCGCCTGTTGCTGATGGAAACCTGGGCCGCCCTGGAGGATGCGGGCTATCCGCAGCAGCGCTTGGATGGCAGCCGCACGGGCGTGTTTGTGGGCGCGTCGAGTGGCGACTATTGGGAACTGTTGCTGGCATCGGGGCTACCGGTGGATGGCTACACCTTCACGGGTAACGCGGGGGCCATGTTGCCAGCACGCATTGCCTACTGGTTGAACCTGAAGGGGCCGACCCTGGCGATCGACTCGGCCTGTTCTTCGTCCCTAATTGCGGTGCATACCGCCTGCGAAAGTATCGAGCAGGGCCATTGCGACTTGGCGATCGCGGGTGGGGTGAGCGTGTTGGCCACGCCTCGGCTGCACCTGCTGCTGGGCAAGGTGGGAATGCTGTCGCCCACGGGAACCTGCAAACCCTTTGACCACAGCGCCGATGGCATTGTGATCAGCGAAGGGGTGGGGGTTGTGATTTTGAAACCCCTGGATCGGGCCTTGGCCGATGGCGATCGGATCCATGCGGTGATTCAAGGGTCAGGCACCAATCAGGATGGCAAAACCAGCAGCCTCACGGCCCCCAGCGGCCCGGCCCAAACCACCCTCATTCAGGAGGTCTATCAGCGGTTTGGCCTGGATCCCCGATCGATCGGCTATGTGGAAACCCATGGCACGGGTACGCCCTTGGGCGATCCGATCGAACTCCATGCCCTGAGCGATGCCCTCCGCGCCGCTGATCTGCCCCCCGCTTCCATCCCGATCGGCTCCGTGAAAGGGGTGATTGGTCATTCCTTGACTGCCGCCGGGATTGCTTCCCTGTTGAAGGTGGTGTTGGCCCTGAAGCATCGATCATTGCCCCCTTGCCCCCTCTCCACCGGTCTGAATGGCCATATCCAACTGGATGCCAGCCCCCTGCGGTTGGATCCCTACGGCAGCCCTTGGACTCAGACCCCGCGCCTAGCCGCCATCAGCTCCTTTGGGGCCAATGGGGCGAACTGCCACATGGTCTTGGCGGCGGCTCCCGAGGTGGCCGCGCCGGCCCTGCCCGCCCGCCCGGAATATCTGTTGGTGCTGTCGGCGCGCGATCGGGCCCAATTGCGACAACGGGTGGCGGATTTGCTCCAGCACCTGACCAGCCAAGAGCCGCTGCCCCTGGCGGATTTGGCCGTGACCCTGGCAACCAAGCGCAGCCACTTGGCGGTGCGGGCGGCTTGGGTGGCCAGCAGTTGGGATGAACAACTGGCCAACCTGCGACAGATTCACCAGGCCCTGTTGGTAATTACGCCTCGGGCGATCGCCCCGGAAGCCACACCAGCTCAGTCCTGGTTGATTACCCCGTCGGACGATCCGATCCTCACGCCCGATGGCGCACTGAGCGACACCCAGCGGGCCCAGGTGGCTCAACTGCTCCAAAGCGGCCGGAGCGATCGCCCCTTCCTGTTGTCTTTGGCGGCGGAGTTTGTGGCGGGAACCCTGTCGGATCTGACGGCGCTTTACCCGCAGCCGGGCCGGTTGGTGGATTTGCCGCGCTATCCGTTCGATCGCACCCGCTACTGGGTGCAACGGTCGCCCCAGCCCACCCCCTCAGCCCTATCCCCGGCCCCAACCCCCACCCGCGATCTCACCTTTTGGATGAGTCAGCATCATGTGCAGGGCACAGCCGTCTTACCTGGTGCAGCGATTTTGCAACAGATGCTGGAAGCCGGCCAGGCGGCGGGCCACCCGATCGGGGAACTGCGGGATATCGGTTGGTTGCACCCGGTGCAGGCGGGCATGGCGTTGGTTCCCCAATGGCAAACCCAGGACTCGCGGTTGTTGCTGCAATTGCAAGCCAGCATGGAGACAGATCCCAGCGGGGTCACGGCATCGCCCGATCGCCCCTGTGCCACCGCCGTTTGGATCTCTACCCCCAGCGCTCCATCGCCCTCGGAAACCCCCAGACTCGATCCCGATGCCGTGCAACGACGTTGTGGCAGCGCTTGGACGCAAAAGGCGTTCTACGACCTGGTGGATGGCCGCGATGTGGTTCATGGCCCGCTGTATCGCACCGTTGAGCAATTGTGGGCCGGCCCCTTTGAGGCCCTGGGCAAGCTGAAAGCGCCCGCCTCAGAATTGGCTTGGTTGCCTCGGATGGCGCTGCACCCCTCGTTGCTGGATGGGGCGTTGCAATGTGTGATGGGCCTGTTGGCTCCTCGGGCGGCCGATTTGCCCCTGCTACTGCCGGCCTCGATTGCCACCTTGCAAATCCTGCAACCCCTCACGAAGGATTGCTGGGTTTATGTGCGGCCTTCGCAAGCACCCATCTCGGAATATTCCTTTGATTTACGGATCACAAACCTGGCGGGTGAGGACTTGATCCGCATCAACACCTTTACCCTCCGTCCCTTGCGCACGGAAGGCAGCTTGCTGGGCACATCGCCCAATGGCCATCCTGGAATTCCGCCTTTGGTTCCGGGGGGCTATGGTCAGGGCCTGTCCCGATCGGGGCTGCCCGTGGGAGCTGGGCCAGTTCCTGCCCACAACGGCGCACCTGTGGCCCTCGGTTCCGAGGGGGCGATCGCCCTGGCCGGTTCCCCGGCGGCCCCAGCCAGTGCCGTGGAAGCCGTGCCCTGCTACCGGCCCGTTTGGCAAGAAACTCCTTGGCCAGAGCCGATCGCTCCCGGATCCGGGGCGGTGTTAATGGTTTATGCACCGGGCGATCGGCCCTTGGCAGCGGCCTTGCAAGCACAGCACCCCTCGGCTCCGACCTATCAAGTGCAGCTTGCGGGATCCCACCAATCCCTGGGCCCGAACCATTGGCAAGTGGGCGCGGCGGCCAGTGATTGGGAGCCAATTTGGTCACAACTCCCCCCCTTGGAAACGATCTATTTCCTGGCGGCGGGGAGTCGAATCGCGCCCGCCAGCCTTGCGGAACTGACGGCCCTGCAAGATCAAGGGGTGGTCAGCCTGTTTCATCTGATCCAAGGCCTCGATCGGCATCGACTGTGGCGATCGGGAGCGCGGCTGCGGGTGATCACCCAAGATGCCCAAGCCGTGGGAGTCGGGCCGATTCAGCCCTGGCAAGCCACGGTAATTGGCTTCACCAAGGCCCTGTCCCGGGAATTCACGGATCTGGCGGTGACCTGTTTGGATCTCAGCCGGGTGGATCTGGAGCTGGTTGAGCCAATCGATCGCCTTGATCTCACTGATCTAACGAACCCATTCGCCCACCTGGCCCGCCGAATTGCCACGGAACCAGCGGCGGAACCGGGGTTGGAGCTGGCCTATCGGGGAACACGTCGGCTGCGGCGGGCGATTCAGCCCATGGCCTTGCCGCCGGATCCGCGGCCCTTGCCGATTCATCCCGGTGGCTGCTACCTAATCGTGGGTGGCATGACTGGCATTGGCTACGAAGCGGCCAAATGTCTGGCGGCAATCACCGGGGTCAAGTTGATTTTGACGGGTCGCCGCCCCCTCACCGAAGGGCGAGCCGCCCAACTGCGGGAACTCACGGCTTTGGGGGCGATCGCCCAATACCGAGCGGTCGATGTGGCGGATCCCGTCGCCATGGCCGGTCTGATCCAAGAGATTCAGCAAACCTGGGGGCCCCTGCGAGGAGTGATTCATTCCGCCCTGGTGTTACAAGATGCCAGCCTGCGCACCATGACCCCGGCGGCCCTGCAAGCGGCCCTGGCTCCCAAGGTGGCGGGCAGTTGGCTGTTGGTGGAACTGACTCGCCAACAACCCCTGGATTTTCTGATCTTCTTCTCGTCGGCCAATGCCTTGATGGGGAATGCGGGGCAAAGTAACTACGCGGCCGGTTGCACCTTCCAAGATGCCTTTGCCTTGGCGCTGCCGCCCACGGGGCCCCGGATCCAGATCATTAACTGGGGCTACTGGCGCGAAACGGGCATTGTAGCCACGGAATTCTATAGCCGACGCATTGAAAAGCAGGGCATTTTGGGCATCAACACCGCCGAAGGGGTGGAAACCCTGGCGCGGTTGTTGCGTTGGGAAGTGCGCCAATGTTTGCCCATGCTGGTTGCGCCGGAAATTTTGGATCAGTTGCAGCTAACGGGCTGGACCACGGAACCGGCAGGGGCGATCGCCCCGCCCATGCTCCCGGCGGCGGCCCAGGCCATGGCCCGGTTTGTGCAAGAACGCCCGATCGCGCCTGAGTCGATCGAGGCCTTCCAGCAGCTTGAGGCCCATGCCCATGGACGACTGCTGGCTACCCTGCGCCAACTGGGGGTGCTGCGATCGGCGGCCGATCGCTGGTCTGTGCGATCGGTGATGACGCAACTGGCGGTGCAGCCCCGCTATGAACGCCTGCTCTGGGCCTTGGATGACTTGCTGATCCGGGCCGGATTTTTGGCGGAACAGGGTGATGGGTTGGGCTTAACGCCCCTGTGCCTCACGCCGGAGATGGATCGCCGGATTGCCAACAGCTCCGCCGAAGCCGATCGACTGCGATCGCGCTACGTGGGCATTGATCCTTGTCTGACCCTGCTCGATCGCTGCTTAGAACGCTATGGCGACATCCTGCGCGGGGCCTGCGATCCCCTCGAGATTCTCTTTCCTCGCGGATCCGCTGCCCAGGTGGAAGGGATCTATCGCGGCAATCCCCTGATGGATTACTACAACGACTTGACCGCCGCCACCGTGGCCGCGGCGGTGGTGGCCGCCCAGCCCACGCCCCAACGGCCCTTCCGCATTTTGGAGATTGGTGGCGGCACGGGGGGAACCAGTTTTGCGGTGCTGAAAGCCTTGGATCCCCATGCAGCCAGCGTTCATTACACCTTCACCGATATTTCGCCCACCCTGGTACACCAAGCCCAGCAGACCTTGGCCCAAGGCCGCTCCTTCTGTGAATTTCGGGTGTTGAATATTGCCCAAGATGTGGCGGCCCAGTCCTTTGCACCCGGTAGCTATGACCTGGTGTTGGCGGCCAATGTGCTCCATGCCACGGAGAGTGTGACCGCTTCCGTGCGCGAAGCGAAACGGCTGCTGAAGCGCCACGGTCTGCTGGTGCTCAACGAAGGAACCCGGGTTCAAGACTTTGTTACCTTGACCTTTGGACTTACGGAGGGCTGGTGGCTGTTTGGGGATGGGGATTGGCGCTTGCCCCACGCGCCGCTCCTGAGTCCCGCCCAGTGGGAAGCCCTGTTGCGGGCGGCCGGGTTCCAATCCATTCACCTGGCGAGTCCTGCCCGGCCCGATGCGGGCTTGCCGATCGAGACGATCATTCTGGGGGCGAGCGATGGTTGGATTGAGTGCCCCACCGTGGCGACGGCTCCCCAAGGGGCCCCCATGGTTCCCGATCGACTGGTTCCGCCATCGGTTCCGGCCGCTGCACCCTCATCGGCGGTGGCGGCTCCCACCCTGGCCGAAGGGGATTCCCGAGCGGTGGTGTTGGCCCATTTACGGCAGGTGTTTGGGCAAGTGTTGCGCCTGGAGGGCACAACCCTATCGCGCCAAGCCAACTTCGAGACCTATGGGGTGGACTCGTTGGTGACCTTGGAGTTGATTCGCGCCTTAGAGCAAACCTTTGGCCTGCTGCCCCAAACGCTGCTGTTCCAATGCCCTTCGCTGGATGCGTTGACCCAATGGCTGGAGGCGAATAAGCCTGAGGCGATCGCTGCTTTGGTGGCGGCGGCTCGGCCGGCGGCTCCGTCGGTTGTGGCTGCCCCTGGGTCTTCTGGGGAACTGTCAGCGCCCTCCCCAGGGTTGCCGCCCGCACCGGTTCCAGTACCAGTTCCATCACCACTGACATCTGCGCCCCGATCGACCACTTCAGCCTCAGTCTCAACTTCAACCATCTCAGCCTCAACAACATCACTGACCCCCACCGCACCCGCACCGGAATTGGCGGGCGGTGGCCAGCCGGTTGCGGAGCCGATCGCCCCAGGGCCCACGAGTCGATCGAGCCAGGGCCCCAGTCAAGATCGATCGATGGCCCCGACGAACCTGGCTGTGGATGATGGGGCGATCGCCATTGTGGGGTTAGCGGGTCGTTACCCGGGCAGTCCGGACTTGGCGGCCTTTTGGGAAACCCTGATCACCGGACGCGATGCGATTAGTGAACCGCCGCCCGGTCGTGAATTTGAGTCGCCTGAATTTGAATTGGCCGGGCATCCCACGGCGCGGCGGGCGGGCTGGTTAGGGGCGATCGATACCTTTGACCCCCGCTTTTTCGGCATTTCGCCTGTGGAAGCGGCCGGGATTGATCCCCAAGAGCGGCTGTTTATGGAAGTGGCCTGGGCCGCGCTGGAAGACGCGGGCTTAACCCCCAGTACCCTGGTGCGATCGCCCGATCCGGCCGCCCAGCGAGCCGTTGGGGTGTTTGCGGGGGTGATGTATGGCGAATATCAGCTCCTGGCCGCCGAGGCTGCACTGCAAGGCGATTTTGTGCTGACCGGTGCTTCCCCGTCCTCGATCGCCAATCGCTTTTCCTACTTTTGCAATTTCCAAGGCCCCAGCTTGGCCGTGGATACGGCTTGCTCTTCTTCTCTGGTGGCCATTCATCTGGCGGTGCAAAGTCTGCGGCGGGGAGAATGCCGGGCGGCCTTGGCCGGTGGGGTGAATCTGATTTTGCATCCTCGGCATCTGCTGGCCCTGCATCGACTGAAGATGTTGGCGAATGATGGGGTTTGCCGTCCCTTTGGGGCCGGAGCATCGGGCATGGTTCCCGGCGAAGGGGTGGGCGTGGTGGTGCTCAAACCCCTGGCCGACGCAGAGCGGGATGGCGATCGAATCTGGGGAGTCATTCGCGGTTCGGCGGTCAACAGTGGCGGCAAGGTGTCGGGCTACACCGTGCCCAACCCCACGGCCCAGGCGGCGGTGATTCGATCGGCGCTTCAGGATGCAATGGTGGATCCGCACAGCTTGTCCTACATCGAAGCCCACGGCACGGGCACGACCTTGGGAGACCCGATCGAGGTGGCGGGACTAACCGAAGCCCTCGGAACCCATGACCAGCCCTACTGCGCGATCGGGTCGTTGAAGGCCAACATTGGCCACCTGGAGGCGGCGGCGGGTATTGCGGGACTCACCAAAGTGCTGCTCCAGATGCGCCATGGCCAGTTGGCTCCCTCGTTGTATGCCACCGATCCGAATCCCCATATTGCCTTTGACCAAGCCCCGGTGCGGGTGCAAACCCAGGCCACGCCTTGGCAAGCTTGGCCCGGCCTGCCTCGGCGGGCGGGTATCAGCTCCTTTGGGGCCGGTGGGGTGAATGCGCACCTGATTGTGGAGGAATATCGATCGGAGTCGGGGCGATCGGGATCGAATCCCGACCCGGCCAGGGCCCAAACCCTGTGGGATCGCCCAGGGATCGATCGCAACGGATCGAGTGCGGGAGACTTGCATTACGGGGGAACTGAACGCAACGGCCTCGATCGCCCTGCCGTTGATCCATTGAATCCAGCGGTGGCCCCGGTCACTGCGGATGGCCTGAGGGTGTCGAAGGAGGAATACGTGGTGCCGGTTTCGGCCCTCGATCGGGAACGACTCGCAGCTTGGGTGCGCCAACTGCGATCGGCGCTGATCCAACCCCAAAACTCCCCCCAGTCAGACTCCACCACTAACCCAGCCCCAGGACTCTTCGCAACGGAAGCCCCGATCGATTGGGTGGCGCTGGTTTGGACGCTGCAAACCGGGCGCGTTGCCCTGCCCTATCGCTTGGCCGTGGTGGCCAAAAATCTCAATGACCTGTTGAGCCAATGGGAAGCCTTTTTGGCCGACGGGCCGATCGCCCAAGGATTGGTGGGGCGTTGTGGGCCAGACGATCGAGTGATTCGCACCCGGCCCGATTCCCCCATTGCCCTGGCCACCGCCTGGGTTCAAGGAGCCGAGGTGGATTGGGAAGCCCTGTGGCTGGGGCCCAAACCCCGCCGCGTCACCCTGCCGCCCTATCCGTTTGAGTTGCGCCCCTGTTGGTTTCCCCGGCCGGCCCAACCCGTGACCGCTTCGCTCAACACCGGCCGAGCGGAGCCGCTCCCGGCGAGTTCCCCAGCCCGTTCTGCCGATTTACCCTCGGCAAAAAAGCCGCCCTCGTCCCAGGGAGCGGTAGGGGTTTTGATTCCCGATTGGCGGGCGATCGCCCCGGAAACCGCTCCGGGAACTGTGGCCGCTCCCGTGGTCGGTGAAGTGCTCCTCTGGATTGGCCCCGAAGCCGAGGGAGCGGCCATGGCCGCTGCGGTGCAGGCCCATCCCGATTGCTGCCGGTTCCAGCGGGTGATTCAGGTGCTCCCGGGCCTGGCCTTTGAACCGCTACCGGGCGATCGCTACCGATTGAACAGCTCGCGGGAATCGGACTTTGGCGAACTGCTGGCTCACTTGGCCCATCAAGGCCTCGCGCCCACCCATGTGCTGATCCGGGGGGTGGCAACGGCGGCCCCGGGTGATGCGCCCCCGCAGGCGATCCGCCAGGGCCTGACCCAAACGCTCTATCCCCTGTTCTACGGATGCCGGGCCCTGTTGCGATCGCCCGAAACCATTCCTAGTCCGGTGTCCTGGATTTATTTGGGAGATGATCCGGCCGCTCCCTGGACTTCGGCGGCGGCGGCCTTCTGTGCCGCCGTGGGCCAGGAAAGCACCCGATTGCGGCCGGCGGTGCTGTCGGGGGTGACGGAGCTGAACCATCCTTCCCGAGACCTGCTGCGGGCGATCGCCCTGCTGTGGCAGCGTCCAGAACTGAATCATCTTCAGTTCCAAGCAACGGGATCTCAGGTGCGCACCTGGCAGTTGTTGGATCCCGCGATCGCGCCAGGGAACCCGGCCCCGTCCGGCCTCTGGCAAGGGGGCGGTTGCTATATCCTCACTGGCGGTTTGGGGGCCATTGGCCAACAGTTGGCGGAAGACGCGATCGGCTCGGCTCCGGTGTCGTTGGTGCTGGTGGGTCGATCGCCCCTAGACGATCGCAAAACCGCGCGCCTGGAAGCCTGGCGGGCCCAAGGGGCCCAAATCACCTACGTGGCGGCCGATGTGGGCGACTGGGACGGGGCGATCGCCGTGGTCAACGCTGCTCGCCAAACGGGCCGGCCCCTGCGTGGCGTGATCCATGCCGCCGGCCTGATTGAAGATGCGCTTCTGATCCACAAAGACCGGCCCACCTTCGGGCGAGTCTTGCGGCCCAAGGTGCAAGGAACCGTTTATCTCGATTACCTCACGCGCCAGGATCCGCTGGACTTTTTCCTGTGCCTGTCTTCCCTCAGTGCCCTGATGGGGGCCCCGGGCCAGGGCGATTATGCCGCCGCCAATGCGTTCTTGGATGCTTGGATTCAGCAACGGGAAACCCAGCGGCAACGGCAACAGCGATCGGGCGTGAGTCGCACCCTCAATCTGCCCTTCTGGCAAGGGGGCGGCATGGCCTTGACGGAGGTTTCCCAGGCTTGGATGGCAGACATGGCGGGACTGCAACCCCTAACCCCCGCCCAGGGCCTGGAACTGATCCATTGGGCCATCCGCCAACCCCATCCCCAAGTGGCGATCGCCCCGGGGGAGCCGGAAAAATTCCAAGCGTTTCTTCAGGGCCGCTGCCAAAGCGGTTCCTCAGCCCCCTCCGCAACACCAGCTCAGGCAGCTCGGCCCCTGACCGCCAATCCGATGCCTGCGGCTCCCCAGGCTGCTCCGGCCGCGGCTCCGGATACCCTGCCCATTGTGCGATCGATCATTTCTGACCTGCTGGGTTTGCGGCCCGAAGAAATTGACCCCCAAGCCCGACTGGGAGAATTGGGGTTTGATTCGCTGCAATTGGCGCGCCTGGGTGAAGCCATTCAAAAGCAGCCCTCAGACCGGGTTTTCAATTCAGCCCTGCTGTTTGAAAATCCCACCGTGGCCGCCCTGACCCCGTATTTGCGATCGAACCAAGCGGCGGAACCCCCAGAACCCGCACCCCAACCGACACCGGAACCGACACCGAAACCAACCGATTCCCTGGTGTCCCCCTTGGGGTTGGTGGAGGTTTCTGGGAAGCAATCCCCCGGGGCGGAAATCTCGGTGGTGGAACCAACCTGCACCCCACCCCTGTCCGATCGCTCGGGAGATTTAGCCCAAACCGGCCGATCTCGCCACTTCAATCCCCAGGAACCGATCGCCATCATTGGCATGGCCGGACGCTTCCCCGGAGCCAACACCCTGGAGGACTTTTGGACCAACCTGGCGGCGGGCGCAGATTGCATTACCGAAGTGCCCGCCAGCCGCTGGAATCCTGACCAATACGCCAGCCAATGCGTCTGCCGTTGGGGTGGATTTCTGGATGGGGTTGATCAATTCGATCCCCTGTTTTTCCGGATTTCTCCCCGAGAAGCGGTTTCCATGGATCCCCAAGAGCGGCTGTTTCTGCAAACCGCCTGGCATACTCTCGAAAATGCGGGCTACACCCCCGATCGCCTGCGTCAGGCGGCCGATGGCTCCCCGCGTCGGGTGGGCGTTTTTGTGGGCATCACCTGGGGCAGTTATCAGTTGCTCTCGGCCCAGGAATGGTTGCGCAGTAACCAAATTCTCGGATCCTCCTCCTATTGGTCCGTGGCCAACCGGGTGTCCTGGTTTTTGGATTGCAAGGGCCCCAGTTTGGCGGTGGATACGGCCTGCTCCTCGTCCTTGGCGGCCATTCACTTGGCTGTCCAGTCCTTGCGGCGGGGTGAATGTGCCGTCGCGATCGCCGGAGGGGTGAACCTGCTGTTGCATCCTTCTAAATACATTGCCCTGAGCGGTTTGGGCTTCTTGGCGGCCGATGGTCGCTGCCATAGCTTTGGCCAGGGGGCCAATGGGTTTGTGCCCGGTGAAGGGGTGGGAGCGGTGTTGCTGAAGCCCCTGTCGTTGGCGGAGGCCGACGGCGATCGAATTGAGGCGGTGATCCTCGGCAGCGCCATCAATCAAGATGGACTGACCACGGGCTACACGGTTCCCAATCCCGAGGCCCAAGCGGAACTGATTGAGCTGGCCCTACAGGATGCGGGCATTTCTCCGGCTACCTTGAGCTATTTGGAAGCCCATGGCACGGGAACGACCGTGGGGGATCCTTTGGAATTGCGGGGGCTAGACAAGGCCTTTCGCCGCTACACGGATCAATCGCACTTCTGTGCGTTGGGATCGGTGAAGTCCAACATTGGCCATTTGGAAGCCGCTGCGGGGGTGGCGGGGGTGATCAAAGTGGCGTTGCAGATGCGTCACCAAACCCTCGTGCCCACGCTCCATTGCACACCGCCTAACCCAGTCCTGGACTTCAGCCACAGTCCCTTTGTGTTGCAAACGGCGCGATCGCCCTGGGTGGGTGAGCGTCGGGCGGGCATCAGTTCCTTTGGGGCGGGGGGCACGAATGTGCATGTGATTTTGGCCAGCTATGAGCCAACCCCCGCCGCCTTGGCTCCTGCCTCGGGCGATCAGCCCCAGGTTCCCTTGCTGTTGCCCCTGTCGGCCCGTCATCCTGCCGCCTTGGAACGGCAAGTGCGGAACCTGGCCCAGTATCTGGAAACCCATGGCGCAACGCTGGCCTTGGCGGATGTGGCGGCCACACTCCACCGGGGCCGTGTGCCCATGGAGTGCCGGGCGGCGGTCATGGCCGATTCGGTGCCAGCGGCAATCCAAGCCCTGAAACGATGGTCGATCGGTGCGCTTGCCAATGCCCTTCCCGCCGCGGCCCAAGCTTGGTTGGCCGGCGGCCCGCTGCCCCCTTGGGAGGGATCGGGGAATCCTGTGCCCCTGCCGGGTTATTCCTTTGAGCCGGAACGGCACTGGCTGGCCCTGCCAGCGGAGCCAACTCCCGCGCCCTTGACCCCACCGCCCCACCGGTTCTATCCCATTTGGCGATCGGCTCCCTTGGAGCGTTGTGCCTCGGCGGCGGCGGTGCTGTTCTTTGCCCCCAACCCAGAGGTGTTGCAAGCGGTGCGCGATCGCCTGGCTCCCCGGGTGGTGATTGGGGTGTTGCCAGGGTCAGGGCCCTTTGAGCCGTTGGCTGCCGACCCCTTGCCCATGGATTTTCGGATCGATCCCCATGCGGCCGAGCACTATACCCGGCTGTTGGCGGCCTGTCCGCCCGTGCAATGCCTGATCCAAGCCTGGGATCTTACGGAGTTGGCTGCGGATTCCCGATCGAACCGGGATTTACAGCAAACGCCTTTGCACCGCATGTTCTTGCTCAGTCAAGCCCTGCTGCAAACCCAATCTGAACCCTTGGATATTCACTATGTGTTTTCCGGGGCGGGGGGCGATGTGCCGGGCCGTGTGGCGGTGGGTGGCTTCCGGCGATCGCTCACGGCCGCCTGTGCTCGCCTGCGGTTGCGCACCATTCGTGTGGAAGCGGCGGTCAAGGATTGGGCTGGGATTCTGACCGATGAGGTGCAGACCCCCTGGATGGATGCGGACATTCTCTATCGCCTGGGGAAACGCTACGGCGAAGACTGGGTGGCCTGGGAGGCTGCCGCTACGCCTGCGGTGACCTTGCGCCCTCGCAGCGTCATTTTGGTGACCGGCGGGGCCGGGGCCCTGGGATCTCAGGTGGCGCTGTATTTAGCCAGACACCATCAAGCGCGATTGGTGCTGACTGGGCGATCGCCCCTGTCTCCGGCGATCGAGGCGCAGTTGGCCGTCATTCGTCGGGCCGGCGGTGAAGCACGCTACTACGCGGTGGATCTCACGGATCTGATCAGCATGGAAGTGATGGTGGCCCATGTGACGACGGAATGGGGGGCGATCGAGGGCTTGGTTCACTGTGCGGGTCTTCAGGGGCAGGCGGCCTTGGGATCCCTCAGTTGGCCGGAGTTTGCGGCGGCGTTGCGTCCCAAAATCCTGGGCACTCAGGTGCTCCAAACCGTTCTGGATTGGTCGTCGCTCTCGTTGCGGATTCTGTTTTCATCCCTGGCGGCGGTGGCAGGGGACTTGGGCAGTTGTAACTATGCCTGCGCCAATCGCTATCTTGATGCGATCGCGGAGGCCAACGGCGGCGTGGCGATCGCTTGGCCCCTGTGGGCCGAAGGTGGCATGACCCTCGATCCCCAGTCCCAAGATCTCTATCTCGCGGCCACGGGGCTGCGACTCCTGCAAACATCCGCTGCCCTGCAAGTCTTGGCGGGGTTATTGGCCTCGGAACATACCCGGGTGGTGATTTGCGATGGGGATCCGCCCGCCCTGGAACGGTTGTTGCGTCCTTGGTTGCCCGGGGTGGTTCCGGCAGCGACCACACCACCCCCGATCGCGGCAACGATCGCCGAGCAGAAGACCCCGGCGATCGCCCCACCCACGGTTGCTCGGGTCACCCGTGATTTAACCGATTCATTAACCACCGAGCCATTAACCACCGAGCCATTAACCACCAACCCATTAATCACCGAGCCATTAACCCAAGAATTGGCCGAGATGGCGGGAGCTGTTTTGGCGATCGCTCCCCACAAACTCCAGCCCCAGACTCCCTTCAGTGAATACGGGTTTGATTCGATGCTGCTGCGGGAATTTGCCACGCGCATTAACCGGCGCTACGCGATCGATCTGAGTCCTTCCCTCTTCTTCCGGGTGGGAACCTTGGCTGCCTTGGCTGAACATCTGCAAACAGACTATGCCAGCGCGATCGCGGCGGTTTTGGTTCCCCCCGAGGTTGATGGGGCGGCGCTGAGTGATGAAAATGCCGTGGTCGCCACGCCCCCAGCGCCCGCCGGGCCCGTCGCGTCGGCCTTGCCCGATCAAGACTCCGGCGTGGCCATCATTGGCATCAGCGGCCTGTTTCCCGGTTCTCCGAGCTTGCAGGACTTTTGGCAAAACCTGGCAGCGGGCAAGGATCTGATTGTGGAAACCCCGCCGGAGCGTTGGGATTGGCGGGACTGTGCTGCCCAACTGACCGGGACCGGCCGGGAAGAGGCTGCCCGCTGGGGTGGGTTTCTGACGGAGGTGGCCACCTTCGACCCGCTATTCTTTGGGATTTCTCCCCGGGAAGCGGAGCAGATGGATCCCCAACATCGGCTGTTTTTGCAGCAGGCCTGGCACGCCTTGGAAGATGCGGGCATTCGGCCCTCTTCCCTGGCCGGCAGCCGTACCGCCGTGTTTGTGGGGGTGCAGATGAATGAATATGTGGAGCGGTTTGGCCCCGACGCGGGCCCCCAAGTGGCCACGGGTAACGCCCACGCCATGATTGCCAACCGGCTGTCCTATCTGCTGGATCTGCGCGGCCCCAGCGAAATTATTGACACCGCTTGCTCTAGCTCCCTGGTGGCTGTGCATCGGGCGGTGCAGGCCATCCGCTCCGGTGAGGCCCCCTTGGCGATCGCGGGGGGTGTGCATTTGCTCCTGTCTCCCACCGCCGTGATGATGGCGGCGCGGATGGGGGTTTTGTCGCCGGAGGGACGCTGCTACACCTTTGATGCGCGGGCCAATGGCTATGTGAAGGGCGAAGGCGTGGGCGTGGTCTGCCTCAAATCGTTAGCCCAAGCTCGGGCCGATCGCGATCATATCTACGGCGTGATTCGGGCTTCTGGGGTGAACCATGGTGGCCATGGCATGTCCCTGACGGCTCCGAACCCTCAGGCCCAGGCTGATTTGATCGCCCAGGTGTATCAGCAGGCGGCGGTGGATCCGGCTTCCATTACCTTGATTGAAACCCACGGCACGGGGACGGCCCTGGGAGACCCGATCGAGGTGGATGCCCTTACGGAGGCCTTTGGTCGGCTAACGGGCCCCACCACGCCCGAGGGAGCCGATCGACCAGTTCCCCGCCGTTGGTTGGGATCGGTCAAAACCAATATTGGCCACCTGGAACCGGCTTCCGGCATTGCGGGGCTGCTGAAGGTGGTGCTGGCGATGCAACACCGCCAAATTCCGCCCACGCTCCATCAACAATCCCTGAATCCGTTGCTGCACCTGGAGCGTGGCGGGTTCCAAATCCCGATCGCCCCGCAGCCCTGGGAACCGGCGATCGACCCCTCCGGGCAAGCCGTGTTGCGGGCTGGGGTCAGTAGCTTTGGCTTTGGTGGTGCCAATTGCCATCTGTTGCTAGAGCGCGTCTTGGATTCGGCAGCCACCCCCGCGCCGGCCCTGGCCGAGCCGCAGCCGGAAGTGATTCCCCTGTCTGCCAAAACACCCCAAGCCCTCCGTACTGCAGTGGCGGCCCTGCGCGATGCCTTGCAAACCGAAGGCGAGCGCTATGCTTTGGCCGATGTTGCCCATACGCTGCAAACCGGCCGGGAGGCCTTGGCCCAGCGGGTGGCCTTTGTGGCCCCCGATTACCCGACCCTGTTTGAGCAGATGCAAACCTGGCTGGCACAGGGGCAATGGCCGATCGGGGAGCTGATTGAAACATCGCCCCTCGCGCAATTGGCCCAAGCCTGGCAAGCCGGTCAGGCGGAACTCAGCGCGATCGCCCAGGCCAGCGATCGCCCCATTCCTCCCCAAAAAGTCTCCCTCCCCGGCTATCCCTTTAGCCAAACCCGCCATTGGATTCCCCGATCGCCCAGTGCGGTTGCAGCAACGGGGGCTGAAGCGGTTTCGGAGGCGGTTTCGGAGGTGGTCTCGGCAGCGGTTTCCACGGCCGTTTCCGCTGGCCTGGTGACCCCCGCCGGTTTGGCCACGCCTGCTCCCACTGCCATGGCCACCCTTCGATCGCTTCTCAGCCAGACCCTGGGCCTGGATCCGGCGTTGCTCACCGAAGATACCGATCTGAGCACTGTGGGGGTCGATTCCTTGGTGCAAGCGGATTTGCGGCGATCCCTCGAACGGCTATGGGGGCGATCGCTGCCCGCCAATTTGTTCTTGGCGCACCCCACCCTGGCGCAACTGCAAGCGGCCCTTGGCTCCCCGCCTGCGCACGCCGCGCCCGTCGGAGCCAGCCCCCTAATGGTGTTCCACGACCAAGGATCCCAGCCCGCTTCCTTCTGGATCCACGGTGCGCCGGGAGATACCAACTGGCTCCAGTCCCTCAGCCAATCCCTGGGGCCAGATTTCCCCCTGATGGGCATTGAAGCCAATGAATCCGTGCCCCAAGAGAGCATCACGGCGATGGCCGCACATTACCTGTCGCTGATTGAAACCTTTCACCCCGCGATCGACTATCGCTTGGGGGGATACTCATTCGGTGGAACGGTGGCCGTGGAAATGTGTCGCCTGCTGGAGCAGCGGGGCCAGTCTGTTACCGATCTGATCCTGCTGGATACCTATGCGCCCGGTTCCGAAGACTTGCGATCGATCAAGGAGCACCCCGCGATCGTTGATCCGGCCTTTGCTCCCCTGTTGATCACCAACCTGCTGGTTCACCGCTGGCGTGGTTCTCGCCCCCTGAGTCTCGACGATTTCCAAACCGTCACCCCAGCGGACTACGCCAGCCTGATGACCGATCACCTGGCGGCCTGTTCTCCCCTGCGCCCAGAGCAACTGCGGCGACTCCTAGACAAAAATCTGCGGTTGGCCGCTCGGCATGATCGCCTCCTCAGCGCCTATCACCCCGAACCCTTTGCCTGTCGGGCGCGGGTCACCCTGTTCCGCAGCACCTTGGGCTTCACGGCGGCCGACAATCCCCTCGCCCTACCGGCCATTCAGGTAGACCTGGCCGACTCCCCCGCCATCTGGCAAACCCTGCTCCAAACCCCCATCACCACCCACGACATTGCGAGCGATCACTTCGGGTTGCTCGCGGGGGCGGCTGGCCAATCGGTGGCTAATCAGCTCAAGACCCTGCTTGGCCACCGCCCGATCGCCACGGGTTTTGCGGAAACCGCGCTGCCAAAATCCAGCTAAAACACCAATCCTTCACCATTAATCCTCCAACGTCACCACTGAAAAGCAAACCCAAATGCTCGTCATTCGTGAAGCCGAAAATCGTTGTACTGAAGCCTGAATCTGAAGCCTAAATCTGAATCTGGATTTTGAACTTTCAATCTTGAATTTTGAATTCAAAATTCAGATCATGAATTGTCAATAACCCGTTGATCAACTAGCCATGACAGCAGTGATGAAAATCGCGACGGCTACCCTGCCAAATCAGGTGCAGTTGCAATGTCCGAATGCGGCAGAAGCCCTGGCAATTTATGAAGATTGCCAATGGTATTTCAAGCATGGAATTAAGCTGGAACCGGGCGCAACGGTCGTGGATGTTGGTGCGCATGTGGGCATTTTTACGAGCATGGCTGCTGAACTTTGCCAGCGCAAAATGACTGCCTATGTATTTGAACCTATCCCACAGCTCGCCTCATTGCTGACACAAAATATGGCTCAGTTGGAGCCGGTTGATGTGCAGATTTATAACTGCGCTTTGGGAAGTGAAACGGGAACGGCGGAGTTTGCTTTTCATCCCGAAACGCCCATGCTGTCCAGTGCTTTTCCCGATGAAACCGATCGGGAATATGTGGACTTTCGGGAAACCTTGATTCGCAATTCCAGTGGCCCCGATGTGCCGGAGCGATTGCAGGCGCTCAGCAAAATTCCTCGGTTTCTGCGGGGCTTTTTGCTAGACCAAACCCTGAAGAAGCATTTTCGTCATGAGCGCTTAAGCTGTCCTGTCTATCGCCTCGATCAAATTCCTTCAATGCAGTCCATTCCTAGGATTGACCTCCTCAAAATTAATGCGGAAAAGTCAGAGGAAATGATTTTTCAGGGGTTGGAGCAACTTTGGAGCGTGATTCAACAGGTTGTGGTGGAGGTGCATGATTTGGACGGGCGACTAGACCGACTGCGCAACCACCTCACCTCCCAGGGGTTTGCACATGTTGATTGTGACCAGATGGATATCCTGAAAGGGTCTCAGGTTTATTTGCTTTACGCGACTCGATCTAGCGCGGCGTAATGGTGGCCAAGATCACCGGGTTGAGGGGCGACCAGCGACAGAGTGGCCCGATCGGGACGGCTTGGGCGAGGCTGACCTGAAGCCAGCGCACTTGCCAACCGGTTTGGTGCGACACCCAATCGAGGAGGGTGGCTTGGTTGTCGAGGGTGGCCAGGGCCACCACCATGCGCCCGTTAACGGCCATGCGGGGAGCACACCAGTCGAGGATTGAGCCAAGGCGGCCGTCGCTGCCACCAATGAAGACCCGATCGGGGGCGGGCAGGGGCCGCAGGGCTTCCGGGGCTTTGCCTTTGATGGCGGTGAGGTTGCTGGTTTGGAACCGTTCAATGTTGCGTTCAATGAGGCTGATGCCGGCGGGGGTTTGTTCGATCGCGTAGATGCGGGAGTTGGGGCAAAGCCGCGCCATTTCGATCGATACGGAACCGGTTCCCGCGCCGATGTCCCAAACGGTTTGGTTCGGTTGCAGGGCCAATTCCGCCAAAATTTGCACCCGCACTTCTCGCTTGGTCATCAGTCCGGGGCGATCGGGAAAGCTGCAAAAGTCGCCGTCGGCAATGCCCAAGAGGGGTAGGGCGGCGCGATCGATCCCCTCGGCGTTGGGGATTCGCTCCAAAATCACCACGTTGAGGTTGGCAAACAACTCGCCGCTAATTTCCGTGAGGGCCGCTTCGTCCAGAACCCATGACTGGGTGCGTTCTTCGGGCGCTCCCAGATTTTCACAAACCCAAAGCCGATAGCGCACGGGCAGCCGCAAACTCAGCACCAATCGGGCGATCGCCCCTGGATGACTGACCCCATCGGTCAAAACCGCCAGTTTTTCCACCCCCTGGCGCAACAGGCGCACGGCCCCATCGAGCGATCGGCCATGGGCACTGAACACGACTGCATCTTGCCAAGGGAGCTTGACCCGGGCAAATGCAAGCTGCACGGAACTGGGGTGGGGGGTGAAGTCTAGCCAGTGGGCGGGCAGTTTTTCCAACAGAAACCGACCAATCCCGAAAAAAAGCGGATCGCCGGAAGCCAAAACCACCACCAACCGAGGCTCCGATTCCGTTGCTTGGGTGATCATGTGGGCCCGAATGACGGCCACCACATCATCCAAATCCCCCAGCACAACGGTTTCGGCGGTGGCTTGGGGAAACAGGGCCAATTGCCGGGTGCTGCCCACCAGCAAGGTGGCTTCCGCAATGAGCGATCGGGCCTGTTCACTCAGACCGGCGGCCCCGTCCAAGCCAATGCCCACCACCTGCACGGGCGCGGGCGGCCCGATCGGGCGTTCACCGCGCACCGAACCATTCAGGGGGGTGGTCATGGCATTGTCTCCAGGACGATAAGAACCAGCACGGGGACAGATGGCGAGGGCGGAGGGTTAGGACAGGGCCGCCACGGTGGCCGCCTGGCCTGCCGTTCGATAGACATCTTCCAGGTATTGGGTCACCACTTTTTGGGTCGATCGATTGTCCGTGGTGCCGTCCGTTGGTAAGGGCAAGGGCCCCAAGAGGCTGAGGGGGGTGTCACCATCGGCCGGCGGCGTAATCACCACCAGGGACGGCTCCAAGGGTTGGTCATAGTCCCAAAACTGCTGGAGGTTCACGGGGACGGTGGCCGGGGCGATCGGGGTTTGTGGGTCGATCGGCTCCAGGGCGATCGGCTCACTGGCGACAACGGGTTCCGGCAGTTCCGTCACCAGGCGCGATCGCACCTCCCGCAATGCTTTGAGCAACTGTTGCTGAGTGCGGCCCCGCAGTTGAAATAACACAAAGGGATCATCACTGAACCGATCGCCCAGCAGGTAATAGACCGCGCCGATGTGTTTGCAGGGGTTCGCCTTGTCCGGACAGGTGCATTGGCTGTGAATGTCGCCCAAGGCAAAGGGAAACAGGGACAGGCCGTTGGTGGCAAAGGCCCGCTCGATCGACTGGGGCATTTCACCCGCCAACAGCTTGGCCGCAAAACCCGCCTGTTGGGCCAGGGTTTCCGCCACCGCCGCCCAATCCTCATCGGTGAACGGGTCGATCGATAGGGACACGCGATAGGGTTCCGGTTCCGTGCCCTGAACGCGGGCAATCACCTTGGCATTTTTAAAATCAATACTGAGCACATGGCCTTGGCGAGCATAGTCCCGGGCCCGTTCCAGCCGCTTCTTGAAGCGATAGCCATTGAGCAGATCTAGCCAACGCTCGACCCACCATTCTCGGGCGATCGAGGAGTCTGCCTCGGTGGTGAGGGTGGCCGGCGAGGAGCTGAAGTGACGGCCGGCTGAGTCTTGCTCAAAATCCTTCAAGGGCATAGCAAACAAGGGGCAAAGAAGGCTGTCCGATGGTATCACCATCGGCCCATAGATCCTTTGAGAATGCCCGTTGATTGATTGCAGGGGGTATGTCAAAGCTGGTCGGGGTCAATTCCTTGGGCCCGAAGCAGGGCCGCCAGGCGATCGGCCCGTTGGCGTTCCTGTTCTGCCCGTTGGCGTTCTTGTTCTGCTCGCTGGCGTTCCTGTTCCGTCCGTTGGCGTTCCTGTTCTGCCCGTTGGCGTTCTTGGCTGGCCAAGTCCACCGCCGCCTGACGCTCCTGGTCGAGTTCCACAAAACTTAAAAATGGCCGGCCGTCGGGTCGAATCAAAGCCAACCGATCGGCGCTCAGGTGGAATTGCACCGCTGTGCGGGGACTGGTCCAGGTTTGCCCAAACTCCACTTCTGCCAGTTGGCTGGTTTCGGGCGATCGCACCCAAACGGTTAACTCATTGCGGCCATAGTCGTAGAGGTAATATTCCTCAACGCCAAAGCGATCATAAAACTGAAATTTCTTGAGCATCTCGCCAAACCGATTGCCCGGCGACAAAATTTCCACCACCACCTGCGGCGCAATTCCCGCTTCTCGCCATTGCAAATAGGAACTGCGCGGCCCCTTGGGTCGCCCAAACACAACCATAGTGTCGGGGGCTTGCCGCTGTTTGGGGTCGCCTTCCACGGGATACCAAAGCAAGTCGCCGGCCACAAACACCTGTGGATCTTGCGCAAACAGCAGTTCTAGGTTGGCTTTGAACTTGGCAATCCAGTCAAAATGCTCAGTGTTCTCGGCCATGGGCTGTCCATCACAGGAAGGGTACTGCTGTTCGATCGCTCGGTGCTCGGCGGGGCTTGGGTTGAGGGCTGGATCTGGACGATCGCCCGGCCGATGAGCGGAGGAAGCCTGGGAAACCTCAGTGCTGATAACCATGCTGATGGCAACCTCTGGGAGATAGGCACAGATTGACTTCATTTTAGCGAGGGGCGAAGCCGGGGGCGATCGCCTTATGATGGGCAGGTTCTGCCGATCGCTTGCCCATGCCCGCTGCTGCCATTGACCTTGACCGTTTGACCCCGACCGATCGCCAGGCTTTGATCGATCATCTCTGCACCTTTGTCACGCCCGATCGCTGGGGGCGCATTCAATCGGTCATTGCCCAGCGCACCCGCCAAATCACCGTGGTGCTGGAGGATCTTTATCAACCTCACAACGCCAGCGCTGTGCTGCGCAGTTGCGATGGCTTTGGCATTCAAGATGTGCATGTGATTGAAACGCGCAATCAGTTTGCACCGAACCGGGGGGTGAGCATTGGGGCCGATCGCTGGTTAACCCTGCGGCACTACCGAGAAGCCGCGCCGGCCCCCTCGAACACGGCCCGCTGTTTGCAAGATCTCAAAGCCAAGGGCTATACGCTGGTGGCCACCACGCCCCACGAACGCAGCACCACCATTCAGGCTGTGCCGATCGACCGGCCCTTGGCCATTTTGTTTGGCACAGAGCTAACGGGCCTCACGCCGGAAGCCTTGGAACTGGCGGATCACTACGCGGTGATTCCGATGTTTGGCTTCAGCGAAAGTTTCAACATTTCCGTGAGCGTGGCCCTGTGTCTCTATGACCTAACCACGCGGTTGCGGGCCGATCGCCCCGATTGGGCCTTGGATGCGGCAGCCCAGGCCCAATTGCAACTGGATTGGCTCGTGAAGTCCCTGAAGGCGGGCGATCAATTGGTGATGCAATTTGGGCGCGATCGGGGATGGATTTAGGGGAGGTCGATCGGTCGCGGCCAATCTTGCTCCTGTACCATTGACGATCGAGCGGGGCGGTGACCCCAGGGCCACCGGCAACACCACTCGATTCAATCCCTTCCCAATCCGCAAGCTTTTCCAGAGTTTTTCCATGGCTCCCGAAACCGAAACGCCCCCCAACCTTTCCCCCTCGGAACCACCGCCCAGCTACGTGAAGTTGGCCATGCGGAACATGGTGCGCAAGGGGGGCAAATCCCTCCAGCACTTTGCCCTCACCACGATCGTCCTGTTGGGGGCGTTGGTGGGTTTGGCTTATCTCACCCGCTAGGATCCGCTCTCCCGAGGCCCAAAACCATGCGCGAATTTGAAATGGAGCTGGCGGAAGTGGACGACGATGCACCGATTTACGTCTGTGTGCAGGATGAGCCAACGGGCTACAGTCCCCTAACCGTGACGATCGCGGACAGCACTTGGCAAGGTTGGTTTGAAACCTGGTTGGCTCAGCTAGATGCCCGATCGCCCCAGGATATGCCCTACTTGGTGGATCAGGCGGATGAGGCGGGCCAACTGCCGCCGCTGGAACTGAGCTTGCGGTTAACGGGCGATCGGGAAATCCATCAACTGAATTCGGAGTTTCGCCAGGTCGATCGACCCACGGATGTGCTGGCCTTTGCGGCCTTGGAGTGGGAAGCGCCTGAGGTGGATTTTGCCGATCTCGAAGAGGTGGACGATGCAGAATTGGGGGACTGGGCGATCGAACTGGGCGATGTGGTGATTTCCGTGGAAACGGCCCAACGCCAAGCCACCGAAGCGGGCCATGACCTAACCACGGAGTTAGCCTGGTTGGCGGCCCATGGATTCTTGCACCTGCTGGGTTGGGATCACCCCACGGAGCCAGAACTCAACCAAATGCTCGATCGGCAAACGGCCCTGCTCAAAGCGGTTGGATTGACCCCGCAGGTCGATCGCGCCAAGCTATTGGCTGGATAACAATCCATGGGCCAGGTTCCGGGCAAATTCCGCCCCTGGACTGGCTAATGGGTGGCTCGCCGACCGGTTGCTCCTGTTAATTTTTGATCTTGTTGAGATTCCACCGACTCCTGCTGTCTGTTTTCCGTCGCGCCGCCTTGGATGTTCCGCCGCGTGCCCGCCGGTTTCCCCGTCATCCGTCGTCAGCCTTGATGAACGATTCACAGAAACCCCAAAAACCTTCACCATCCGCCACCCGCCGCGACCAAGCTTGGAAAATTGCCCCCAATCTGCTGATTAGCTTTCGCTATGCCGGTGCGGGGTTGGTGCATACGTTTTTGACCCAACGCAATTTCCGTCTCCATACGGTGGTGGCGGTGGTGGCGATCGGGCTGGGAGTGGGGTTGCAGCGGCCCCCGGTTGAGCTGGCCTTGGTGGGTTTAACGATCGGGCTGGTGTTGGCGCTGGAGTTGTTAAATACGGCGATCGAGTCGGTGGTGGATCTGACCGTGGGCAAGAACTACCACGACTTGGCCAAGGTCGCCAAGGACTGTGCAGCGGCGGCCGTGTTGATGGCGGCGATCGTGGCGGTGTTGGTGGGAGTGGTGTTGTTGGTGCCGCCGCTGCTGGTCACCTTGGGCTGGTGGGGAGTCTGAAAACCAGTCTCACTGTCAAAGCGCCACGATCAGACTCTGAATTTCCAAAACCAGTAATTTCCAAAACCAGTAATTTCCAAAACCGGCAGCTAACCGTTGGCTGGCCGAACAACTAGCAATCGGCCGCCGCCAGCAGCGCATCCACATGATCGATCGAGAGGCCCTGGTCAAGATAGCGCGGCTCCGTGGGCTTGAAAGGGGCCATGGCCCGATCGACCGCTGTAATCGTGGCATCAGGCGGCAAAACCGGCACATCCGGATCAAAAGCCGTGGGGCGCATTAGGGAGCTAGAAAAGCCCTTAAACACCATCACCTGATCCGGCTCGCCATCCACGATCGCATGGACAATCCAAACTTCGGTCGATCGCCCTTGGGTGTAGCGTTCCAGTCGTTGCAACAGGGTCATAGGGGGGTCTCCTGTGAATGGATCTTCTGGAGAAGCATTTCAAGAGCGGCAACCCACATCAGCAATCAGCAATCATCAATCAATCAATCATCAATCAATCAATCAATCATCAATCAATGAAGTGCTTGTGAATTGCTCGAACCCATGAAGTCTTGAGATTGGGAAGTCTTGAGATTGACTCTAGCCGCCAATGCCCAACCGCCCGGCCAGGCTGGGGGTGAGGGGCAACAGGGTCGCCACCATCAAAAACAACATCAACAGTCCCAACGCAGCGCGGGCATCGTCCGGCTCCGACAGTTCTTCCAAGGCGGGCCGCTCCAAGTCGCGCACCAAAAAGGCAATCACCAAGGCCCAATAGAGCGCCAACGGCGTGGCCAGCGAAGCCAACGCCAACACCACCACTGTCCCGATCGTGGTGCGGCGGGCGGTTTTGCGGCCATAGATCGCTTGGACAATGCGCCCCCCATCCAATTGACCAGCGGGCATGAGGTTAATGGCCGTAATCACCAACCCTAACCACCCGATCGCCACGAGGGGGTGAATATCCACCAAGGAGTCCTGGAGCTTGGCCCCCAGCACCAGCTTGGCCAGGGTTCCCACCAAAATGGAGCCTTGGAAAAATTCCGAGGGAATTTGGAAGGGGCTGCCCGGCCCCGACAGCTCCAACCCCACCAACAACAGCAACAGGGACAGGGTTCCACCCGCCACCGGCCCCGCCAAGGCAATATCACAAAGGCTTTGGCGGTTGGGCAGCAAAGATTCAAACCGGTTAAAGGCCCCAAAGGAGCCGATCTGCCAAACGGGGAGGAAGTAGGGCAAGCTGAGTTTGACGTTCAGTTTGCGAGCCAGGATTTGGTGCCCCAGTTCATGAACGCCCAAAATTGACAGCAGCCCCAGGGCAATCGGGAGGCTATCCATCACCCGATCGGGCGTGGAGAACAGGTCAAACCCTTGCAGCAACCCGGCCGACTCCAGACAGGTGGCGATCGTGGCGATCATCAGGGCCACCGCAAACAGCTTTTGTCCCAAGGAAGCGGGTTTGGGATCCGTGCTGCTGGGCAACACCACAAAGGTTGGCCGCTCGTCGGGCCCTTCCACCAAAAACAGCCGGTAGCGATCGCCCAGGCGTTCTGTCAGTTTTTGGCTTAAGTTGGCATGAACTTTCGCCGGTTCCCCGCGTAGGTTGCCCTTCAGGATTGCACCTTCCTGGTAGGGCACGGTTTCGGTGATGAAAAAGGTGTCAATGCCAAAGATGCCTTGAATGGTTTTCAGGTCTTCAGCGGGGATGGGAACCACCTCCGACATTCCGGGCAGGGGCGGCGTGGGCGGTTTGGGGGCGGCGGCCCCTTCGATTGCGGCCGATTCCGCATCGGGGGTGGTTTCCGGATGGGCCAAGGCCGAGAGGTTCGGGGGCGGTAACTCCTTCGCTGCGGCCCGCAATCGGTTGCCCAGGAAGATATACAACCCCGTGGACAGGGCCAACACCAGCAAAATGCCCGCCAGGTTGAGATAAACGCCGGCCGCAAACAGCGCAAAGAAGGCCAACCAGGGCAACATCAGCGCCACCGATTGCAGCCAAGCCAGGATGCCCAGCTTGCCGAAGGGGCGGGCCCGGTAAAACCCCCAGCCGAGAATGACAAGGGCGGCGAGGGCGATCGCGCTGGTTGCCAAATTTTCGGAGGCAAGGGGCATGGCGGTTTCCGGTCTCAGTTCAGGAATGCAGTACGCCCCATCCTATCGCAGTTGCTTGGCCGGGGCGGATCGGGATTGCCGAACCGTTACGCGGGGCTGGTGGCGCTTTGGGCTAAGGTCACGGCTTGCCGCAGTTGGCCGCCCCCTTGGGTGAGGAACTGTTCTGCTTGGGGCCGATCGACTCCGGCCCAATGCATCAACAGGGCGGTTTTGACGCGGTTGCCCGATCGATCCAGCAGATCTTCCGCCTCGGCACGGTTCAGGTTGGCCAAGTCGCGCACCATGCGCACCGCCCGATCGCGGAGCTTGCTGTTGGTGACTGACACATCCACCATCCGATTGCCATAGACCTTGCCCAGCTTGACCATAGCCCCGGTGGACAGGATATTCAGGGCCATTTTGGTCACGGTTCCCGATTTCAGCCGGGTGGAACCGGCCAAGATTTCTGGCCCCACCAGCAATCGCAAATCCACATCCACCGAGCCACCGGGCGGCGGCACTTGGTCGATCGGGACGCAGGCCAAAAAGACCGTTTTCGCTCCCCGGTGGGCCGCTTCGATCAACGCGCCTTGGACGTAGGGGGTTGTGCCGCCGGCCGTGATTCCCACCACCAGATCCCGATCGCCCACCGATCGCTCGGCCATGGCTGCGGCCCCATCTTCTGCGCGATCTTCCAAGGCTTCGGAACTGCGCAACAGGGCTGGTGGCCCCCCGGCAATGATGCCCTGCACCAGTTCGGGATCCGTGCAAAAGGTGGGTGGACATTCCGAAGCATCCAGCACTCCCAGCCGGCCGCTGGTGCCTGCGCCGATATAAAACAGTCGCCCGCCCTGGGCCAAGGCCGCTGCCGCGAGGTCGATCGCCCGGGCCAGGGGTTCCCGCTCCTGGGCGATCGCCGCCAGGGTTTTGGCATCTTCCTGGTTAAACAAATCCACCAGTTCCAAGGAAGACAGTTGATCCAGTGCCTCGCTGTTGGGGTTAGCCTGTTCCGTCAGCAAATGGCCTCGGTCGATCGCAGCAGCACACATGGCAAATTTCCACCCAATTCTAGATATCCCGCAATCATATGGAGTGAGCGGCCCAGCGGGGAATGCTCAGGGGTTAATCAACGGCTGAAGAGGCCAGCCCATGGGCGATCGTTTCGCCCCAAGCATTCACAATCGCCAGGGCTGCCAACGGAGCCGTCACGGCTCGCAAAACCCGCCCACCCAAGGAAACCACCTGCCAACCGGCCGCTAAGGCCTGGTCTACCTCCGCTGAAGTCCAGCCTCCCTCTGGCCCCACGGCCAGGGCGATCGCCCGTGGAGACTGGGATTGTGCTGAAGCGGGGGCTGAAGTTGGGTTGGGCACAGGATCAGCCAGCAATTGCAAAGCCTGCCAAAGGTGGGGAGCCGATCGCCGGGCCACGCAAAGAAACCGCCCGTCATGTTTGGCCATCTGGACGATCGCGGCGGGCCAAGCCAGCGGCTCGGTCACCGTCGGAATTGCGGCCCGCTCGGATTGCTCGGCGGCCTCTCGGGCAATGCGTCGCCACCGTTCCAGCCGGTTGCCATTGGGTTGCATCAGCGTGCGATCGCTCAGCACCGGCACAATCTCCGTAACACCCAACTCCGTCGCCTGCCGCACCACCTCATCAAACCCCGATCCCTTGGGCAAAGCCGCCAACAGCGTCAGGGTTTGGATGGGTTCGATCGGCTCCGGCAGGGGTTTCAGGGCGGTGGCTCCCGTGGGCCCGAGACCAACCAACCACCAACGGCTGTCCCCGATCGGCTCCGGCAGCAGGGCCACCAGTTGGTCGCCCGGCTCCAACCGCAACACCCGCCGCAGATAGCGATCTTGGTCGGCGGTGAACTGAATTTCGCCCCCATGCCATTGGGCCGGGTCGATCGCCAAGCGTTGGAGTTCCTTCATGCTGAAAAAGGCTTAATTGGGCGTTGTCTTGAAGGTGGATTGAACGTTGATTGAACACTGAGTGAACGTTAATAGCAGTTAATTGGACATCGATCGAACGTTGATTGTGCAGAGGGTGAAACGGGATTGAATCGCCAGAAATTGCCTGAAAAAGCGTTGATGAGGAAAAGATCGAGCGAAAAGAGATTAAAAATGATTGCTAACTCAATCTGGGACTGACCCCAGCAGCCGATCGGGGAGCGGTTATGCTTCAACTCGTCGCGCTATTATGCGCAACATCGCCTCAACCCACTGTCTGATCCCGCTAGAACTGTCCCGCTAAGATTTCCTGTTGGTCTTTTAAGGAGTAGCAACCGTGTGCGGTATTGTCGGCTATATCGGAACCCAACCTGCGGTCAGCATTCTGCTTGAAGGGCTGCGCAAACTGGAATATCGCGGCTATGATTCGGCGGGAATTGCCACCGTTTGGGAAGGGCAACTACACACCGTTCGGGCCCAAGGCAAACTCTACAACCTCCAGGCCAAGCTGGAAGGCTGGGAAATGCCCGCCCGCTTGGGCATTGGCCACACCCGCTGGGCCACCCACGGCAAGCCCGAGGAGCGCAACGCTCACCCGCACATGGATCCAACCCAAACCATTGCGGTGGTGCAGAACGGAATCATTGAAAACTACCGTGAACTGAAAGAGTTGCTGATTGCCGAAGGGGCCAGCTTCAGTTCTGAGACGGACACGGAAGTGGTTCCCCATCTGATCGCCCGTTGTTGGCGAGAGTTGGCGCAGGAGTCGGCCAGTGGTTGGTTGAGTGGGTCACGCCTGATGGAGGCCACGCGCCGGGCGATCGGGCAGTTGAAAGGGGCTTTTGCGCTGGCGATTGTGGCGGCCGATGCGCCCGATGAGTTGATTGTGGTGCGGCAACAGGCTCCCATCTCGATCGGGTTTGGACAGGGGGAATTTTTCTGTGCATCGGACACCCCGGCGATCGTGCCCTACACCCGCGCTGTTTTGCACCTGGACAATGGTGAAATCGCCCGTTTAACGCCGCTGGGGGTTGAAATTTACGGCTTTGAGGGCGATCGCCGGGTGAAATATCCCCATTTGCTCAACTGGAGTTCCACCCAAGTTGAAAAAGGCGGCTATCGCCACTACATGCTCAAGGAAATCTTTGAGCAACCGGGTGTGGTGCGCGATTGTCTCGCGGCTTATTTTGGCGGCATCACTCCCACCCCGAACTGTTCCGCCGACGGGTCGCCGGTCACCTTGGGGCTGCCCGCAGAATGGCTGCAGGATGTGCAGCAAATCCAAATCCTGGCCTGTGGCACTAGTTGGCACGCTAGCTTGGTGGGTAAGTATCTGCTGGAAGGGCTGGCCGGTGTGCCCACCTCGGTGCAATATGCCTCGGAGTTTCGATCGGCCCCATCCCCAGCGGGCCCTTGCACCCTGACGATCGGGGTGACCCAATCGGGCGAAACGGCCGACACCTTGGCAGCCTTGGAGGTCGATCGCGAGCGTCGGGCCCAGTTGGCCCCAGAATTCCAGGCGCGATTGATTGGGATCAGCAACCGACCGGAGAACACGATCGGGCGGATTGCCGATTACGTGATTCCGACCCACGCGGGCATTGAAATCGGTGTGGCCGCCACCAAAACCTTTGTCACGCAGTTGCTCGCCTTCTATGCCCTGGCCATTGATTTGGGCGTGCGGCGGGGAACCCTGGCGGTCGATCGCGCCAATGTTCTGATTGAAGGGCTGCACCAACTGCCCCGCCACATTGAACATATCCTGGACAAACAAAACGCCAAAATTGAAGCCCTGGCCCACGAATTCAGCGAAACTCGCGACTTTATCTTCATTGGGCGCGGTCTCAACTTCCCGATCGCCCTGGAAGGGGCCCTCAAGCTGAAGGAAATCAGCTACATCCACGCGGAAGGCTACCCGGCCGGCGAACTGAAACACGGCCCGATCGCCCTGTTGGATGACAAAGTGCCCGTCGTGGCGATCGCGACCCCTGGCAATGTTTACGACAAAGTGATGTCCAACGCCCAGGAGGCCCGGGCCCGCGATGCTCGGCTCATTGGCGTGGTGGCGGAAGGGGATGCCCTCGCGGCCGATCTGTTCAACCCGTCCATCTCGGTTCCCGTCACCGATGAGTGGCTGTTCCCGGTCTTGAACGTTGTGCCCCTGCAACTGCTGTCCTACTACATCGCCGCCCGTCGGGGCTTGGATGTGGATCAACCGCGCAATTTGGCCAAATCCGTCACGGTGGAATAGTCCCGATCGCTGATCGAAACCCGTCAACTCTTGTAGGGGTGTGCGGCCGTACGCCCCTACCCGGATTTTCTCGGTCTTAAGTTGAAGCCAATAGTAGTGGTGCGCCCCTACCCAATCACCTGTGACGCAGATCGATGGTGCATGGGCAACAAACTAAGTGGTGCTCCTCGAATCTAAAAACAGCCCTATAAGAAATCTTAGAGCTGATTTATAAAGACAATATTAATCAGCCATCCCCGCTAATCGTTTCACCATCAAATGCATTAAGCAGCCGTAGATCATCCCTTCGCTCGTCTCCGAATACAACTCATA
>NZ_JACJSN010000013.1:0-134152 GCF_014698135.1 Limnothrix sp. FACHB-881
TATGAGTTGTATTCGGAGACGAGCGAAGGGATGATCTACGGCTGCTTAATGCATTTGATGGTGAAACGATTAGCGGGGATGGCTGATTAATATTGTCTTTATAAATCAGCTCTTAATGTTGATTGACCAAAAGAAGACTTGCTGAGAACGGATCCCTTGAAAAATGAGAATCCGTGAGTCTTGGGGGAGTGGGTCAATTACAGGTTGGTGAGCCAAGTTACAACGCCATGGCCGGTGACCAATTCCACAGCCAGGGCAGACAGGAAGCCAATCATTGCCAGGCGGCCGTTCAGTTGTTCGGCGTATTGGGTGAAGCCCACACGCTGCACGTCGTCTACATAGACCTTGGGTTCAACGGCGAAGTTGTTCAAACGACCCAGTTCTTCCGTGGTGTAGCCGCGTTGCGTCATGGTGGTTGCTCTCGGTTGGGGTGTTGTAAACAATTGTAACTGCTTTTTAAGAAATGTAAAGAGGTTTGTAACTCGTTTTTAACTCAGGGGCTGCCCGATCGCCCCGTGATCCCAAATACCAACGCAAAACTGCCCGATCGCCCTCGGCCACCCATGCCACAATAGTCACTGGTTTTGCCGGATCGTGACGATTACTCTGGGGCCGTTTGTTGGCTGCATCCGTCACTGGCTGCATTCCCCGCCACCAGCCCCAGCCCGATCGCCCGGCCAGACAACTTTTGAACGTCCTGTCTTGTAACACAGGCTTGTGCGATGGAACCGCTTTACGAGTATGCGTGGCTCGTGCCGGTCTTGCCGTTGCTTGGTGCAGCGCTGGTCGGCCTGGGTCTGATTTCCTTTAACCAATTCACCAACAAGCTGCGGCAAATTAACGCGATCGTCATCCTCACCACGATCGGTGGGGCCATGACCATGGCCTTTGCCCTGTTTTGGAGCCAACTCAACGGCCACGAAGCCTTCGCCCGCAGCATCGAATGGGCGGCCGCCGGAGACTTCCACATCACGATGGGCTACACGATCGACCACCTGAGCGCCCTGATGTTGGTGATTGTCACCACCGTGGCGTTCTTGGTGATGATCTACACCGATGGCTACATGGCCCATGATCCGAGCTATGTGCGGTTCTATGCCTACCTCAGCCTGTTCAGCTCCTCGATGCTGGGCCTGGTGATCAGCCCCAACCTGGTTCAGATCTATGTGTTCTGGGAACTGGTGGGGATGTGCTCCTATTTGCTGATCGGCTTTTGGTTCGATCGCAAACCCGCCGCCGAAGCCTGCCAAAAGGCCTTCGTGACCAACCGGGTGGGTGACTTTGGCCTGTTGTTGGGGCTGTTGGCGCTCTACTGGTGTACCGGCAGCTTTGACTTCAACGTGATGGGCGATCGCCTGCAAGAGCTAGTGTCTTCCGGCTCCCTGAGCGCGGGCGTGGCCAGCCTGTTTTGCATCCTCGTATTCCTCGGCCCCGTCGCCAAGTCTGCCCAATTCCCGTTGCATGTCTGGCTGCCGGACGCAATGGAAGGCCCCACGCCGATCTCTGCCCTGATCCACGCGGCAACGATGGTGGCGGCGGGTGTGTTCCTGATTGCCCGGATGATTCCGGTGTTTGAAGGACTGCCCGACGTGATGACCGTGATCGCTTGGACGGGTGGTTTCACGGCCCTGCTGGGCGCTTCGATCGCCATCACCCAAAACGACATCAAAAAAGGCCTCGCCTACTCCACCATGTCCCAGTTGGGCTACATGGTGATGGCCATGGGCGTTGGTGCATCCAGTGCCGGGATGTTCCACCTGATGACCCACGCCTATTTCAAGGCGATGCTGTTCCTCGGTTCTGGCTCCGTGATTCACGGGATGGAAGCGGTGGTGGGCCACAACGCCGTGCTGGCGCAGGATATGCGCTTGATGGGCGGTTTGCGGAAATACATGCCGATTACTGCCGCCACGTTCTTCATTGGAACGCTGGCCATTTGCGGAATTCCGCCCTTTGCCGGGTTCTGGTCGAAGGATGAAATTCTGGGTCTGACCTTTGAGGCCAACCCCGCCCTCTGGGCGATCGCCTGGGTCACGGCTGGTGTGACGGCGTTCTATATGTTCCGGATGTACTTCAACACCTTTGAAGGCGAATTCCGGGGCAATGACAAGACGATCCAATCGCAACTGCTCGAAGCGGCGGCGGTTCCGGTGTTGGTGGAGGCCACTCCCAACTTCGGCCCCGGCGCAATGGATCCCAAGGAACTGAGCCACGACCACGACCATCACCACGCCCACGAGCCGCACGAGTCGCCCACCACGATGGTGTTGCCTCTGGTGGTGTTGGCGGTTCCGTCGATGCTGATTGGGTTGCTGGGTGTGCCCTGGAACAACTTGTTTGAGCATTTCCTGGAGTCGCCCCACGCCGCCGAGCACGCGGAGCACGCCTTTAACCTCACCGAGTTTTTGGTGATGGGCGGCAACTCCGTGGGCATTGCGCTGATCGGGATTACCTTGGCTTCCTTGATGTATTTCAAGAAGTCGATCGACCCCAGCGCGATCGCCCAAAAGATTCCCTTCTTCTACCGCCTGTCCCTGAACAAGTGGTACTTCGATGAAATCTACGATCGGCTGTTTGTCCAAGGCAGCCGCCGCCTGGCCCGCCAGGTGATGGAAGTGGACTTCCGGATCGTCGATGGCGCGGTGAACCTGACCGGTTTCGTCACCCTGATTTCCGGCGAAGGTCTGAAGTACTTCGAGAACGGTCGCGCCCAGTTCTATGCGTTGATCGTGTTTGCGGCGGTTTTGGGCTTCGTGGTGCTGTCGGGCATCACGGGCTAGCGGTCTTTTGCTTTGTGGTGCTCTCGGGCATCACGAGTTAACAACTGAATTGACTGTCAAGTCATCACCCCCTGAACTGGTTCCTGGTTCAGGGGGTTTTTTGTTGAGCGATCCAAACCCTTGAACTCAGCCTGATAGAAATTCCAGTATCCCCACGTAGAGCTAGGGAATTTTCCCCAAACCCATGACAGTCAACAAAGCTTGATTGTTGAACTGTTAGTGGCTAATGGTGAAGTATTTGGGGGGTAGGGCTGACAACACTCTACCGATAGTGAATCTGAATTTGCTAGACTCGGAATATGTTCATACTTAAGTGTTATTAAGTGCCTTTTTTTACACCAATTTGCTGGTGCTCGTGGTTGCCCCCTGGTTGTCATCACAAACCTTCGCGACTGATGAGCCAGAATTGGCAGAACTTGTCAGGAATTGGCGCTGACCAATGCAAATCCCTACTGAATTGATGTTGATTAAGTTGCTCAACTGTAATCATCAAGCAGCGGCCCTCAACAGCGATCACACAGCTATCACTGAGACTGATGGCTGCGATTTCAGTGAGTGAAGGTTCCGGGCTAATGCGGCAGGTTGGTGATCAGTTTGGAATGAGCAATTTCCAACATTCAACCCCATTTAACGTATTGTTTCTGTTTCATTGCATCTACAACCGATGGGTTTTCGGCACAACTCCACCATGGACGCTCTCCTGCCCTCCTCTCCTCTTTCTGCCATGAGCGATCGATCTGCCAGCCGCCATCAGTCCGATTCTCAGGGCCTGGGAGCTTCGCCTGCGCCCAAGAGTGAACTTCCAAGCCGTTTAACGGTTCCGCAGATTCAAGACATTATTTTTCAACACCTGATTCGATCGGTGCAGAATCTTTCGCCGGAGGAAGTTCTGCACGAATTTTGCTGCTTGTTTATTAATTGCTGTGACACAACCGATAGCAAGCCTTTACATGCTTTATATCAACTAGTTTTTCTCAATAATCAAGAGGCCTTTCAAACTACTCTCAAACGGTCTTGCTACATCTTGATTAATAACTGGGCTAGTCGTCGGAATGAGGCTTTTATTTATCGCCTGATTGCGATGTTTGAGCATTCCCATGAACATAGTGATAGCGCGTCCTTATCGTTGAATCGGGTGCGCCAGTGGGTTGCGGATTTCATTAGTAGTAATGACTATGACGAGCTAAAACTTTTCATTGCGCGTCACGAGCTAGATCATTCCCAAGCTTCTGACCAAAGTCAGTCAGAAATGACGGCCACGCGCACTCGATTGCAGTCCGATCAGATTACAGCAACTGCTATTACACCTGATGAGCAGCATTGGAGCAGTCGTTATGTGGGACAACTGTTGGTGGCTCAATCGGTGGATCCCAACAATCCCTTGGAGCAACGGGAAGCGGCGGCGGCCTATGCGCGACAGTGGCGGGAGCGTTTTAAGTTTGATTTGGCGATGTATATGGCCAAGTCTCAGTCGAGCCGGAGCGATCGAGAGCGCCTGAAAAATCCAACCAATTTGGGTGATCAGGTGCTCAAAATTGTGAAATCAATTGTTTTGAGAACGGGAAAATACAGCTACTCCAGCCTGTCCAATTTGTTTCTGCAACAAACGGAAGGACTGAGGTATCACGGCTATAAAAAAAGTCTGCTGAAATACATCATATTGGAAAGTACCCAAGATCACATGACGAAGGTGGTTCGCCAAAAGTTACAAGACAAGTTAGCGAGCTTGCTGGCGGAACATCATGATGAGGTGATTACGGAAGATTTGCAGGCGGAGACCTGCCGCCACTTAATTCAGTTTCTGACGACGGAAGATTTGCATAATCCCTCGCGGCTTTTTCTGCTCATTTTGTCGAATGGCAGTGCGTTAACGCTGACCATTTTTCTGTTGAAGTTGGTTTTGATTGCCCCCAGCACCCGATCGCACTTGGATTTGTGTATTGCGCGATTGGTGAAATATTACGAACAGTTTGATGAGGAAAAATGTCGCTGGGCCATTTATTTCTTTGACATTTTCAATGTGACGTTTGCGATTTACACGGAAAATGTCCAGTACAACCTGGTTTCGATCGATGGGCCGGAGCCATTACCCTTGGCCCCGGAAACCACCCAAAAGGAAGATCGGGTGGTGTTTGAAGGGTTGTATGACAATGAGTTGCGCCGCAGCCTGCGATCGGCCCAGTTAGATCGCTATCGGCTGTTTTTGCAAATGGCTCCCCATGCTCAGTTGCCGTCCACGGGGGATTTGTTGGAAACGGATCCGGTGCTTGCGGATTCGCTGATTGCCGATGGGCCCGATCGCTAGGGGGCTT
The DNA here is from genome assembly GCF_014698135.1 of Limnothrix sp. FACHB-881. NCBI lineage: Bacteria > Bacillati > Cyanobacteriota > Cyanophyceae > Pseudanabaenales > Pseudanabaenaceae > Limnothrix > Limnothrix sp. FACHB-881. The sequence continues at coordinate 5,093 of NZ_JACJSN010000013.1, forward strand.
CAGGCCCTTTGCGTTTTGTGATCGTTTCCGTTTCGATCGAGCCGTCCTCTTGCACCCAAGCCAGCCGCCCGATGCGACGGGCCCGGGCGCGATCGCGGGCCGACTCCCGCGTCACGGTGGCTTGCAAGTCCAACTCCACCCGAATCAAGCTGGGGGCTTCCGTGCGCAGACGACGGGCATAGACAAAGGCCGCAGCCCGGGCGCGGGGCCCCGCCGGAACCACCAACCAGTCACTGGCGGGCAGTTGATTGGGCAGGCGCTCGCCGCTGGAAAGAACGCGGTGCAAGGGTTCCAGGTTTAAACAAAAGCCAATGCCGGGATAGCTGTTGCCGTCGGGGTCGTATAGGCCCAGCAGTTGATCGTAGCGCCCCCCTTGGCCGAGAATTTCGTGGCCGGTGTCGGCGCTGCTGATCGCTTCAAAGACGATGCCGGTGTAGTAGTCAAAGGTTTGAATGAGGCTCAGATCCAGGACGATCGGCAGGGTTTGTTCGGTGGCTCGACCGTAATCTTGCAGCAGGTCAACGGTGGTTTTGAGCCGATCGAGCATGGCTTGCTGATCGGGGGTTAAGTCCAGTTGGCCCACCTGTTGAATCACGTCCATGGGGCGGCCGCGCAGATCAAACAAAATCAAAGCCCGATCGCGCAGGGCGGGGTCAAGGGGCATGGCTTCGATGGCTAGGCGATCAAGCCGCGCCATGGCCGAACGCACCCGATCGCGCCAGGGTTGTGGGAAGGGTTCCAGGAGCGATCGGGTCAAGCCCGCCTCACTCAAAAGCAAATGCCAATCGGCCACGCCCGATCGCTCCAGACAGTCCGTCAGCAGCAACAGCACCTCCACATCAGCCGCCACGCCCCCAACACCCAACAACTCCACCCCCGATTGGAAAAACTCCTGCTGGCGGCTGGCGCTGCCCTTGGGGGGCTTGCGAAACACATTGGCGCTGTAGCAAAGGCGCTGGGGGTGGGTCACGCCGGCCATACGGGTAACGGCGGCCCGGGCGATCGAAGCCGTCAACTCCGGCCGCAGCCCCAGATCCTCACTTTCGCTGTCATAGATTTGAATCACCTTGTCCCGGCGCACCGAACCGCCCGCCACCAATGTATCGACCCGTTCCAGGGTGGACGTGACAATCCACTGATAGCCCCAGCGCTGAAACACGTCTTGCAGCTTGGTTTCGATCCAATGCTTCTGGGCCACATCAAGGGGCAACAGATCGCGCGCGCCGGTCGGGGGTTGGTGAATTGCCATGGTGTCAGGGGGGAAACGAAATCGATCGGGCAGTGAACATCGGCCCCCTACTTCTTACGGCCAAACAGGCCCCCAAACAACCCACCGCCGGGTTTATCTTTGCCGCCCCCGATTGTTTTGGGCTGTGGTTTGTTGGGTTTGGCGGTTTGGCCCGTGGCTTGGCCCGTGGCTTGGCCGCCCGTGGCGCGATCGAGTTCCTGCTTAGCGGCCAGGGCGATCGCATTGCGCGGATCAATCGCCAACGCCCGTGTTAAATGCACCTTGGCCAGGGTTCCTTGCTTTTGAGCCAAATACACCTTGCCCAACCAGGCATGGCAATCGGCATTGTTCCCATCAATCTTCAGCGCATCCTTCAACTCCTGCATCGCCATCGCAAATTGGCCCTTCGCGGTTAATTCCTCTGCCCGTTGCAAAGCCCGCACCACAAACTGCGTATTGCTGGCGGCCCCTTCTCGGGCCCCCGTGGTTTCCCCGCCGCTGGTGGGGGTGGGGGCGGGCCGCTGGGCCGGCGGCGGGGGAGCAGCCGCCGGACGCGCTGGGCTGGCGCTGCCCGATGTGGTTTTGAGCAGGTAAACCAAATTCAGTTCGCTGATTTCGGCAATCCGGTTCAGCACCTGTTCCAAATCGTCGTATTGGTTGGCCGTGAGGGTTTGTAACGCCTTGAGATAAGTACCCTGTACATTGGCAGCCTGACTTAGCTCGCGGGCCAGGGCCCCTTGGATGGCCACCTTGTTGGCCTGTTGGGGCAAGCGGCTATGCAACGTGCGCAACACGGCCTCGTAATCTGCCCGCTTGGCATCGTTGGAGAGGGTAGCGTAGGCGGGGTTCACCAGCCGCGACATCAGTTGCTGGGCATAGGCTTTGCCCTGAGCATTGGCAGCGGAGCAGGTGTCGGGATGCAGTCGGGGGGCAATTTGTAAAAACCGCTTGCGCACGGTTTTGGGATCTGTCCCCAACGGAATGCCCAGGATGGCATAGTGATCCGTCACATCGTGACCAAAAAGCCCTCGTTGAATCTCGAATGACATAGCGCGCCGCCGGTGCTGTGAGTCGCTAAAGGGGGATGGGAGCAGGAGAAGTAGACGAGACAGGGGCAGAGCCTGGCCGGATAGAGCCGGGCTGAATGCCGTTGGGATGGATGCAGCCTGAGGGGCAATCGGAAAGATCGCCGTTGAATTGCTATTTGGTTAATCGCTATCTAGTATCGCTATCTAGTAGTGTATCGGGTTCCTGGGTTGACCATGGTGATCAGTGACTATGGTGATCTGGGTTGCGGGTGGGGACTGAGGAATCTGGCGGTTGATTAACCCCCAATGGGCGCTACTGACCAACTTTCGGCCAGGTGGCGGGGGGCTGGTGCCACAGGTCAAGCTTGGGAACCGTTGCCAGGGCCGCACAGAGTTGATCATGTAGGTGGCCGTTGGTGGCCACGAGTCGGCCGCTGCTGGGATTGACGGGGCTGCCATCGTAGGCGCTGACTTGGCCGCCAGCCTCTTGCACTAATACGATGCCGGCGGCAATGTCCCAGAGGGAGAGGCCCCGTTCCCAATAGCCATCCAACCGCCCACAGGCCACATAGGCTAGGTCGATCGAGGCGGATCCGCCGCGTCGTACCCCTTGGGTTAAGTGGGTGAGGTAGCAGAATTCAGGATAGTTGGTGTCGTTGGTGTCGCGGCGATCGTAGGCAAAACCGGTCACCAATAGGCTGCGGCTTAGTTGATCGGTGCGTGATACCCGCATTGGGATCCGATCGCGCGTGGCCCCGAGTCCTTTGGCCGCTCGAAACAGTTCCCCGCGCTCAGGATCGGCCACAACCCCAACGATCGGTTGACCCTGAAAGAGCAGCCCGATCGAAACGGCAAAAAACGGGTATTGGTGAGCAAAATTGGTGGTTCCATCCAGGGGATCAATCGCCCAAAGATAGTCACTGTTTTGGGTTCCCCCGATCGCCCCGGACTCTTCCGCCAAAATGGGAATTTGCGGACAGTGGCGACTCAGTACCTCAATGGTGGCGGTTTCCGAGGCGCGATCGGCCGCAGTCACCAGGTCGCCCGATCGCCCCTTTTCCTCGGCCTCGATTTTGCCCAGAAACGATCGCACCACTGCCGCTCCGGCCAGGGCCGCTTCCGTGGCAATTTCCAGCAGTCGTTGCAACGTTGCCTGATCCGGTAACTGACTCATGCTTCAATCCGACGTTGTTTAAGGTTATGCATCCTGCAAAAGCTGTTGATTAACCTTGCAGTCTGTTTCCGCCAGTTAGGAGGGGTTTTGGCGACGGAATTCGCTGGGCCGCAACCGCATGGGCGATCGGGGATCCCAAACACCCAACTCCAAAATCCGCGCATATTCCTGGGCGTAGAAAATGCGGCGATCGTACTTCAGCAGCCCCGATCGACTGGCCGGAACCGCACAGCCCGCCTTGGTCAGTTGCTCATTCACAAGCTGCCCATCCCGCCAAACATAGGCCAAGAGTCGCCCGAGGCGATCGCGTGCTTCCCCGGACTCAAACTCCAACCAAACCGTTTGCCCCGCCACCAACTCCATCAGGGTCTGTTGAGCCTTAATCCCCCAGGGCTGTTGGCGCAAGTCTGGAGCATCAATGCCCAGAAGGCGGACGGTTTCCAGCCGCTTGGCATCGGCTCCCGTGCCGCGCACCTCCAGGGTGTTGCCGCTGGGCACGCGGTTCACCACCACCTGCACCCCAGTGAGGGACGAATTGCCACAACCGGTGAGCAACCCCAGGATCAGGCCAAGGGCGATCGCCCTTGGCCAAGCCTGGCTGCGAATGACTGGGGGGAGTGGCCCGGTGCGGGGTTGAGTGGGCGTTTGGGCGAGCTGTTTGGGGCTGGTGGCTGTCCCGATGTGTGGGATTGCTGATGGGGTCGCGAATGGGCTGGTTGATGGGGTGCTCGATCGCCCTTGGAGCAACGGTTGACCCCGATCCAGGGGCTTAATCTTCATCCAGGGGCAGGCCGCGGCGGACTTTGCCCTTGCCAAAATAGCGGCCAAATTGCAGTTCATATACTTCGTCTTCGTCCTGGGTTTCCACCACCAGATCCGATTCGGCATAGCTGACACAAAGCAAGGCATAGCCCCGATCGCGCAAAGCAGGCGACAGGCCCATGGCCTCCGGCTGGCTCAGTTTGCCTTCCAGCACGCGCACCGCACAGGCCGTGCAAGCCCCGTTGCGACAGGAAAAAGGTAGCGTTGCCCCTTGATTTTCTGAGGACTGCAAAATGTAGCGATCGCCGGGCACTTGCACTTCATGAACTGTGCCCCGCTGGCGGTTATGAATCCGCACCCGATAGGTTTGGGTGGCGGTCGATCGATCTTCAGCACTGTAGGTCATGGGGGATTTGGGCATCTAGGGGCCAACCAGCACAGCGCGATCGGGTCGCAGGGATTGCCGCCGCGCTGAAGCTAGATTTTATCGTTCTCTTCCCATAACCGGCATCAGCCTGATAAGATAACGTCCTGTCATCTGGAGAGATGGCCGAGCGGTTGAAGGCGCAGCACTGGAAATGCTGTTTAGGGGTAACTCTAACGAGGGTTCGAATCCCTCTCTCTCCGTTTTTGCGATCGCGTTTTGCGATCGAGCGACCTAAACCACAAGAACGACGCTGTACTAAGCTGTCAGAGTCGTTTAGTTGCCAATCAGTTGCCAAAGTTGTCATGGTGACATCTGCCAATCAGACTCCTGAGCAGTCTGCCAATTCGGCCTTGGGTGATTCCAGCGACGGAGCAGCCCCCATCAGGGCGATCGCCCTAGAGCAGCACGAGGTGCAAAACAGCGTGCGCCAGGCGGGAATTAATCCCAATTTCTGGTACGCGGTGGCTTGGTCTAGCCAGTTGGCAGCGGGGCAAGTGTTGGGCGTGGAAGTGTGGCAGCAAAAAATCGCCCTCTATCGGGATCGATCGGGAGCCGTCCAGGCCCTCGAAGATGCCTGCCCCCATCGCGGCGTGGAACTGAGCCGGGGCAAGGTGATGGGCGACCATCTCGCCTGTCGTTACCATGGCTGGGAGTTTGACGGAGCGGGCCAATGTCGCAAGATTCCCTACTTGCCACCGAGCCAAAAGCTGCCCTGTGCCCAAGCCCAGAGCTATCGAGCGGTCGATCGCTACGGGATCATTTGGGTGTTTCCCGGCGACCAGAGCCTAGCGGATCAAATGCCGCTGCCGGAAATTCCTGAATTTGACGATCCCCAATGGCTGGCCGTGCCGGTGACGGGACAGTTTCGGGCCCATTTTTCGGTTTGTAATGAAAACTCGATGGATGTGTTCCACGGGTTTTTACACGAAGAATTGCAGGGTTGGTTTGATCCGGTGTTGCTGAAGCTCAAGGACGAAGGCAACGCGATCGTGGCCGATTACCAAGTGTCCTATAAGGGGCAAATGGCCAAGTTTTTGGGCTTTACGGAGTCGGCCGATCAAGTCACCACCAAAACTGTGACGGTGCAATATCGCTATCCGCACTTTTTCAGTCGCCTAGAAGGGGTTTCGAGCCTTTATCTAATGCGCCTGCCGGTGGGGCTGCGGGAGAGCCGATCGTTTGCGATTTTCTTTTTGCGGTTAGGGCTGCCCGGTTGGCTGGTGCAGGCGTTGCGGCCCTGGGCTGCCAAGCTCATTGAGCAAAAAATCTTTATGCGCTTTCTGAATCAAGACATTGAAATGATGGAAAGCGAACAACGGGCGATCGATCGCGATCCGCAACGGCGGTATGTGGAAATCAATCCGGCAATTATTGCGGTTCAGCGCATGATTTTGCGCCAATATCAGCAATTTTTGAACGGCCAAGCCAAACCCTCGCGGTGAAGCAACGCCAACAAACAAACTGGATCGCCAACCCGAAGCGGAGCAGAAACCTTAAGCGGATCGAAAATTTGTGATCTACATCACTCTTTGATCCTGAACGGGGGATCATCACAGCGTCCCAATCACAACCGAATTGCCCCCATGCCCAAACTCGCGATCGGGGCCAGAAAACCTTGACAGAGACCTAGCTTCCAATCCCGATCAATCGGTAAACTAGGTTACGATCGCACCGATCGAAGTCATGTTGTGGTAGAGCTTTCCTTCGATGTGATCGTTTGCCCACCGTTTACTCTTCGCCTTTAGAGGTTCCTGCTCGTGCGATCGCGAAACGCTTCCCAAATTGACTCTTCGATCGTGCCTGTGACGCGGCGCACGGGCGCTCATGCTCTGCTCGATAGCCTGTGCCGTCATGGTGTGAAGCACATTTTCGGCTATCCCGGCGGCGCGATCCTGCCGATCTATGACGAACTCTACGGCTTTGAAGTATCGGGCCAACTGAAACATATTTTGGTGCGCCATGAACAGGGCGCGGCCCATGCGGCGGATGGTTACGCCCGCGCCACCGGTCAGGTGGGGGTTTGCTTCGGAACTTCCGGCCCCGGGGCCACCAACCTGGTGACGGGGATTGCCACGGCCCACATGGACTCGATTCCCTTGGTGGTGATTACGGGCCAAGTGCCGCGCACGGCGATCGGGACTGATGCGTTCCAAGAAACGGATATTTGGGGCATTACGCTGCCGATCGTTAAGCATTCCTACGTGGTGCGCGATCCGGCCGATATGGCGGCGATCGTGGCGGAAGCGTTCTATATCGCCTCTTCCGGTCGTCCGGGCCCGGTGCTGATTGACGTGCCCAAGGATGTGGGTCTGGAAGAATTTGACTATGTGCCGGTGGAGCCAGGATCGATCCGGCCGGCGGGCTACAAGCCGACCGTGAAGGGCAACCCGCGCCAAATCACCCAGGCGATCGAACTGATTCGCCATAGTCAGCGTCCTTTGCTCTATGTGGGTGGTGGCGCGATCGCGGCTGGGGCCCACGCGGAAATTGCCCGTTTGGCCGACCATTTCCGCCTGCCCACCACCACGACTCTGATGGGTAAGGGGGCCTTTGATGAGCATCACCCTCTGGCCTTGGGCATGTTGGGGATGCATGGCACGGCCTACGCCAACTTCGCCGTGACCGAGTGCGATTTGTTGATTGCGGTGGGGGCGCGGTTTGACGATCGCGTCACCGGCAAGCTCGATGAGTTCGCCAGCCGCGCCAAGGTGATCCACATCGACATCGACCCGGCCGAGGTGGGCAAAACCCGCGTGCCTGATGTGCCGATCGTCGGTGATGTGAAGCAGGTGCTGATTGAACTGCTCGATCGGGTGCGGGAGCTGGAAATCGTCAGCGATCCGGCCCAAACGGCCGCTTGGCACACCCGCATCAACCAATGGAAAACTGACTATCCCTTGGTAGTCCCCAGCTACGACAACGAAATCGCCCCCCAAGAAGTGATCGTCGAGCTGGGTCGCCAAGCCCCCGATGCTTACTACACCACCGATGTGGGGCAGCACCAAATGTGGGCGGCGCAGTTCCTGAAGAACGGCCCCCGTCGTTGGATTTCCAGCGCTGGCTTGGGAACCATGGGCTTCGGGATTCCGGCGGCCATGGGCGCGAAGGTGGCCTTGCCAGATCACCAGGTGATTTGTGTGGCTGGCGATGCCAGTGTGCAAATGAACATTCAAGAGCTGGGAACCCTGGCCCAGTTTGGAATCAACGCCAAGACCGTGATTGTGAACAACGGCTGGCAAGGGATGGTGCGCCAATGGCAGGAAGCCTTCTATGGTGAGCGCTACTCGTCGTCCAACATGGAAGTGGGGATGCCCGACTTTGGCAAGTTGGCCGAAGCCTTTGGCATCAAGGGCATTTTGGTGACGGAGCGCAGCCAGCTTGCGCCGGCCGTCGCAGAAATGCTGGCTTATGATGGCCCGGTGCTGTTGGATGTGCGGGTGCGGCGCGATGAAAACTGTTACCCGATGGTGGCTCCTGGTAAGAGCAATGCCCAAATGTTGGGTTTGCCGGAAGTGAAGCGGGAAACCCCCGTGAGCCACCAAACTTGCACCAACTGCCAAACGGATAATCACCCAAGTCATCAGTTCTGTTCCCATTGCGGGGCCAAGCTGTAGGGCTTGAGAGTTGGCTAGGGGCTGTTGAAAGAGCCTGTTGGATCTATCGGAGTTGGCTCTAGTTGGATCTAAATAGACCGCTTTCGATGGGTCTATCCGATCAAAAACAATCAACAGGTTTCAACGGCCCGGCTCGCAATCACTGCCCAAGTCTGAAATTACAGCGGCGATCGACCCATTCTCCATACCCAGATCTACGCGATCGGGCTGGAGATGAGTTGATGGCCGCTCTTTGTTGTGGGTTTGGATTCCCGGTTTCCCGATTGCCTGGCCCTCGCTGACGATCGCGTTACGGATCGTGCTCTTCAATCTATTTGATCTATTCAGTTTGATCTATTCAATGTTTGTTTGATGATTTGATCGATACTCCTCCTGGATATGGTTGCCATGCCCTCTGATTCGCCTTGCAATTCCCAAGCCCCATCCCCGATCGCCCCTGGAACCCCGATCGAGACTGAAACACCCAATCGGCAATCACGGATAGAAAATAACAATCTAAGTAGCGATTTATACATCTCCTGGGAAAACTATCACCGGGCGATCGAACGGTTAGCCTGTTCAGTGCATCAATCGGGCTGGGCATTTGACCAAATTGTCTGTTTAGCCCGTGGGGGCCTGCGAGTGGGTGATATTTTCTCGCGCCTGTTTCACAAACCCTTAGCCATTCTGTTTGCCAGTTCCTATGCCGGAGAGTTGGGGCGGGAACGGGGGCAGCTCAAATTTGCCCAAAGCTTGGCCATGACGGGCGATCGCCTGGGGCCGAGGGTGTTGGTGGTGGATGATTTGGCCGACTCGGGAGCAACCCTGAAGGCTTCGATTCAGTGGCTGCGCGATCGCTACGATCTCAGCGACCTGCGCACGGCCGTGATTTGGTACAAGGGCTGTTCATCAATCGCCCCGGATTATTACGACTGTTATTTGCCCCATAATCCCTGGATCCATCAGCCATTTGAGCGCTATGACGTGATGGAACTGGCTGAGCTTGCTTCCTCGATCGAGGCAGATTAATCAAAGTTAACGACAATTCATGGGGCGATCGCATGACCGGGGGGCACTATTGGGGCATGTTACGCTTGAGGCGGAGCCTGAAATCTCGAAAATTCTCCGTAATTACTCGGATGACAAATCCAGTGCCATAATATTCTGAACATGACCAGATTCAACGATGGCAACCCCCTAGGGGGCTAAACCCCACTGAACCCTCCGTTAACTCTGTAATAACGTGGATGGTCAGTTCCGTTGTTCCGTTGCAATCCAGTTCCTTTCCTTCTCTGGTGGTTCCCGAATTCGGCTTTTGCGGAGGGACGCATCTGGATTCTGCCCTGCCATGATCGCGCTCCCGCTTGTATCCCTTGTCGTAGTAGAGGTTGGCTATGGAGAATCAACCGTCTCCCAGCACAGATCGATCGGTCTCGGGACAGCCAGCAGCCTGGCCCCGGTCGATCGGCCTTAAGCCCCTGGGTCAATACCTTGTGGAGGCGGGTTTGCTCGCGCCCGCTCAAGTCACTGTTGCTCTGAATGATCAGAGTGTGACGGGGTTGCGGTTTGGGGAAATTTTGTCGAAACGGGGTTGGGTTCGCGAGCAAACCATCGAATATTTCATGGACAAAGTGATCGAGCCGGAACGTCGATCGCTCCGTCAGTCCATGGCTGTGGCAACCCAGCGCACCAGTGCCGCCCGGGCCGCCGCGCCCGCCAGTCCCCACCGCAAGGGTTTTGTGCGATCGGCCTCGACCTCGGTGGAACCTAACAAGCGGCCCCCGGCTCCCCCATCCGCCAGAATGCCGATTGCTGTGTCGGATCCGGCGGGCAGTTTCCGCACCGATGATGCTAGTTTGCGCCACCGCAAGCATTACGGCCCCACCAGCGCAAAAACCACGGCGGGCTTAACTCCACCACCGCCGCCGCCGCCTTCCTTTCCACCACCGCCGCCCCCACCCGATCGCCCCCGCGATGGTGAGGAGTCCCCGGAAATTACCACCTGTAATGGTGTGTCTGCGTCCGACGATTTTCGAGACGCGGCTGAGAATTTGGTCTGGATTGGCTAGCAAGTCGCTCAAGGTGAGTTAGAGCGCGACTAGGAACCATGAGGGCGTTTGGGTAGTGCCCTAATTTAGGCACGATCAGCTCGTGAAAGCCTTGCAGCGTCAGCGCTCACTCGCCGCAAATCATCACCTCACAGGCACTCCCCAACTTCAGACCATCCGCCCCAGCAGGGCGGGGCTTTTTTCCTGTTTGGGGTTAGCTTCCCAACTTGAAAGCCTCTAAGAACAGGCCGTAAACCATTCCTAATTTCAGTAAATTCAAAACCGACAGCCACAGGGGCGATCGCCCGTTGAAATCTGTAGCCCGAGCATTCCAGCGGCGATAGACCACAATGCTCACCACCTCGCAGAACACCGCCAAAATGCCCGCCATGGACAAGTCCCAGGCGGCTTCCTGGCCCGCTGTGGTGATCAAGGCGGAAGCCCCAAAGAACCCCACCAACACCGCCAAACACTGTACAGAAGTGCGCCGCCAAGGATTTTGGAGCCATCCTCCTAATCCCCGGGCGATCGCGCCTAGGAGGTTGTTGAGCCTGGTATCTTGCACGGTTTCAACGCCAGCTTCAATAGTGTTAACGCCGGTTCAATTCAATATTGCATCTCAATATCGCATTCCAATATCGCATCTCAGCATCGCCTCAACAGCGCCTTAACATCGAATCGCCACCAACTCGCCATCGAATTGCCACCAAGTCGCTACTAAATCAAGACTCAAACAAGACCCGCTAGCAGTCAGGTTCCCAGCTTGGCGGCTGCCAACGGTCTGCAATCACGAGCTGGCCAACCTTACCCCAAACAAATCTGGGGCCGATCCTGGACTGATTCCCAACCCATCCTGAGCAGCCCTGAAAAGAGCTGAGATCTAGGAATGGGATTTGGGAATGATGATCGGGAACCGCTTGGGGAATCGCATTGTTGGCTGAACTCTCAGTCAAAGCTAGTTAAATCCTGCTAAAAAGTTCCGGCGAATTTTTGCTTAGTCTTCTCCGGATGATCCACCGCGATCGCACCAAAACGCCGCTAAAATGACGGCAGTTTTGCGCACCCATCCCCGATGATTGCGCTACGGCAGTTGCACCTAGTGGTTTTCCCCGCCGATGCGGCCGGGTCGCTGTGCTCTGCTTTCCATGGTCAGAACGGTCAGATTGGTGTCTGGGCAGCCACCCCACACCGCACTCCTAGCGGTTCTCAGAGCCTCATCAAGTGGAGATCGCCCTGCCAGAGCCACCTGAGTGCCCCTGCCCGATCGCCCATTCAGTGCGCTACTCTCTCATCAACTCTCCGCCCTTGACCCCCTTTTGAGGAATTCCGTGTCCACTCGCCATTCCAACCGCGCCTCCTCACCCTTGACCGATCGACATCCCCAAACCAACGCTACCGATATGTCTCGCTCCCCAGCGCCGCAACCCAAGCCTCGGGCCAATCGCTTCCGCTGGTTCTGGTTGTTGTTTAGCCTCTTGGGCGTGGCCACCATCTCCGCAACCACGGGGGCGTTGCTGGCCGTTTCCCTCAGTTCCCCCAGCCTCAGTCAGCGGGAATTGAGCAAAGAGGAAAAGGCGGTTTTTGGGAACAATCAACCCATTTCCAGCCTGGGTCTGCAACTGCCGCAGCTCACCCGGCCGGTCAATATTTTGGTGCTGGGGATTAAGGTCATTACCTCCGACGTGGATGATAGCCTGAGTCGCAAGTATGGCTACCATGCGCTGGTGAACTCCTTTGAGGGTCTGTCGGACACGATGTTTTTGGTGCGGTTTGACCCCAGCCAGAAAAAACTATCGGTGCTGTCGATTCCTCGGGATACGCGGGCTTGGGTGGATGGCCTGGGGATGACCAAAATTAATGCTGCTAACAGTCGTGGGGGGCCGGCCCTGAGCGCCAAGGCGGTGAGCGAGCTGCTGGGGGGTGTGCCGATCGACCGCTACATGCGGATTAATGTCCAAGGGGTGGAAAAGCTGCTGGATGCTTTGGGGGGCTTAACGGTCTATGTTCCCCGTGACATGAAGTATCAAGACGACAGCCAACACCTTTACATCAATCTGAAACAGGGACGGCAACACCTGAATGGGGAACAGGCGCTGGCGTTTTTGCGGTTCCGCCACGATGAGTATGGAGACATTGGCCGGGTCCAGCGCCAGCAGATGGCCATGCGCAGCCTGAAGGAACAGGCCCTGAACCCCACCACGCTGCTGAAGTTACCGGACATTTTGTCGGTGATTCGGGAGAATTTGGACACTAACCTCAGCATGGAGGAGATTGTGGCGCTGGCGGGCTTTGCCACTCAGGTCGATCGCCAAAATGTGCAAATGCTGGTGACTCCGGGGGATTACGGAGATATTGCCCGTTACGGCACGAGCTATTGGTTGCCCTACCCGAATCAAATTCGGGACATGATGGCTAAGCATTTTGAACATGGGGTCGGTTCCGGCGACAGTCGATCGATGTCGCAGGTGCGTGTGGCGGTGCAGGATGCTAGTGGCAATCCGGAGGCCGCTAGGGCGGTGGCGCGGCAATTAGAAGCGATGGGCTATCGCCAAACGTTTGTGGCGCGGTCTTGGAAGGAAACGATCAGCACGACGCGGGTGATTGCCCAAAATGGGGATGCGGATACGGCGGAACAGGTGAAGGCGGCGATCGGGCGGGGTGATGTGCGGGTGGATAGCTCAGGCATTTTGGGATCCGACGTGACGATTCAAATCGGCAGCGACTGGCAAGGCACGGGTTCCAACGCAAATCCTTAAGCGTCCGTTCGCGGGGCCTCGCAATTGCGGCCGCTGCAATGGCCCTTAAAATGGCCTTTTTTCCATGGGTTTTGTCATGGCTGATGTGCGATCGCCCCTAGACCACTCACCACACCAGGAAGCTCAAGCCGATCGGGGGGACTCTCCAAGATCTTCCAGGTTGCGATGGCACTGGGAATCCCATTGGTGGTGGATCCTGGGGGCGATCGTGCTGGCGGGGGCGATCGTTCGATTTTGGCACTTGGGCCACCTGAACACCTTGGTGTTTGATGAGGTTTACTTTGCCCAGTTCGCCCGCGATTACTTGGTGGGCAAACCCGTTGAAGATGGCCATCCCCCCCTTAGTAAGTATCTGATTGCGATCGGGATTGCCATCAGTGAGCATTTTCAGTGGGGGCGCGACAACACCAACCAAGCAACCGGTTCCCTGCTAGCCACGGTCAGCTATCGCTGGCTGAATGCGCTGGTGGGATCTTTGATGCCGTTGGTGGTGGCCTGGTTGGCTTGGTTAATTTCCGGGCGGCGGCTGTTGGCCCTGGTGGCGGCGGGGGCGATCGCCCTGGATGGGCTGTTTTTGGTGGAATCCCGCTATGGGTTAAACAATGTTTACCTGGTGATCTTTGGCCTGTTGGGTCACTGTGGCTGGCTGATGGCGGCGCGGGCCATGGCCGGGCGATCGCGTTATCACTGGCAGGTGTGGGCCTGGTTGGCGGTGGCGGGCTTGGGGTTTGGTTGCACAGCCAGCGTGAAGTGGAATGGCTTGGCCTTTTTGGTGGGGGCTTGGGGCAGTTGGGCCCTGTGGCGAGTTTGGCATTGGCTCGATCGCCCTGGTTTCACGACCCGACAATCAACCGAGCCGATCGAGAATGCCGAACCACCCGCGAGCATTGAAAATAGCCCCAGTTCCCGCACGGGGCGATCGGCTGCAAATCCCTTAACACTCCTTCAGCGCTTCAGCCCGATCCAAATGGGATTGATGTTGGGGCTTTTGCCGTTGGTGATTTATTGGTTGCTGTGGATTCCCCATGCCCAAATGAATCCCGGCAAAAGTATTTGGGAATTTAACCAAGACTTGTTGCGCTACCACCATCGGGTTGGGGGTGATGATGCCCATCCCTACTGTTCCCGTTGGTTCACTTGGCCCCTGCTGTTGCGCCCGATCGCCTATTTCTACGCTCGCACCAGCGGCCCCACCGCCCCGATCGATTATCAAAACCCGATTCCCAAGGATCTCCCGGCCGGTACGCCAACGGTTTATGACGTACATGCCCTGGGAAATCCACTGCTTTGGTGGCTGACGGCGGGGGCGTTGGTTGTGGCCCTGTGGTGGTTGGGGCGGTACTGGTGGCGATCGATCGCGCAACCGGCCGCTTTGGCGAACCCCTTGGTCAGCACCAATTATTTGGAAAGTCCCGTGGTGCGGTTGGGATCCCACCGCTGGCAATTGCGGCTGATGTGGGAGCGATCGGGCGCGATCGGGGCCGCCGCGCGATCGCCTGAAGTTTTGATGTTGACCTATTGCCTGGTGAACTACGGGGCGAACTGGCTGCCCTGGGCCAAGGTCTCTCGTTGCACCTTTCTCTACCACTACATGGGAGCGTTTGTGTTTTCGAGCTTGGTCTTGGCTTGGCTGCTCGATCGGCTCTGGCAATCCCGCTCCGATCGCCCCCTCTCGATCGCCGCCATGATTTTGATTGGGCTGTCCTTTCTGTTTTGGCTGCCCGTTTATTTGGGCTGGCCCCTCACCCCCTTTGACTGGCAACTGCGGATTTGGGGAATTGAGGGTGTGCGCTGGTTGCCTTACTGGATTTAACGATCTTCGGGTGGGCCGCAGCGGGTCGATCGGGTCGATCGTCCCGATCATGATCAACCGTCGCGCCGCAGGAAGTCACAAGCTGCGCCTGGGTGTATCACCCCACAAGTTCCCCCGAGAATGCCAGAATCAAACCACCGTCCTCAACGATTCTGATGCCCGCGCGAAGGCTGCAACCCAGACTCGTTCAAGTCTCGGCACGTTTTTCATTTTTCATCGGAGCACTTTCGTCGGCTGCTGCAATTTGCTGCGCCGGTTTCTCTCAGCCGCAACAAATTGCAACATGGAAACCCAAGCGAGGCCTGGTTTTCCATTCCTGATCCTGACCACGCCCCACCCGCACCGTTAGACACCCTATGAAACTCGTGCAACCCATCCAGTCGATCCCGAAGCGGTTCCGACAACTACGCTTGCGCTGGTTGGTCGTGCCGCTCGTCCTGCAAGTGGCCGGGGCCGTTGGACTCACGGGATGGCTCTCACTGCGAAATGGCCAGCGGGCCGTGAATGACCTCGCGGCCAGGCTCAGTGGCGAAATTGCGGCCAAGGTGGAACAGCATGTGCAGGGGTATTTGGGCACATCCGAGCTGTTTTTGCGCATTGATGCTGCATCCGTGGCGGCGGGTAACCTCAACCTCAACGACTTCGCCGCCCTTCAGCGCTACTTTTGGCATCAGGTACACATCACACCGGAGGTCTCCACCCTCTACTACGGCAACGCGGAGGGCAATTTTTTGCAGGTTGAGCGCGGCAACCCTTCCACGGTCTCCGTGCGAACAACGGCAACGGCTCCCAACTGGAGAATTTACACCCTGAACAAGCAGGGCCAGCGCGATCGCTTCGTTAGCTCCCGGCCCTACGACCCCCGTAAACGCCCTTGGTATCGGGCTGCTGTGGCTCGGGGGGGCTTGGCCTGGTCGCCCATTTATGTGTTCACGGAGCCGCCGGTTTTGGGCATTACTCCGGCCTTGCCCGTTTACACCAGCAACCCCAGTACGGTGACCGCCAGTGGCACACCGCTGACCACGGAAACGCTCAAGGGTGTGCTGGCGATCGACCTTCCCTTGGAGCAGCTTTCCACCTTTTTACGGGGTCTGAAGGTAGGGCGAACCGGAGAAATGTTTATTGTGGAGCGGTTGACCGGGGCCCTGGTGGCCACGTCATCTGAGGAACCCCTGTTTTTGCGGGATGCCCAAAACCAACCCCAGCGGCTGAAACCGGAGGAGAGCCGCGATCCTCGAATTCGGGCAGCGGGTGAGTTTTTGCGGGAGCGCTTTGGCACCTATCGCCAGGTCAGCAAGCGATATCAGGGCATTGTGCGACCGAAGGGGAGCGATCGTGTCTTCATCGATGTGTTGCCCCTGGAAAATGACTATGGACTTGACTGGGTGACCGTGACGGTTGTCCCCGAGCGGGATTTCACATCCCAAATCCAGGAAAATACCCGCATCACCGCTCTGCTCTGTTTGGGCGCTTTAGGCTTGGCCGTCTTAATGGCGATCGCCACCACACGCTGGATTGTGGATCCCGTTAGTCGCATCAGCCGGGCCGCCGAGGCGATCGCTGAGGGCAATTTAAATCAGACCGCCGCCGCCAGCCCAATCCTAGAGGTCGATCGCCTGGCCGAGTCCTTTAACCGCATGGCCTTTCAGTTGCGGCAGGCCTTCGCCGCCTGGGAGGAAGCCAACCAAAATCTAGAGCTGAAGGTGCAACAACGCACCGCCGCCCTCACCCTTTCGGAAGCCAAGCTGCAAGAAAAGGAACGATATTTGCGGCTAATTCTCGACAGCATTCCCCAACATGTGTTTTGGAAAGATACCGATCTGGTCTTTCAGGGTTGCAACAAAAACTGGGCAGAAGCGGCGGGGCTGGAAAACCCTGAAGCGGTGATTGGGCTAACGGATTTTGACCTGGTGCGAGATCCAGAGGCAGCGGAGGCCTTTCGGGAGCAAGATCGTCGGGTGATTGAGAGCGATCGCCCCGTTTGGCACGCGATCGCCCCCAAGCAAAAACCGGGAGCCACGGGTGAAACCATTTGGCTAGATATCAGCAAAATTCCGATTCACGACAATCAACGCCGCGTGATTGGGTTGTTGGGGGTGGTGGAAGATATCACCTTACGCAAACAGGCCGAAGAAGCCCTGCGCCGGGAACAGGAAAAATCAGAGCGATTGCTGTTGAATATCCTGCCCCGCACCGTGGCCGATCGCCTAAAGCAAAATGTGCAGCCCGATGGATCCACGGAATCGGAACCGATCGCCCAACATTTTGAAGAAGTCAGCATTCTGTTTGCGGACATCGTGGGTTTCACGCCCCTTTCGTCCCAACTGCCCCCGATCGATCTGGTGACCTGGTTGAACCGCATCTTTTCCCAGTTTGACCACCTGGCAGAACGCCATCACCTGGAAAAAATCAAAACCCTTGGAGATGCCTACATGGTGGCGGCTGGGTTGCCCCTGCCCATGGAAGATCCCACCGCAGCCATGGCCAACATGGCGCTGGATATGCAGCGGGTGATTCATGGCTTTCAGGATGAGTTTCAGCAAACCTTGGGGCGATCGCTGGAAATTCGCATTGGCATGAACACCGGGCCCGTAATTGCCGGTGTAATTGGCATTCGTAAGTTTATCTATGACCTTTGGGGCGATACGGTCAACATTGCCAGTCGCATGGAGTCTCAGGGCTTGGCCAGCCGAATTCAGGTGACCGAAACGGTGTATCAGGCCCTACGCGATCGCTATGAGTTTGAATCCCGAGGCGAGATTGATGTGAAGGGCCGCGGCCCCATGCGCACCTATTGGCTCACGGGTCGCCAAACCACCGCCGTTGTGGATGTGGTGGCCGCTGCGATCGACGCTGGCCCAGAGTTTTAGCGCACGCACGCTTCAGAAAATCCTCATTAGAAAATCCTCATTATTGGTTGATTAACCCCTGGCGATCGCTCCTCTGGGCCCGATCGAGGCCGAATTGGTGATCCTGACTTTCCCCCAACGGCCGCGAAGTAATCAGTTGGCGGATTCGATCGCCCGATCGAGTCCTTCCGTTGGCACTCACAGTCTTCCGTTGGAGAAGTTGGTTATGGCTTGCAAATGGACTTGCGCAGTGATGGGTTCGATCGCCCTTTTGGTCACCACCGCCACCCTGGCCCCCTTGCCCACCCGGGCAGAAATGCCGGAAGTGGTGTGGATGGTGGGGCCCGCTGAGAATGTGGAAATTGTGACCGGCGAGATTCAAGATTTGGTGGGCGATCGGGTGCGACTGTTGCTGACCGATGGTTCCACGCGCTTGGTGGGCATCACCCAGCTCGATCGCACCCGACTGGGCCTCGATCCGGGAGATCAAATCACCTTGGCCTTGGTCGATGGTCGTTTCTTTGCCCAAGCCGTTGCCCTGGGAAACGATGCCCTCGTGATTCGCAATGGCTCCATTCAACTGGCCAATGCTGACAGCGCCTACGTCAGCACCAGTCAAGCCAGCGTGACCACGACCACCACCGTGCAACAACGCACCGTACAACGCAGCGGCCAACAAACCACTGTTCAACAAACCACCGTCACCCCCGATCGCCCCGCACAACCAATTCGCGGCATGTGGTAACTGCTGATTTGTTGATGAATCCATTGACGGGCCGATTTTTCCGTTCCTTGCTGTCCCAGGTTGCCTAGCTCAAAAGAACAGCACAGCCCTAGAGCCCCACACCTGCAAACCCATAAAAAACCAGCAACGCCCACTGATCAGCGGACTGATCGCGGACGTTGCTGGATTTTTTTGAATTGGAAGCACCCAGGGCCGCACAAGGCCATCGCGCAAGAAGCGATCGCGCTTAGGCCCGTCGTTAGTCGGCTATTGAGCTTTTTGCTAATGAGAGATTGATGTGTCAACTGTGATGCACTCGATCGTCCACTGGCGCTGCGATGTAGGAGTCGATCGCCAAGGGAAGGTCAACAGTCATCACCCACCAATCAATAACAAATCACCAATTAATCCACGTTTCCGTGCATCCATCCCCCAAGACGATTTGCACCTTAACTTTGCCCGAATTGCAGAGCAGCCACGACCTCAAACGTCTGATTTCAGGCTCCACACAACGCGGGTTTCAGTTTTGTTGCCATGGACTTAGCGGGCCGCAGCGGCCACCATTCCCAAAGCAGGCACATCCCCTTCTTGATCGCCCCAGAGCCGAAGACTCGGGAACAGGAAGTGGTTTTCTTCAACGTATTGCGCTCCGAACAACCCTTTTTCGGCCCAAAAGTAGCGATCCGTGGTGTGTTCGTTACGCTTCACCAACACCAAAGCGGGGGGATGAATTCCCTCTGCCTTAATGAATTTGCGAGCGGCCGTGACCGGCTTATCTTCGCCACATTCGATGCTATACTGTGGCACATTCTCAAGAATCCGTCGCCCTTCTTGCCGCCGACGGCTCTTGCGCTTGCGTCTCCTTGCCAACCTCCTTACCTCCCGTGCCAAGATAAGTGTAGTGACGGTTACAAAAGCCGTGCAAAGTATATCGCCTTTGCGCCAAAATTTCAACTTGTTTTAATTGATCGACATGGATTCAATTACAATTGTTTATTCTGTCGATTTCTTAGCAGTTTCATTTTGAGTGCTGGCCCATCCAGAAACCTAGAGACCGCCTGGATTTTGCACAATTGCCGCCCCAGGTTCTTGCGATCCCTCGCGGCTTTTTAATGGTTTTTAATCAGTTTAGATGGAGCAATTTGAATAGAAGCGGTTTGAGATAGCTCCAGCTTAAGGAGTTCTCAAGCCTTGGGGAGAGCAACGCCGTAATTCTTCACAAAGCCGGCGATCGCCCCATGCGGGAAACCGGGCGCGGCTGCTCCCCAATCCCTGGCAACCGCGAATGTTCCCCGATGGAGGCCCCCAGGGGGGAGTGGCGAGCAATGGCGAGTTCAACCTTTTTGGCCCTGTGCCAAGCGCAGTTGGCCTTGATGGCGGAAACGCTGCACCTGGGACGGGGTGTGGTGTACTTGGCGCAGGATTGGTCGGGAACGGCGGAACCGGCTTGGATGCCGGTGTTGGAATATCCGGCTCGGGCCAAGACGCAGCTTTTGGGGGAAGCGGGAACGGGCCGATCGCGCAGTCGGGGCCGATCGCGGTTGCTGTCGGGGTCGGGCCCTTGGGCAGCGGCTCCGGCGGAGATCATTTCTGCGATCGCGCCCGAGGCCGAGGTTAGTCACCAAGCGGGCGATCGGCCGGACGTGCTGGACTTCTCGATCGCGCCGGAAGCAATTCCCCCGGCGGTCAACCAGATCACGGATGCTGACCATTCAGCCTCTGCCCGTTCCACCAATTCCCATTCAGCCAATTCCCATTCAGCCGTTGACCCCGCGTTGAATCCCCTATTCAATCCCCAACCCCACCCAGGCCGATTGGTGCTGCCCTTGGCCCGAGGGGGGATGATGTTGGGGCTGTTGGTGCTCGATCGCCCTAAACCTTGGACTCCCAAGGATCGCCAGCAGGCGGGGCGGGTGGCGGTGACCTTGGCGGCGGCCTGCGAACTTGATCGCCGCAATCAACTGTTGGAGGCGGCCTATCGCCAACAACAGACCACGCAACAGCGCCAGGCGGAATTACTACACAATTGGCTGCACCAGTTTCGTAATCCCCTGACGGCCATTCGGACGTTTGGCAAGTTGGTGCTGAAGCGGTTGGGGGGCGAGGATCGATCGCGCCCACATCTGGAAAGCTTGCTGCGGGAGGGAGATCGACTCCAAGGGATGTTGACGGACTTTAGCCAAGTGATTGATACGCCGGACTGGACAGGGACAGCGGCCCCCAGTGCCGACCAGCATTCACCGTCGGAGTTGCCCGCCCCCGCCGAAAACAGGGCGGCCCTGCTGTTGCCGGGGGTGACGATCGCCCCTTGGCCAGTCGAGGCCTTGGTGATGGATGCGATTGCGGCGGCGGAAGCGGTGGCGATCGAACGCGGGCGATCGTTTCAAATTTCGTTACCCGCCGATTTGCCGCCGGTTTTGGCCGATGGCACGGCTTGGCGAGAGGTGTTTAGCAATTTGCTGGATAACGCCATCAAATACGCCTGTGATCGGGGTCGGGTGCAGGTGTTGGCCCGGGTCGCCGCTTGGCAAGATGCGCCCGCGGCCGGTTGGGGTTTGGCGCTGGTGGTCAGCAATCAGGGCAACAATATCCCCCCAACAGACTTGGAGCGGCTGTTTCAGCGCGGTTTTCGGGGAATTCAGGCCGCCAGCCCGATTCCAGGCACGGGTTTGGGTTTGGCGATCGCCCGTCAGTTGATGACGCAGATGGGCGGCCGCTTGGAACTGTTTAGCCCCCCGATCGCCCTACCTGCTCGGTTGCGGTTGCGGGAAACTCCCGATCGACTCCTTCCCCCGATCGCTCAGGGAACGATGGCCGTGGCTTGGTTGCCCCTGGCGGAAACGAATTCACCGCCTCCTGAATTAACCTCTGAGTGAATCCCTGAATTAATAGCTGAATCCACGGCTGAATCCATCGCTAAACCGATGGGTTAACGGGCCGAATGCCCGCCGCACTGAATTGGGTGACCCAAAATTCTAAATCCGGATCCGGCAGGGCCGATCGCGCGGCGGCTTGAATTTCCTGGGCTTGGCTGGCGGATTCGGCCAGGGCAAAAACCGAGGGGCCAGAACCGGACATCATCGCTCCCAGCGGGGCCAGGCGATCGAGCAAGTCCCGCAACTGCGCAATTTGGGGATGGGCCGGCAACACCACCCGTTCCAAATCATTGCGCAACAGGGGCCGTAACCCCGAAAGACCGGCCCGATCGCCCGTAGCCAAGGCCTGGAGCGATCGCACGAGGGGCCCAGACTTGGCCGCCGTATGCCGAGCCGCTTGGGCCTCCGGAGTCCGGGCATATTCCGCCCCAAACTGAGCGCGATAGGTTTGATAGGCCCAGGGGGTGGAAACGCCCAAACTGCGATATTTTGCCAACACCAACCACACCTGATCCACCCCCGCGAGGGGATCCAGCACCTCACCGCGTCCCGTGGCCAACGCTGTTCCTCCGCCCACACAGAATGGCACATCGGATCCCAACTCGGCCGCCAACTCCTGCAATTCTCCTTGGGTGAGGCCCAAGCCCCAGGCCAAGTCCAGCCCCACCAACACCGCCGCGCCATTGCCCGATCCCCCGGCTAAGCCAGCGGCCACGGGAATTCGCTTTTCAATTTCGATCGACACGCCCCCACATTTGGCGAAGGCTTCGGGAAACCGCTCGCTCATCAGGGCTGCGGCCCGATAGGCTAAATTGCTGGCATCGTTAGGCACACCTTCGGCGGCGCACTCCACTTGGATTACGCCCTGCATTCCCGATTGCACATGGACGAGATCCGCCAAGTCAATGCTCTGGAACACGGTGGCCAACTCATGGAAACCATCGGGACGATCGCCCACAATTTCCAAATAGAGATTAATTTTGGCGGGCGATCGCAGCGAATAGGATTTCATCGGCACGCAAGCATCAGGACAAAAGCGTCCCTATTGTCTCAGAAGGGGCCCACGAGACCATCGATGGTTGATTAACCTGGCCTAGCTTTGGGGCGATTGGCGCGATCGGGGCGATCGGCGCGGCTTGCTCAACTGCTCCACACTCAGCAGCGTTACCCCAAGGGTCACCAACCCAATGCCCAGCCATTGCCCCCCGGCCAGCGATTCTTGGATCAAAACCCAGGCCGCCAGGGCCGTCAGGGCATTGCCCGAGGCGCTGAGAATGGCCGTCCAAGCGGCTCCCACCCGTTGCACCGCCAAGTTATTCAGCAGGTAGCCCCCCAAGGTCAACAGACCCAAAATGACTCCACCCAACAGCAGGCCGCCCCAAGTCCCCGGCAACACCTGCACCGTCACCGCCTCCGGCCGCGCAATGAGTCCAAAGCAAGCCAACACAAACACCCACAGGAAGGAAACCAGGGTGAACGGCACGGGATGCAAGGTTTTGGTTCCCCATTGCACCGTGAGTAGATAGCCTGCGAAGGCTGCGCCGGCCGCTAGCCCGCTGGAGAGACCCACCCAGTTATCGCCCGCGGTCGGGCCCCCCTCGGGCAGGGCCAAGCCGCCCCCCAGCAGAATCAGAGCCGTGAGAAACAAGCGCAGGGCCGTGGGGCGATCGCCCAATAGCCACCAGGACAGGGGCAGGGTAAAGACGGGGTAGAGAAAAAAGAGGGTGACCGCCAAGCCCGTCGGCAAATTCCCGATCGCCACATAGAGCAGCACTTGGGACACAAACATGAAAAAGCCGTTCAGCAAGATCACTTGCCAAGACCGGCGATCGCGGCTTTGGCACAGGTGGCGAATTTCCTGCCAAGTGGCGGGATAAAGCCAAGTGGCCAGCGCTGGAAACACCAACACGATCGCCAGGGTGCGCAACAGCAAAATCAGCAGGGAATTGCCCAGCCCTGGCGCAATGATGCCGGGTAGGGTCACCACCCCTAACAGGGTTTCCGGAGCATTGCCCGTAAACAACAGTTTCAGGGCCACATTGAACAGGGCCAACAACAGGGCCGCCACCAGGGCCAACAGCCAGCCCGGTTGCCGCAGGGTCTGAGGGTGGGGGACGGAGGGTTTCACGGCCACAAGGGGGGGAGGGAACAACACAGGAGCCGGATCGGGCAAGGGAGCGATCGGGGAAGCGGGCCGATCGAGCGCGGTTGATTCAGGCTCAGGAACCGCAGGATTGGGAACCCCAGGATTCAACCCAAGGGAATCAGGCGCAAGAGCATTGGGTGCGATCGAGGTTTCCCAACGAGCCATCACCTGCTTCAACAACAATTCCCCCTGCTGTTGCTGCCGGGCCAATCGGCTGAGTCGTTGGGCCAGCGCCTGTTCATAGGCCGCTAAGTCTTGATGGAGATGGGTAAAAACTTGGGCCAGGGTTTGATCCAGCGCCATCAATTGTCGCTCAATCGCGGTGCTGCTGAGACGACCATGGATCACCACGGGCGAGCCGATCACCTCGCTGGAATCCCTGGGCCGCAATTCCTGAGCCAAGGCCTGAAACCGTTGGTCGATCGCCCTTTTCAGGTGGGATCCCATGTGTTGAGCCAGTTGTTTTGCCCACTGTTGGGCCCAAGCTTGGCTGGTGGGATCCAACAGGGACTGCCCCGG
Source organism: Limnothrix sp. FACHB-881 (assembly GCF_014698135.1). NCBI lineage: Bacteria > Bacillati > Cyanobacteriota > Cyanophyceae > Pseudanabaenales > Pseudanabaenaceae > Limnothrix > Limnothrix sp. FACHB-881. The sequence continues at coordinate 29,036 of NZ_JACJSN010000013.1, forward strand.
AGCGGACTGTGCTCGCAGTTGTTGGCGATAGCGAGCTAGGCGATCGAGATCCAACAGTAATTGGGTTTTCTCGGCGCTCAGGCGATCGAGATCTTGGGCAAGTTGGTTAAGTTGCGATCGCTGAAAAATTTGCAATTGCTCAATCACTGCTGACCAATCCGGTGCTGATTCTGGGGCGATCGGGGCCAGGCTCGATCGATCATCACGGGCATCTTTCGCCGCCGACCCAGGGGGATGCGGATTGGGATCGAGGCCCATGGGGTCGATCGTGGGTTCTTCAATGGGCAAGGTTGGTTGCTCCGATGGGCCCATGGAGATGGCTCAGGTCAGTGGCTCAGGTCAGTGGCTTTGCGGTTGAACAGCTCCGCATTTTGCGCCTCTAGCATTGCTCAATCATGATGGCTCAATCCTGGGCCAATTGGGCATAGCCGCCTTGGGCCTGGCCCAGCGGGACAGCCTCAAGCGGGCCCGGTGGTGGCCGATGTTCCGAAATGTTGGAAGCTAGCCGATCGCCCGATCGGCTCGATCGCCCCTGAATCCACCACCCAGGCGATCGGCTGCTGGGTTAACGCTTCTAGATCCGCCTCTGGAGCCACCATTTCTCCCACAATGGCCGCCGAACCGCCCAAGGACTGCACCAAATCAGCAGCCAAATCCGGCGGTAAACACAGCACCAATTCAAAATCTTCGCCCCCATAGAGTGTCCAATGGCGGGCCCGCGCCAGCCCCACCGCCGCCACCAACCCCGATGGTATTGGCAGCCGATCGCCCTGCAGTTTCGCCCTCAGGCCGCTGGCTTGGGCCAATTGCACCACCGCATCGGCCAACCCATCGCTGGAGTCCATGGCAGCCAGGGGGCGATCGGCCAGCCTGGGGCGCAGTTGGATCAACTGGATCAACTGCGCAATCACGTCCAAGCGGGGGGTTGGGTATTGGTGGGCCCGAATCCAGGCCGATCGCGCTGCGGCCGAAGGTTCCGCAGCCTCCGGGGGCCAGTCAGCCAACAGCAGGGCTAACCCCGCGCGGGAAGCCCCATGTTCACCCGTCACGACGATCGCATCTCCCGGTTGGGCCGCGTGGCGCTGGAGGGATCGATCGGGCAAAACCGACCCGATCGCCGTGATCGCCACCGTGGCCACAGTCGATCGGGTCACATCACCCCCCACAATTGCCCCGCCAAACTGGGCTAAGCAATCGGCCATCCCCCCATAGAGAGACTCCACCCAGTCGATCGCGCAATTCCCCGGCAGAGACAGCCCCACGGTGATTGCCCGAGGCATTGCCCCCATGGCCGCCAAATCGGACAAATTAGCCGCCACCGCTCGCCACCCGATCGACCTAGGAGGGGTGGTGCGATCGCTAAAATGCACCCCGTCCACCAGCACATCAGTTGTGACCACGAGCGATCGACCCTCGGGCCAATCCAACAGGGCCGCGTCATCACCCACCACCGAGCGATCGCAAAAGGTAAACAACCGCGCCAGTAACCCCGCTTCCCCCACATCCGCCAACCGCAACGATTCCACCGCGTCCATAAGCTCTCGCACTGACTCTAAACGCACCCAACCCAAACATAATGACCCCGTAACCTAGGCAACCCGGCTAAACGGAACGGTTCCAACAAAACGAATCCCCCTTGGCATCCAGGCCAAGCGGGGACTCAATCCTCGGGGAGGGGTTCGCTGCAAGACAGGTTCTGAGCAAACGGCATCACTCAGAACCCGCCGCATCTAACTGGGCTGCACCAGATTTTCCAACCCATCCACCACCGTTGCCTTCACCACCTGGTCACCGGGGCGAATCTTATCCAACACCGCCTTGGCATCGCTAATTGAGTAGCCAAATACCGCATAGCGACCATCCAGCAGGTTGGCCCCGGCGGGGGTCAGTTCCGGTTCAAACAGGAAGAAAAACACCTGAGACGAACCGCCATCGGGATCCGGTTCCGGTCGGGCCATGGCCAGGGCCCCATAGGACGAGAAGGGCAGCACGGGCAAATCGCCATAGCGGCCCGCATCTTCGAGCGTGATGCCGTAGGTGGGTTCCTTGTCGCCGCTGGCCAGAATTTCTAGGGGAATGGCGCGATATTCGTTGTTTTTGGGATCAATGAAGCCTTCAGCGGGGCCAGCCGGATCGCCAAATTGCAACACGTAGGAATCTTCGGCACGGGTGAAGGGCAACCCGTCATAGAAGCCCCGCTGCACCAAGTCCACAAAGTTGCCGGCCGTGACGGGGGCGCTGTAGCCATCCACCACCACGGTGACGCTGCCTTTGCTGGTTTCAATCTCGATCGTGGCGCGGCCCTTCAGTTGGGGCAGGTTGGCATATTGAGCAGGCACTTCAAAGGGGAAACCCTGTACCATATCCGCTTCGATCGCCCCCACTGCGTCCAGAATCTCCCGGCGCAGTTCCCAAACCGTGGACTTATTTTTGGTTTCCACGGCGGCCTGGGCCTTGGCGATCGTCTCGCTAATCTGATCAAGCTTTTGGGCAGCGGCTTCCTGGCGATCGGGACGAACGGCCGCCAAAATCTGGTTGCGCTTGTAGGTCACCGTCCGATCGGCCGTTTTCAAGCTGGTGGCCACGGGACTCCAACGCTTAGCCCGCAAGGATCCGGCGATCGATTCCACCTCCGACTGCACCTTGCGAATCGGCACATTGTCGATCGGCAAGGAATAGCGCAGCAGGGCCTTGCCGTCAGTGATGGCATTCCCGGCCGGCAGTGCTGCCCAAGCGGGAGCCGCCCCGATCGTCCACAGCACCATCACCAGGCTCAGGGCGATCGCCCAACCGCCCATCCACCCTTGCTCCCGTCGTTGCAGTTGTCGATCGACCACCGCTGTCCAGGTTTCGATCGTCTTCGCCCACCCGGAGCGGGTTTGCCCTGCCTTAAATCGCCTTGGAATAGCCATGATCGAAGATAAATCGAGGTCAATCGAAGTGAATAAAAAATATGGCTGCTTGACGGCTGGCTGACCACTGGCTACACCGGCAATTGCGCCAGCCCACCCGCAAGCCAGCCCCCAGGACTCGCAAGGAAGCCCTAAACCCTAGCCCGCAAGCCCTCAAACCATCGCAACAGCCCCAGCGCGATTGCCCGTTTCCATGGGCGCATCGGGAGACTGCCAATCTTCCAATCTTGCCATAGCCCGGTCGATTCCAGATTCCTGGGCCCAATACCCAACGGCCCCAAAAAGCGGTAGAGTGTATCCCGTCCTATGCCCGCCTGCGGTGCTTTGTAAACCAGCTTCCGATGATTTCCAGTAACGATTTCCGCCCCGGTGTCACGATCGAGCTAGACAATGGTGTCTGGCGAGTTGTTGAGTTTTTGCACGTCAAACCCGGCAAAGGCGCAGCGTTTGTTCGCACGAAGCTGAAAAACGTGCAGACCGGTAGCGTGGTTGAGCGCACCTTCCGCGCAGGGGAAACGGTTCCACAAGCGACCCTGGAAAAAAGCGACATGCAGCACACCTACATGGACGGTGAGCAGTATGTGTTCATGGACATGAAGACCTACGAGGAAATGAACATTTCCGCTGCCCAAATTGGCGATCGGGTCAAATACCTGAAAGAAGGGATGGAAGCCCAGGTGGTGACCTGGAACGGCAAGGTGATTGAAGTGGACTTGCCCAACACCGTGGTTCTGGAAGTGGTGGAAACGGATCCCGGCGTGAAGGGCGACACCGCCACCGGGGGCCAAAAGCCCGCCAAACTGGAAACCGGCGCAACGGTCATGGTTCCCCTGTTCATTTCCGTGGGCGAAAAATTGCGGATTGACACCCGCGAAGATAAGTACCTTGGCCGCGAAAATTAATTTCCTTCTGAAGCTCCTGGCGATTGGGCCCTGGAACGCCACGACCGATCGCCAGGGGCTAGGCAATTAGTGTTACAACCGATACTGAATCAGCCCCTACCCTTGGTCTGGGCAACCCTTGGGAATCTCCAAGCGATCGTCCTCAGACCAGGCAGCTCTCTAAACTAAATCCTGACTAAATCCTGCATTTTGCATTGCCTTGGTTTGCATTGCTTTAGATTGCCTAGATTGCCTCTTTTTCAACTCGGAGCCTGGGCCCAAGGCCCCATGGACGGCTCTTTTTTGAATCCCTTTAACGCTTTAACATTCTGCGATTAGGAGCGAGACGACCCGTGCCGCTGGACTTTGACGAATTGCGGGAACTGCTGCTGGTTCTGAACCAGACGGATATTGCCGAAGTGACGCTCAAGCAAGGTGACTATGAGCTGACCGTGCGAAAGGCAGTGGCGGCGGCAGCAGCAGGCACGGCGATCGCCCCGGTGGCCATGGCAGCGGCCCCGATCGCCCCGGTCGCGGCCCCGGTGACCACGGCCGCCCCCCTGGAGCCAGCAGCGCCGCCCGCCTCGCCACCGCCCCTCAACGATCCCAAACTGCTGGAAATCAAGTCCCCGATGGTGGGCACGTTTTACCGGGCCCCGGCCCCCGGCGAGCCGCCCTTTGTGCAACCGGGCGATCGAATCACTTCGGGGCAAACGGTTTGCATCATCGAAGCCATGAAGCTGATGAACGAGCTAGAGGCCGAAATCAGCGGTGAAGTGGTGGAAATTTTGGTGGAAAATGCCCAACCCGTCGAATTCGATCAAGTTCTGATGCGGGTGCGGCCCGCCTAAATCACCTGCCCCCACCAAGCGCATGGATAGCGAACCCAGCAACCCCAATTTTCCGGCCGATGACTCCTCCAGCGGCAACCTGCGATCGAGCCTCACGGAATCGATCGACCTAGCCGAATGGGATTGGCTGAAGCCCCACATCGGCCGTGATGCCGTCATTGTGGTTACGCCAGATTTGGACTTGGCCGAAGTGGGCGAGGCCCTGGCCAGCGACAACACCGCCGTCGTGCAGCGCTGGATTGATGAACAGGCGATCACAAAACCCACCCAAGCCGAACTTGCGGAGTGGGATCGATCGGGCGATGTTCGTTTTCAGGCCATGATTGTTGCGCCCTTTGTGCTGGTCAAGCTGATCACTGGCTAGGTTCGCTTCCCAAGATCAGGATTACACTAACCTAAGAGTGATTGATGCTTGAACACAAAGCATCATAGCTGTATCTATGGGACACAAAATCTAAGGGATAAAAGCCCATGATTCCTGGCTGGACAGTTGCCCGCGCAATCCCCACTGAAATCCTAGTTGGCTTAGTGGCTGGACAGTACAAACTCTATGGTGGCGTAATTCGTTGGGCTGCTGGAACAGGACAAGGAGGGCAAATTGTTCGGCATCTAATCCCCATCAGTTCTGATCTTTTTGGCGCTATTCCAGGACTCAGTTTTGTACCGGGAATCATCGCGAATGTCCAACTACATGACCTACAAAAATTAACAGAAGCAAATACTCAGCAACTCCTCCAACTCTCAGGGCAAATTAGCGTCCTGTCTCAATCGACTCAGCAAATTTTGCAAATGGCAACCGGAGCAGCAGTCTTTTCCGGATTGGGCCTGGCCGTGAGTTCGATTGGTTTTTTGGCAATGAACCACAAGCTCAGCAAAATTGATAGTCGGCTCAAGGAAATTCAGCAAGAAGTGCAGGCGATCAAATCGTTTCTTGAAAGTAGTGAACGAGCCAAACTTTTCGCCGCTTTAAATGCCTTACTGAAAATTGATGAGCGTACCGATTCAGCCCATCGCCACACCATTTTGCATCAATCGCGGAATGTCTTGGCGGAGATTCACATGCGCTATCGGGAACTCTTAGCGGAGTCCCAGGCACTGAAAGTTACGATCGCCCATGAGGAATATTTTTCTCTCACTGCTTTAGCGCAAATCCGCTGCACCGCAGAGCTAGGAATGCTAGACATTGCTCGTAAGGAAGCACAGGAAGTCAATGAACTCTGGCAAGCACAAGCCCGCCGCATCGCTAAGGACATTCTGATTGGTGAATACCCCGAGCGATTCCTAGCTACGGATTTTGCGGATACGGTTCCTGTGACGGAATTAGCCCAGTGGATGGACTTTATTCAGCCCGAACAACGGGGATTAGGTTGGGTAGATGAGCTGCGATTGAAGATGAATGAAACCTGGTACGCCCGAGGCTGGCTCCCGAATCTGGGCAACTTGGGATCGGGCCTCAGCCGAAATGCGGGGCTAGGGCTTGACCAGGAAAAGCAAGTGGTGATCCCAACTTTGCGAAAGCTACTGGCTCGGAGCGCAGTCTTTGAAGGTTATGTCGCCCAATACAAGTTGTTGGAAGACCAACAGCTAACTCCCTCGGCCCTGGAAGCCAAATTGTTAAGCTTGCCAGAGTCGTCAGTAATCAAGGGTTATATCGTTTTGGAGCCAGAGCCAGCGACTTAGGAAGTCTTGACTGAAGGCCTTTTTCTGACCTAGCCAATCGCTCAGTCGTGGCGGATTGGCTTGAATTTTCCATGCCCCACACCTCTCTCGAAACCCTACAAAACCCAGCGGAAAACCGGGGTATACTAGGATCGCCCCGAAGCTATCTCGATCGACTCGCCGATCCATGATTCAGATCCATGATTCAGATCAACGATCATGAGGCGATCGGGCGCTTGGGGATCCAGCCTCGCTCCTAGGTTCTCCACCCGTGGAACTGTCATCCAAAAGCGAATATGCCCTTCTGGCCCTGTTGCAACTCGCCGATCGCTACCAAGACGACGAGCCGTTGCAAATCCGCCAAATTGCTGCCGATCAGGACATTCCCGATCGCTACCTTGAGCAACTCTTAGCCACCCTGCGCCGAGGCGGTTTGGTCAAAAGCCAACGTGGGGCCAAAGGCGGCTATCTGCTGGCGCGATCGCCCTGGACGATCTCGCTGCTGGATGTGCTGCGATGTTTAGAAGGAGCCGATGCCAACATTGCCAACGACGGTGGGCGCGATCGCCCGCTCGAAAGCGCCATTATTTACGAGATTTGGGTTGAAGTGGATCAAGCCGCCAACGACGTGCTGCAACGCTACACCCTCCAGGATCTCAAGGATCGTCGAGATGCCCGCAAGCAACTTGACCTGATGTATTACATCTAGGCTCTGGGGATCATGGCTGCCCAGGGGCAATCAAGAGCACTGAAAAAATCCTTAGAATGCTCGGGATATTTTGGGTTGCTTGCGGTTGCTTGATTTTTGCTGAATGGCTGGCTGAATGGCCGGATGATTCGACTGATCTACTCACTGCCCAATGCTTCGTTGTTCGATCCGACCCGTGCCATAGGGGCGATCGACCCCCTCAGACCTGACGAGAGAGTTCCAGCCAGATGCCCATGAACGTCGCCAACAACATCACCGAACTGATTGGCCGCACTCCCCTAGTTCGGCTTAACCGCCTGCCCCAAGCGGAAGGCTGCCTGGCCGAAGTGCTGGTCAAGCTGGAAAGCATGAACCCTTCCGCTTCGGTGAAAGACCGGATCGGCATCAACATGATCGAAGCCGCCGAACAGGCCGGCACGATCATTCCGGGTAAGACCGTTTTGGTGGAACCCACCTCCGGAAACACGGGGATTGCCCTGGCTATGGCCGCCGCTGCCAAGGGCTATCAACTGATCCTGACTATGCCGGAAACCATGAGCGCCGAGCGGCGGGCCATGCTGCGAGCCTACGGGGCACAGTTGGAACTCACGCCGGGCATTGAAGGGATGGGCGGTTGCATTCGGCGAGCCCAGGACATTGCCAACACGGTTCCCAATGCCTATATGTTGCAGCAGTTCCGCAACCCGGCAAATCCAGATATTCACCGCCGCACCACCGCTGAGGAAATTTGGACGGATACGGACGGCAAGATTGATTTCTTGATTTCCGGTGTGGGCACGGGCGGCACGATTACGGGCGTGGCGGAAGTGATTAAGCAGCGGAAACCGGACTTTCAGGCGATCGCCGTGGAGCCGGCCAATAGTCCGGTGCTGTCTGGCGGGCAACCGGGGCCCCACCGGATCCAGGGGATCGGCGCGGGGTTTGTGCCCGAGGTGCTGAAGGTGGATCTGATTGATGAGGTGATTACGGTGACGGATGACGAGGCGATCGCCTATGGTCGTCGACTGGCGCGGGAAGAGGGCTTGCTGTCGGGGATTTCTTCGGGAGCAGCGATTTATGCGGCGATTCAGGTGGGTCGCCGCCCGGAAAATGCGGGCAAGTTGATTGTGGCGATTCAGCCCAGCTTTGGGGAGCGCTACCTGAGCACGCCGTTGTTCCAAGACGCGGAGCCGGTTACGAATATTCCGTTGTAATGAGGATTAATCCGGGTAGGGGCGTACAGAGGTACGCCCCTACAGGGTTGATGGGTCTTGATCGACCCGAATGGGGATGATTTTGATCACGCTGTAACCGTGGATGGTTTTAGCGACCCCTCCTCATTCCTACAAATCTGGGAAAACCGCTTGGACGGCTGGATGTTCGATCCGGCCGTCTTTGATGTTGAGGCCCTTCGCCAATGCTGGGTCGCGATCGAGCGCGCCCAGACCGTGATCCGCCAGGGACAACACGTAGGGCAAGGTGCTGTTTTCCAGGGCTTGGGTGGAGGTGCGAGGCACAGCACCCGGCATATTCGGCACGCCGTAATGCACCACGCCGCATTCGGTGTAGGTGGGATGGCTGTGGGAGGTGGGGCGCAGGGTTTCGATGCAACCGCCCTGATCGACGGCCACATCAACGATTACGGCTCCGGTGGGCATCTGTTCCACCAGCGATCTCCCGACCAAGATCGGGGCCCGCCGCCCCGTCACCAACACTGCGCCGATCAGCAAGTCCGTTTCGGGCACAACGGCTTCGATCGCGGCGCTGCTGCTGTAAAGCAATTCCACCCGCGAGCCAAACAGGGTTTCCAGATAGTTCAGGCGATCGACATTCACATCCAAGATCCGCACCTTGGCCCCCAAGCCCACGGCCATCTTGGCGGCTTCGGTGCCGACCACGCCGCCACCGAGGATCGTGACGCGGCCCGGCGCAACCCCCGGCACACCGCCCAGCAAGACTCCGCGCCCGCCCTGTTGTTTTTCCAGGTAGCGGGCCCCAAACTGCACGGACAACCGACCGGCGATCGCGCTCATGGGGGCCAACAGGGGCAGGCGGCGATCGGGGGTTTCCACGGTTTCGTAGGCGATCGCACTGATCCCCGATTTCAGCAAGGCTTCGGTTAAGCTCCGCTCCGCCGCCAAATGCAAATAGGTGAACAACAGCGGCGTAGTTTTCAAGAAGCCATATTCACCGGGCAGCGGCTCCTTCACCTTCACCACCAACTCGCAGTCCCAAGCCAAATCCGCGTCGGGCACAATCCGCGCCCCAGCCGATCGATAGTCCTCGTCGCCAAACCCCGCACCGGCACCGGCCTGGGTTTCCACCCGCACCGAATGCCCCCGATCGACCAACGCCCGCACACCCTGGGGAGTCAAACCCACCCGAAATTCCAGATCCTTAATTTCCTTGGGAACACCGATTTCCACGGGGACTACCTCCTGTTGAAGCGGTCGTGAGTGGCTAAACGCGCCCGATCGCCCCGTTGCTGTTTTGTTGCAGAAACCTTAAGGGTTTTGCCCCAAAATCAAAAATCACGTGCGATCGTGCATTTGCATGGGATCCCCTCTAAGCTAACGGCTCGATCGGGGATCAAGGTGTGCCCCTCGTCACAGATGCCATTTCCAGAGCGCAAGGCTTCATTGGCAGAGACTCGGCCCGGCCCGCATCCGGGCGATCGCGCCAACCCCTATGCTGGTCAAGCATCCAATTTTTGATTAACAAACCAGCCAACCATGACCATTCAATGGCAAACCGTTAAAACCTACGAAGACATCCTCTACGTCAAAGCCGACGGCATCGCCAAAATCACCATCAACCGCCCCCACAAGCGCAACGCCTTCCGCCCCAAAACGGTGTTTGAGCTGTACGAAGCCTTTTGTGATGCCCGCGAAGATGCGGCCGTGGGCGTGATTTTGCTGACCGGCGCGGGCCCCCACACCGATGGGAAATATGCCTTCTGTGCCGGTGGGGATCAGAGCATTCGCGGGGAAGCGGGCTATGTGGATGAGGCTGGCGTGCCCCGGTTGAATGTGCTGGATTTGCAGCGGCTGATTCGATCGATCCCCAAGGTGACGATCGCCCTAGTGGCGGGCTATGCGATCGGGGGTGGCCATGTGCTGCACCTGCTCTGTGACTTGACGATCGCCGCTGACAACGCGATTTTTGGGCAAACGGGCCCGAAAGTGGGCAGCTTTGACGGCGGCTTTGGAGCCAGCTACCTGGCCCGAATTGTCGGCCAGAAAAAAGCTCGGGAAATTTGGTTTTTGTGTCGGCAATACGACGCGCAACAGGCCTTGGAGATGGGTCTGGTTAACACCGTGGTTCCCGTGGCGGAGCTGGAAGCGGCAGGCCTGCGCTGGGCCCAAGAAGTGCTCGAAAAAAGCCCGATCGCGATTCGTTGCCTAAAAGCCGCTTTGAATGCCGATTGCGACGGGCAAGCGGGCTTACAAGAATTGGCTGGCAATGCCACCATGCTCTATTACATGACCGAAGAAGGCAGCGAGGGCAAACAGGCCTTTCTAGAGAAGCGATCGCCCAATTTCCGTCGCTATCCCTGGCGACCCTAAGCCATAGCAGGGAACCTTTTTTGGGTTTCTGAGTATCAGGCTCACCCTTGCCCAGTTGACACAAAATCCGATCTAAAAAAATGAACCAGGAGTATCTTAGTCTCCTGGTTCATTTTTCGCTTTTGAATGATTGATGACATGGCGTTTACCCAGTCGCATCCATCAGTCGTTAATGGTGGGTCAAAGTTGGTTTCAATCGTTGTTTCAGTCCCTATTTCAAACCCGATCGCAATCTTTAAGTATTCATCCTGAAAGCGGAGCAAGATCCCAGGGAACTACTACCAGAAAATCGCCTGATTGGCTAGGCACTGAATTGAGGGCTTGATGCACCCTGAAGCTAGCATTCATCAGCCCTTGATTGCCAACGGCGTGACTGATCCCCTAGGCAATGGAAGCAGAAGCATTCGATCGCAAAACCGGCGTAGTGGCCGCCAGGGCCGCTTCATTTTTAAATTCCACCGTCGCCACGATTGCCACGCCCGTTTCTGCGGGGTTGTGAACCAACCGCTCTAACGATTCCCAAGATGGAGCGAATGCTGGCATTGCGAGCGGACAAGCCTTCCAGCCCGCACGAACCACTGCATCAAACTGACCGCAATATCCACCACGTCGCCCTTCTGGGGTGTAGTAGCGACAATGGCGGCAAGCAGAAACTTGGAAGGGCGTAGCACTCATATTTTGCACTGCCAACGCAGAGCGCCGCTGAGAATTTGCTAACTTCATTATGGAATTGAGACGAATTGCTGTAAAAGTCCTTAAGACCTAGATCTACTCTGAGATTCAGCGATCCCAAACACTTTTAGAAATTTAGATTATCTTCAGCTTCCACTTTGGCTTTTTCAGAAAGTTTCTTCAGAAGCCCATCGATTTTCCTGAAAAATCAGTTAGGGGATCAAAGAAAAATCACTTAAAATCAATCGTTAATCATTTTGAAGAGTTTTTGTCAATTACTTTAAAAAGTCTTTAAAAAGGGTATGCGCTTTCTCTGATGGCGCTAGGAACCTGGGTTTTTAGTAATGGTAGGTTATGAAAGTCTAGGAGTGAATGGTTACCTAGAATACCGTTTCCCAAGAGGGGCCATCATACAAAACGCAATATTTGGCAACATCTCTTGAAATTGACGAAGGCAGGACATTCGAGATCAATTTTTTTTGGACATACTGTTGGCCTCATTGCTCGATCGGGAAGCCATTTGGATCTGCGATGAGTTTGGGATTGGGATCAATCGAGTTGAGCTATTTTTGATACCTTCTCCAGGAAATTTCGCAAGAAACTCTCCCAGAATTTTGGTGAGCAAATCCTGCAAGCAAATTCTGCGCAAGGTTTTGAGGCTTCCATGAAACCAGTGCCCGCATTTCACTGCTTGCACTGATTTCGCGTTGATATTGACTTCGCGTTGATATTGAATTGGTATTCACCCACATTCATATGATTGTGGAGTTGTGGTTTTTCTGTTCCTGTGCTTCTGGCTTGGATTTCTGGCTTGGGGTTTCTGGCTTGCGCATCGAGCTTCCAAATGCAAGCTGAATACAAGCTGATCTCAAGATCCAGAGCCGGGTGAACGGTCTTGAGACCAGCGCTCAACCATGCACAAACTACAAACTCCCCAGCGCTCTAATTCCGCTGGCGGGGTCGATCGCCCGCAATGGGGACAGCAATCATAGCGCTTCAATTGACTTTGCACGGAAGCGGCCCACTGGGTAAACGCTTCGGTGGCGGTGGCGGGTCGGGGTCGATCGGGAAGGTGCTGGGATCTTTGGGGCGATCGAGCAGTGGCAGCGGATCCCAGGGCGATCGACTGAGACCGATTTTCAAACCAGCGAGCCGTAGAAAATCGCGCGTCGGTCAGGGGTGGATTGAAGGGAGGCGTGATCGATTGGTTGATTTTGGTGATCAGGCGCGATCGCTCAAACATCAGGGTTTGGGCCCAAGCGGGATTGGACACCGCCACCCACAGCACCCCCTGATGTACGGAAATGGGGCGGGTGTGACCGGCCAAGGCCTCGCCCACAATGACTCGCCATTGCTGACAGAGTTGCAGGAAAGATCGGTTTGACTGCCAAGCCGGGTGTTGGTCAAGCCGTTTGAGCAGTCCATCGATCGGGTCAAAGGCCATGGAAAGTACGGGGGAGCAAAGGGATTAATCAGCAGAGATTTGGGAAACAACCGGGATCGATCGAACCAGTCAGCCTTGTGAATCCAGCCCATGGCCCTGCTCAACAATTCCGTGAACCCAATCACAACTCGCGGCTCAGAGTCGGTTCGATCGGGTTAAATTCGATCAGGTTGAATCTGCGTTGAACCTGCGTTGAATCGGCGCGGATTGGGTTCGCTCAGGCTGCATCAGCTCAGATCACAGCGGCTCAGATCGCAGCAGCTCAGATTCAGAACCCGTGGGAAAGCCTTATGGGTTAAGCAAACAGCGTTTAATCTGGACAAACGCTTCGCAAAATCTAAAATAGGCGAGAAGCAAGCCCGCTGAGAGGATGTTTGAAAAATGTCTTGAAGCCCCAGTCAAGCCCCAATTGTCGTCGGGGCAAGGGGCTTAAGCCCCTTGTCTGTGTCGATCGCTATCGATCGCTATTGATCGCTGGGGGAAGCGGTGTATCCATTTTGGCTTTTCAGACACCCTCTGAGGCATTCGTTTAATCTTTTCTGGTCATATTTTTCCTGGTCACGTTGAACCGTTTGGGTGATTATTAACCCTGCACCGAGGAGCCTCGAAACCGCTATGAAATTCCGCCCAGCGCGCCAACAACCCGCGCGATCGGAGACCGAGCCAACCCTGCACCGTCGCCTGTCCTTGGCGTTGGAATGCATGGAGTTGGACTTAGACGCGGAACTCGCGCGCTATCGCCGCCTGCGGGGCCCTCGCCAAGGCATTGTTCGCCGCTTCTTTCTGAAGCCCCCGGAACGGGCTGGAGAACCGCCCCTGTTGGCTTCTGCGGAGGCGCTGGAGGCTTCTGGGGCCCTGAGCTTGCCCCCTGTGCCTGATACTAGCGATTTGCAAGCAGCTTTGGCTCAGCAAAACCGCCGCCCGGCTTCGCCTCGATTGCTGACGGCGGCGGATGAGTTGGGCGAGGATGCACCCTTGGCGGCGAAGTCCGTAGTGCAGGCGGCGATGCTGCTGGAGGGGGCCCAACCGGTTGCCAATGGCAATGGCTGGGATCGGCGGCGGGTGCGTCGGAGACAGGAACCCACCTGGACGGGGATTGGGGTCGGAACGATTTTGGTGATGCTGTCGGGCACAATTTGGACTTACTACAGCAACTATCCCGACAGTGACGGTTGGCTAAAGGTGGGTGGATTTTTGGAACGAACGGGCCGGGCGATCGGGCTGAATCAACCGGCCACTCGATCGCCAGAGCCGGTTTTGGCGGAATTGCCCCCTGCGGAACCCACCCCTTTGCCCACGGCTCCCACTGGGGTCACGGTGGATTTGACGCGGGATGAGTTTGCTGATTTGAGCCTGGAGAGCCTTTCGGTTTTGGGCGATCGCCCGCCAATGCCCACGGGAACGATCGGGGCCACCGCGCCCGCTGGGGCTAACTTGGCCCCGCAACCGGCCCCCAGCCCCTTGCCGTTTCCCCAAGCCCAGCGTGCTCCAGCCAATCCCCCAACCAACTCACCCGCAGCCCCAGCGGTGACTAATCCGAGTGCGGATGGGCGTTGGTATGTGGTGGGGCCCTACAGTGGCCCCGCTAGCCTGATTGCCGCGCGCAAACAGGTGGCCGATGCCTATGTGCGGGAATTGTCGATCGGGCGGCGAATTCAGTTTGGGGCCTTGGACAATGCACAACAGGCCAACCAGCTCATTCAGCAACTGAAGGCGGCCGGAATTCCCGCCACGGTCTATCGCCCCGTTGCCCCCAGGCCAGCCGCTAGCCCAGGGGCCAAACCTAGCCCGAATGCGAATAGCGTCAATCGCAACCAACCCAATAATCGCAACGCCGCTAACCGTAACCAGCCCAATAGTCGCAATCAATCTGCGGCCGGCAACCGCTCCCAACCCAGTTCCAGCCCGAAGCCCAGTCCCTGAGCCAATCCGTAAACCAGCCAGTCATCGGCCGGTTCAGTCAACAGTCAGCAAGCGAGTCAGCATCAGCCAGCAACTGACTATCAGTTGAGCGGTCATTGATCGGTTGAGCAGTAATTGATCAATTGCTGACCAACCGCAACGGCATCGCCCCCCAAAGGCCCCACCGAACGATCGAAGCGATAGGATCGGGGCAAGAGCCAGAAGGAGATCGAGCGTGGGACTATTGCAGCGACTTGGGAAACTGGTGCGCGCCAATGTGAACGCGGCGATCGCCCAGGCGGAAGATCCTGAACAGGCCTTGGATCAGGCCCTGATGGACATGCAGGATGATTTGGTGCAGTTGCGCCAAGCGGTGGCCCAGGCGATCGCCACCCAAAAGCGCACGGAGCGCCAACGGGAGGCCGCCGCCCGCGCCGCTGAGGATTGGTATCGACGGGCCCAACAGTTGCTGAATGTTGGTGACGAGCCAGGGGCCCGATCGGCCCTGAGCCAGTGTCACGGTCAGCAAGACGCAGCCGCCCACCTTCAGGAACAGTGGGAAACCCAACGGGACACGATCGCCCAACTGCGCAACACCCTGCGGGATTTGGAAGCCAAGCTGCTGGAAACTCGCACCAAACGCGATTTGTACGTGGCCCGCGCCCGATCGGCCATGGCTACCCAACGAATGCACGACACTCTGAATTACCTGAGCCGGCCCAACAATCCGCTGGAGCGTTTGGAGTCTTGGACCATGGAACTCGAAGCTCGTGCCCAGTTGTCCCAGACCGCCGGTCGCGATCCATTGGAACAGGCCTTCCAAACCCTAGAGTCTGACCAGCGCCTCGATCGGGACTTAGAACAACTGAAAGCCCGTCGTCCCCCGGAGCTTCGATAATTTCGATCATTCAGCAGCATCACAAACCCGCCCTCGGGCGATTCCCGGCAGCGATTCCCAGCGGCGATTCCCAAACCTCCTAGCCGCCAAAATCCCCGGTTTTGGGCAATTGCACAGGGCCCGGGCCCCTCAGCCCCCCAATAGCCGATCACGGCGGGAGAGCTAACCGAACTTGCCATGGGCCGCTGATTTTCGGTATCTAGGCTAATAGGACGATCGCAACTGCCGGGCTTGATCACGCGGCCGTTGACCGATGGAGTTGGTAGTTTGGATAAAGCAGTTGGCCTTGGGGCCAAGCTTCCCAATCCCGATCGCTTCCCCGATTTAACCAGCAGGAGAGCCACCGTCATGGGCCTTTTCGATCGCGTCAGCCGCCTGATTCGGGCCAATGTCAACGACCTTGTGAACAAAGCCGAGGATCCCGAAAAAATCCTTGAGCAATCGATCATCGACATGCAAGAAGACCTGGTGCAAATGCGCCAGGCCGTTGCCCGGGCGATCTCCGCTCAACAAAAAATTCAGCAGCAATATAACCAGGCCCAAAGTGAGGCCAACCTGTGGCAACAACGCGCCCAACTGGCTCTGCAAAAAGGCGATGAAAGCTTGGCTCGCGAAGCCCTCAACCGCAAAAAGGTGCAGACCGAAGCTGCCACCGCCCTCAAGGGCCAACTGGATCAGCAAGTGGGGATGGTGGATCAGCTCAAGCGCAACCTGATCGCCCTGGAAGGGAAGATTTCGGAAGCCAAAACCAAGAAAGACATGCTCAAGGCCCGGGCCCAAGCCGCCAAGGCCAACGAGCAACTGCAAGGGGCCCTCAGCTCCATGAACACCGGCAGCGCCATGTCCGCCTTTGAGCGGATGGAAGAAAAGGTGCTGGAAATGGAAGCCCGCTCCACGGCAGCGTTGGAACTGAGCGGCGTTTCGTTGGAGCAACAATTTGCATCCCTGGAAGCCGGTAGCGATGTGGATGATGAACTGGCGGCAATGAAGGCGCAAATGTTGGGTGGTTCCTCAACGCCAGCGGGGGCCCTGCCGGCCAGCAATGCCGCACCAGCTACGGAGGCAAAAGACGCGGCGATCGATGCCGAGTTGGAAGCCCTGCGCCGCCAGCTCAACGACACCAAGTAGGCAGGACACCAAAACCGCCAAACCAAAAACTGCGATCGAGTTCGGGTGGGGGCGTGCGGCCGCGCGCCCCTGTAGCATTGCCTGTGCAGTGGTTAATTAACGCGTTTTGTGACCTAACCCGCAGGCGGCCGCCCCCTCGAAATATTGCCCTTACCGCCAAGACACCTGTGGATTTAAGATGCAAAAGGCGAATTTTCAGAAGCAAGGACAACGATCGTGAGTCAAGTGCGAGTCATTTCGGATGCCGAATTTGAAAGCGACGTGCTGGGAGCCTCGGGAACGCCCGTCTTAGCGTATTTTTGGGCATCTTGGTGTGGGCCTTGCCGGTTGATGAGTCCGAGTGTGGAATGGGCGGCGACCACCTGGGGCGATCGGCTCCAGATCGTGAAATTGGAAGTGGATCCTAACCCCGTCAGCGTCAAACATTGCCAGGTGGAAGGGGTGCCCGCCCTGCGACTGTTTCAGGATGGCCAATTGCTGGACACCAGCGAAGGGGCCCTGACCAAGGAGAAGTTGGCGGATTTCCTCAAGCCGCATGTGGGTGCAGTGCCCAGCGCGGTTTGAGGATCATCGCAGCAGCATCCTGAGGCTTCAATCCATGCAATTTGCCGATCGACTAAAACCGCTGCAATTTAACGTGTTTGCGGAAATGGATCGGGCGAAGGCTGCGGCGGCTGAAACCCACGAGATTGTGGATTTATCGCTGGGATCGGTGGACTTGCCCACTTCGCCCCACGTGCTGGCGGCGATCGGGGAAGCGCTCCAGGATCCCAGCACCCACGGCTACCAACTCTTTCGCAATACGGCGGCCTTCCGACAGGCGGTGGCCGATCGCTACGAACGGCAATTTGGCCTGGCGATCGACCCGGAAACGGAAGTGCTGGCCTTAATTGGCTCCCAGGAAGGAACCGCTCACTTACCTCTAGCGGTTTTAAACCCGGGGGATGTGGCCCTGCTGGGCGATCCGGGCTATCCCTCCCACTACGGCGGCGTGCATTTGGCGGGCGGTGAGGTTTATCCGATGCCGCTACTGGCAAAACATGGCTATTTGCCCCAGTTTGACCAAATTCCGCCGGCCGTGGTCGATCGGGCACGGCTGATGGTGCTGAACTATCCCCACAACCCAACCACAGCGGTCGCTAACCTGGACTTTTTCCGGCGGGCGGTGGCGTTTTGTCAGCAGCACGGCATGGTGTTGATTCATGATTTTGCCTACGACGGGATGGCCTTTGGCGATCGCCCGCCGTCGGTGCTGCAAGCGGATCCGGAAAAGACGGTTTCGATCGAGTTTTTCACCCTGTCCAAGGCCTTCAACATGGGCGGCTTTCGGGCGGGCTATGCCATCGGTAACCGTGACCTGATTTCGGCCCTGCGCAGTGTCAAGGCCGCCGTGGACTTTAACCAATACCAGGGCATCTTGAGGGGGGCGATCGCAGCGCTTCAGGGGCCCCAAGCCGATGTGCAAGAACGGTTAGCCATTTTTCGCGATCGCCGGGATGCGTTTGTGGCCGCCATGAATCGGATTGGTTGGCCCCTGGAAACGCCTCAAGCGACTATGTTTGCCTGGGCTAAGTTGCCGCCGCCTTGGGAAAACCAGTCGATCGAATTCTGTAAGCAACTGGTGGCTGCCACGGGAATCGCCGTAGCCCCGGGGGTGGGCTTTGGCCCCTCCGGCGAAGGTTATGTGCGCTTTGCGCTGGTGCAAACCCCGGAACAGTTGGCGCTTTCGGTCGATCGCATCGCCGCCTTTCTCAAAACTACTCTCAAAACTGCTGCGTTTGCATAAACCGCTTCGCCAGCCAATTACCAGGGCTAACCACAGAGGTTGACCTGAGTGATCGGCTGCTCGAAAACTGCCCAAAAACTGGTCAAAGGTAGGTCAAGAGTAGATCAACACTCAACACATAGACCAACCTTGCGCCCTCAGTCCCTACCAAGGATTACTGAAGGTGCGTACCGGTCGCCCACCGATGTTGGACTGGGATGGCTGTGTTACGGGTTCCGGAGCCACGGCCGGCTGGCTGGGCGGCGGGGCGATCGCGGGGCTGTTGGGAACCGTGTTGTAACCGGCGTTTAAGGGCACACCGGAACCCGTGGAACCATAGCCCGGCATCGGAGCTGTTGGGATTTTGGGCAAGGTGCTGCCCGCCGTTGCCGGGCCAGAACCATAGCTGGGATAACCGGTGGGGCTGCCAAAGCCGCCATAGTTCCCATTGCCGGCCCCAGCATTGGGAACCGCCACATTCGGTAGCGCGGGATTGGTTGTGCCGCTGCCGATGGTGGAAGTTGTGCCGCTGGAACCCGTCACGGGAACCGTCGGAGTGGTGGTGTTAGGGCTGGTGGTGGGGGGTGTGCCGCTGGAATCGCTGCTGCCATCACTGTTGTTGAGGTAGAGGCGATCGAGCGCCGCTTGCAGGGGACTCACGGGCTGGCCGGTGGTTGTCCCATTGCCATTGAGCATGGTCGAGCTTCCCCCCACGCTGTAGGTGCTGCCATTGGCACTGGCGGCCCGAGGGTCATTGCTCAAAAATTGATTCACCGCCCTTGGGGCCAAACCGCTGCCCTCGCCACCGCGCGATCGACTGCCCACGGGGCCCGCCGAACCGCCACTGAGCAACTGCAAAATATCCGCCAGCTCAGAGTTGGTATTGTTCGCCGTTTTTTCTTCATTCTGGCGATCGCGGTTATTGCGATTGTTCCGGCGCTGGTTTTGGGGCAGGGTTAGCTCCGTTGCCAACACATTAGACGAGTCAATATCAGCCGCCACCGAATCATCATCGGGCTGGGACTCCAGAATCGAGAGCCAATCCACCTTGTCCGGCTCAGGTTCGGCATTAGTCCAGCGATCGGGATTTTTCCAAAAAACCCAAGCCCCCAAGGTCGCCATCGAAATCGCCATGGCCGGCAACCAAATGAAGGGTTCACCCAACCAGCGCAGATTTCTCAGCACCAGCGTTAGGCTGAAGGTTTCGCGCAGTTGCGACACCCAACCCTCATGGGTTCCTGGCTCATGGGTTCCTGAGTGCGCCTTGTGGCCATGATGACCCGCCGGGTGATGGCTCGATGGGTGATGGCCCGATGAGTGATGGTGATGCTCGGACATAGTTAGGGTCACCGGAGCAGGATCAGAGAGTGGTTGGAGCGTCGGTTGGGGTTGGGGAGGCTGAACGAGAGCCGCTGGACAGAGACGGCGGAGAAGCGAGCGAAAACCCTAGACGAGAACGAGCCTTGGAGCGATGGCCCAGTTTTAGGTAACAATTGCTGCTTCCATTCTATCGGGTCTGGCAACCCTGCAGCCAGGGTCCAACCCCAAAGCCCCTCTGCCGCTGGGCCCGTCCCCTCAATTCGCCATTACCCAAACGGAGAACCGACACCAGCGATCGCCCCAAACGGCCCAACCTTGGTTTAGGGTGGCTTCTGGCTGATCAGTTGCCGGGAATCCCGAAAGGTTTGGTTGGATGAAAAACGCATGGGCTTGGATAGGGGCGCGATCGGGCGATCGGCGCTGGAGCATGGTGCTCAGTGGAGCCATGGCGTTGTTTTATGGCTGGCAGTCGGTGCAGTGGGCCACACGCAATCCCTATATCGTGCAAGACGATGTGCGCCAGCATGTGTTTTGGGCCTTTCGTTACCTGGATCCTGGCCTCTTCCCCGGCGACTGGATCGCTGACTATTACCAATCCGTTGCGCCCCTGGGCTATCAGTGGCTCTATCACGGAGCGGCCCTCCTCGGCTGGGATCCCCTAACGGTCAGTAAATATTGGCCGGTGATTTTGGGGTTGGTGACCACGGCGCTGACCTGGCGCGTGATGATTCGGCTGTTGCCCGTGCCGTGGGTGGCCCTGCTGGGTTGCATTTTGGTGAATCAAAGCCTGTGGATGGAGGATGATTTGGCCTCATCCACGCCGCGAGCCTTTGCCACGCCCCTGGTGTTGGCGGTGATGGATGCGCTGCTGAGTCGATCGCTCTGGGGCTGTTTAGGGGCGATCGCCCTCAGCGGTTTGTTTTATCCAATGGTGGCGGTGGTGGCGGCGGCGGCCCTGACTGTGAATTTGGGTCGGCGCTGGTGGGCCACTCGTCGGGGGCGATCGCATCCCGAAGCCCTGACTCCCCTGGACTGGCGCTTGGCGATCGGGGGCATTGCCATGGCCATTGCGGTGTTGTTGCCGGAACTGTTCACCAGCAGCGATTTTGGCCCCGTAATCAGCCGATCCCAAGCCGCCGCCCTGCCGGAATTTAACTTTGTGGGCAATGAATACGGGCGATCGTTCTTCTTTCACCCCAATCCGCTGATTTTTTGGCTGTTTGCCCCCCGCAGTGGTTTCCTGTGGGTGGGATTTGTGCCTCCGATCGCCCTGGCGGCCTTGGCCTTGCCCCGTTGGTTGAGCCGGCCCGCTCGCGCCCGTCAATTTCCCCTAGCCAGTCGCCTTTCGCCTCACTTGGCTATGCTGGGGGATTGGGTTTGGGGTGGGTTGGGTCTGTTTCTCGCGGCCCATGCCCTGCTGTTTCGATTGTATTTACCCAATCGCTATGGCTATGTGCCCTTGCGGGTGGTGTTGCCAGTGGCGGGGGCGATCGCCCTGGGCCTGTGGCTCGATCGGCAAATGCAAGCCACCCAATCCCAAAAACCGCGCTGGTTCTGGCCCCTGGTGAGCCTCGTTCTCAGCCTGTCGATCGTTGTGCCCATGGTTCCTAACTTGGCCGTGTCCAGCCAATTGCAAATGGAAGGACGCATGGCCGAAGTCTATGAATTTCTGCAAAAACAACCGAAGGATACCCTAGTGGTTTCCCTGTCCAAGGAAGCGGATTTCATTCCGATCTTTGCCCGGCGATCGATTCTCGCCAGCCGCGAATTTGCCCTGCCTTACCATTGGGGCTATTACCGAGTTTTGCGCCAACGTATTGAAGACACTATCCGCGCTCAATACACCAGCAACCTATCGGAGGTGCAAGCTTTTTTGCGGAAGTATCAAGTGAATTTTTGGTTATTAGAACCCTGGTCACTCTCAAAGTCTGACTTGGCAGATAACACTTGGTTACAGCAATTTCAGCCGCTCATTCAAGACGTGAGCGATCGGCTCGATCGCGGTGAAACTCCAGCTTTGGAACGGGCGATCGCTCCCTGTTCTGTCCTCGAAAATAAGCGCCTCCAACTGCTCGATGCCCGCTGCATTTTGCAACTGCCCTAACACTATCAAAAATCCAAAAATAACCGGTAACTTGAGAAGCCAGATTAGCTGAAAATCTCAGCTACTTTGAGGGTAAATTCAGCAAACAAGGGCGAGGTTAATTCGTCTTCGGCAAAGAGAGTAAAGACTAGCTCTAAACGGGCTTGCGATCGCCGATAAATCTCAACGGTTTGTTGTTGCCAATCCACGATCCAATATTCCCGCACACCGACGCGGGAATAGAGCTTTAATTTCACCTGGCGATCGCGCGTAATATCTTGGGAGGACTGGGAAGCGACCTCAACGATCAGCTCGGGAGCCGCTGTGAAATGACCGGCCTCATCAACACAGCTTGCGGCTCGCTCGTCACTAATCCAAATTAGATCCGGAATGACGTTTTGTTCTCCCGCAAAAATCAGCCCCGGTGTTTGCAAGGCTTCTCCGGTGCGGTTGTCTACATCCTGGGTGGGGAGCGATCGACAGAGGCGCGTTAAAACTCGCTGGTGTTTCCAGTGGGGCGCGCGGGTCACGTATAGGTCTCCGTCGATGATTTCGTAGCGATCGCCGGTGTTGGGGAAGAATTCTAAATCGGCGGTTGTCCACCGATTTTTCGGGTCAGCATTGGCAACCATGGGGGTTATCGCTGGGTCGGTTGAATGTGGTTCAAAGGGAGCTAAATATAATGTCGATAACAAAAATCGTGGGGAGCAAGGGGCTTAAGCCCCTTGTTTTCAACGATCACTGGGGCAGGCAGGAGGTCAATTCCGGCTTTTGAAATATCCTCTTAGTCTAAATGATCTGATTTCACTCCAATATTCGTTTGAGTAAATCTGGAGCAATCCGAAAGCCAGCTTGATGAATAAGATTGTTGATTGCTACTGGCAAGGATGCAAGCTGACCGTCTTGTTCCGCTCGGAGCAAAATTCCCAAAATACCTGTTACTTGCAATCCCAGAGATTTAGCGGTTTTTCGACCTTCTCGCTCATCTAAGAGTATCCAGTCAGCGTTGAGTTCTAGCGCGAGGGAAATTGCTTCGGATTCTCCTTGATCGAGAGTTTGCTTTAGCAGTCGAGTCAAGGACTGATCATGAGCTTCTTGAACTTCAATCCATCCTGAAGTGATCGCGCCTTGAATAATCGCAGATCCAGGGCGATTTTCACTGATTTTTAGTTCTTCTAAAACAGCTTTGGGAATGATGATTTTGCCAAATTGCTGTTGTAAAAGGAAAAGTTGATTAATGATGGCCAAGTTCAAAATTGGCGAGGTGTTGCTAACGACTAGCATAGGCGAGGTCATCGTCTAGTTCTTCATGGCTGTAATGTCGCAGAATTCCGCGTTGGGCAAGCAGTTGGCCGAAGTCGTATTTATCCATTTCAGCAAGTTCGCGGGCTTTACCGAAGGCCAGCAGATTTTGGGCATAGAGGGCGATCGCGAGTTCGCGCCGTAGTTCGCGCTCGATGCGGGGTTCTGGTAGGCGAATGGCTTGAACAATTGAATCGGGAATTGAGAGTTGTAGTCCCATGATTTTTGGGCGATCGCCTGCTGCCTGTTGGTCTTTGGATTGTGGCGATCTTAGCACCGCTGAAAGGAGGGAGGCAGGGCGATCGATTGCCCTAGGGGGCGATGATTGGGGGCTTGCCTCACAAAGGCGCTGGGCAGTGAGGGGAATGGGGCGCTAGGGTGGGGGCAGAGTTTTGGTGACGATTCACCGAGGGATTGAGGCGGCCCCATGGACGAGCAGCGACTTCAGGCTTATTTGCAATTAATTCAGCAGTTGTTGGCTTGTCCGGCGGGGGAAGAGGCAAGCGTTTTGCAAGGCCAGGCGAAGTTGGTGGATGCGGGGCTGGTGGAGGTGATGCGCCTAGTGGCTGACCAGATGGCGGCGGAGGGGCACAATAACGCCGGTTGGTTGCGGCAATTTGCGGGACAGGTGGCGCAGGCGCTGGGTCTGGAGCAGTCGAGTGCGAGCAACACGAAGGATATGGCTCAGTTTGTGGCAGAGGTGATGGGGCAGATTGCCCAAGCCCGAGGCAATCCGGCACAGGTTTATGGGTTTTGGCGGGCGAATTTAGATCGATTTAATCCAGAGTTTTTGGTGACGTTGCCGATCACGTTTCGACGTTTGATTGGGCAAAATAACCCTGAACTAATTGCAGCGGTTTTTAATGAGTTCGGCAACTTAATTCAGCAGTTTCCCTTGGGCCTTCGTTGGCTGAACTTGGAAATGGCGATCGCCGCCTACAAACGGGCGCTAGAAGTCGGAACCCGCGATGCCTTTCCTGAAGATTGGGCAGCAACCCAAAACAACCTGGCAAATGCTTACCGCAATCGCATCCGAGGCGAGCGCGCCGACAACCTGGAGCGGGCGATCGCCGCCTACGAACGGGCGCTGGAAGTCTATACCCGCAAGGCCTTTTCTGAAGATTGGGCAGCAACACAACACAACCTGGCTGTTGCTTACAGCAATCGCATCCGAGGGGAGCGCGCCAATAACCTGGAACAAGCGATCACCGCCTACGAACGGGCGCTGGAAGTTAGAACCCGCGATGCCTTTCCTGAAGGTTGGGCCATGACCCAAAACAGCCTGGCAAATGCTTACAGCGATCGCATCCGAGGGGAGCGCGCCGACAACCTGGAACTAGCGATTGCCGCCTACGAACGGGCGCTGGAAGTCAGAACCCACGATGCCTTTCCTGAAAATTGGGCAGCGACCCAAAACAACCTGGCAAATGCTTACAGCGATCGCATCCGAGGGGAGCGGGCGGACAACCTGGAGCAAGCGATCGCCGCCTACGAACGGGCGCTGGAAGTCTATACCCGCGATGCCTTTCCTGAAAGGTGGGCACTGATCCAAAACAACCTGGCAAATGCTTACAGCGATCGCATCCGAGGGGAGCGCGCCGACAACCTGGAACTAGCGATCGCCGCCTACGAACGGGCGCTGGAAGTCAGAACCCGTGAGGCGTTTCCGAAGGAATGCCGCCAAACTTCTGGATTACTCGGCTATCTCCACAGTGATTTACAAAACTGGGATGCCGCGACCCAAGCCTACGGGCAAGCTCTCGCCGCTGCGGAAGATCTTTATCAAGCCTGCACGCTGCTCGATAGCCAAGCCGGTGAACTCAAAGAAACCGCCGACCTGCCCCGCCGTGCAGCCTATGCCTACGCCAAAATTGGTCAACTCGCCAAAGCACTCGAAACGATCGAACGGGGCCGCGCCCGGGGCCTCAGCGAACGACTCCAACGCGATCGCGCCGACCTCGCACAACTCCAGCAGCAGCGCCCCGACCTATTTGATCGCTATCGCGACATCACCAACCAACTGCAAAACCTGGAAAGCCTCCAACGCGAACAGCAAGTCCGCGATCGCCAAGCCATCACCCCCGAACAACACCGCAACGAAGCCCAAAGACTCCGCCAGGACTTGACCGAGGCGATCGCCCAAATTCGCCAAGTTCCCGACTATGAAACCTTCCTGCAAGCACCCAGCCTCACCGAAATTCAACAAAACCTCAGCACCGAAGCACCCACCGTCTACCTGATTCCCACCCCCAACGGCAGCCTCGCCCTGATCGCCACCCCCCAGGCGATCGACCCCCTGTGGCTCGATGCGTTCCCCGAAGCCACCCTCACCGACTTGGTGCAAACCTGGCTCAACGCTTACCAGAATCAACGCAACAACTTCCCCGGCTGGCTGGAGGCGATCGACCAGGGAACCCGCCAACTGTGGGACAACCTGATGGCTCCCCTCATCGATCGCCTCAAACAACACAACCACACCCAAGCGATCCTGATTCCCACCGGCTTCCTCAGCCTCCTGCCCCTCCATGCCGCCTGGACACCCGACCCCAACCGCCCCACCGGCCGCCGCTACGCCCTTGATGAGCTGACCTTCACCTACGCCCCCAACGCCCAATCCCTCGTGGCCGCCCGCGCGATCGCCCAACGATTCCCCGACAGCCACCTCAATTCAATCCTGGCGATCGACAATCCCCGCCAAGACCTCCCCAGCTCCGAACGGGAAGTCCTGGCCGCCGTCAAAACCTTCCCCCGCCCCACCGTCCTACGGCACGAAAAAGCCACCACCGCCACCGTCGCTGCCAACCTGGGTCAACAGGCGATCGTCCATTTCTCCTGCCACGGAACCGTTGACTTCAACGAACCCCTCAACAGCGGACTGCTGATGAACGACAACCTGCTGACCCTGCGCGAGCTGTTTGCCCTCAAGCTCACCGAAGGCAACAAACATGGCATCCGGCTGGCCATCCTTTCCGCCTGCGAAACAGGCCTCCCCGGCCTGGACTTAGCCGACGAGGCGATCGGCTTGCCCGTCGGATTGTTGCAAGCAGGCGTGGCCGGGGCGATCGCCTCCCTCTGGGCCGTGAGCGACCTCAGCACCGCAATCCTGCTCACCAAGTTCTACGACCTCTGGCGCAACCACCACCTCACCCCACCCGACGCTCTCCGCCAAGCGCAACAATGGCTCCGCGCCGCCACCCTTGCCGAAATTCGCCAGCTCACAGGCATCGGGTTGCGAGGAGCTGAACACCCATTTACCCACCCCTACTACTGGGCAGGCTTCAGCTACACCGGCATATAATCCAGACATGAATCCCCGAGTCCACAGCGTTATTCCACGCAGCAATTACACACTTAAAATTCAGTTCACCAATCAAGAAGTGCGAGCTTATGATTGCTTATCGCTCTTAGATTTTGGCGTGTTTCAGGAACTCAGGGACGAAGCTTATTTTCGGAAAGTCAAGGTGTTCAATGGCACAGTTACTTGGCCCAATGAGCAAGATATTTGCCCAGACACGCTTTATCTAGACTCTATCCCTGTACCGATCGCAGCCCAGCCACTGTCAGCATGAACACCACCTACGATCGCGACTTTTATGCTTGGACACAGGAGCAAATCGCGCTGCTCCAAAATCGTGATTTCGGGGCGATCGACCTCCCAAATTTAATCGAAGAACTCGCCGCCATGGGTCGCCAGGAACGCGAACAGCTCGTCAACCGCTTAGGTGTTCTGATTGGTCATCTCTTGAAATGGCGCTATCAGCCTGAGATGCGAACCAATTCCTGGATCGGCACAATTCGTGAGCAGCGACGACGCATTCAGCGACTCTTGAAAAATAACCCCAGTCTCAAACCTTTTTTATCCGAAGCTTTTGCCGAGGCCTATCCCGACGGGCGCGATCTAGCCATTCAAGAAACTAACCTTGCTGATTCTGTATTTCCCGAAATTTCGCCATTTACGTTGGAATTTATTTTGTCAGACGAATTGGAATTCAGCCCATGATTCGACCGATTAAGCTACCGGAAAGCTGTTCATTTTCCGACTACTTTAAACTCAATGCCTACCCTGAAGAAATTTTGGCAAATTTCGGCTATGGCTTTGAACTAACTGAGATGACATTACCCCAGGCGGAATCATTGCCCTTTGCGATCGAGCCGCTACAATTACGGCTCAAGAAAACCATGCACCTGATCCGAGCGGACAACGAAATGGCTCGGCGGGAGTTTTTGATCGCACCCTTGCTTACGGAGGTAGTGCTGGCCACCAATAGTCAATTGCGGGTTAGCTATCCAGTGGAAGTTAGTAGCCAACTACGAGGCTCGATCGACTATTTCTTGCAAGCACGCGATCGCTTACTCGTGATTGAAGCCAAGGATGAAAACCTAGAGCGCGGATTCAAGCAACTCGCCGTTGAGCTAATTGCGATTGCCCAAGAAAACCAAGAAAGCTTAGTTCTGAAACCCCAACTTTGGGGAGCTGTTTCAATCGGGAAAATTTGGCAATTTTCGTTACTCGATTTTGAGAAAAAAGTGATTTATCAAGATCTAAACCTCTATTCAATCTTCACGGAATTGGAACATCTACTCCGAGTCTTGATTGGCATTCTAATGCATTAGCTCAGAATCACAAATGCCACACTAAAATTCTCAATTTGATTCATCTTCTAACCTGTCTTGATTAAAGCCCTCGAAACCGATGCTCTACACGGACGAAGATTTATTTGAGGCTGCTCGCACGATTCGCAGCGAATTACCGGATTTGTTGGCTCCCGAAACAGCACAAAACCTAGACAATCGCCTCGCTGAACTGCTGAATCAAGTACCTTTTGATCTGCGCAATCTACATTACGAAACAATCAGTGCGATCGCCACTCAAGTCGAAGAGTACTTAAACACACATGAATCTACAAAAACTTGGCTGCAATCCTTTCTGATTGACTCATCTAATGATCAGCGCAAAAGTTTTGAAGCCCTTCCCGGGAATGCCAGCTACGTTGCGACCGATAAATATATTTGTCCCCACGGTGACTATCGCTGGTCACGGCGCAGCGTCGGCCAACCGATTCCCCGTTGCCCAACCCATAATCTTTCCCTAATCCCGATCGCTGAATTTCAGCAGTTACGGTCTAATCCAGCGCAGGAGAACCCATGACTGCCAAGGTACTCGAAGGCGCAGGCGGCAAGGTTGCAGAACAGTGGATTTCGAGTCTGCTGACTTCTGCCATTGTCTTTTGGGCTGGGGGCTTAGTGGCGGTTATTCAGCGATTTGGCTGGCAACCCTTCACGGATTGGTTCACCAAACAGCCGGAACCATTACAGTTGGCTTTGTTGGTGGCCGTGCTGGGCGGGGCGATCGCCTCGGCTGCCGTGGTGGAACGGTTTCAACTGATGGCACTACGCGGTCTTGAGGGCTATTGGTATCCTATTTTTAATGGGTTTAAAGATCACTTCATTTGCCAGCAAATCAGGGCCAAGGGAAAACTTGAATCACAATTTCAAAAATTAGATAATCTCCCAAGGCTTACCAGTCGCGATCGCCAACTACGTATCAAGCTCGATCGCCAACTCAGTGATTTTCCTGTCCAAGATATTGATGTTATGCCCACGCCGTTGGGGAATATCTTGCGGGCGGCGGAGTTGCGATCGCTCGATAAATATGGGCTGGATGCGGTGATTTGTTGGCCGCGATTGTGGTTGTTGTTGCCCGAATCCGCCAAAGCAGATTTACAGGCAGCGCGGGCTGAACTGAATGCCACGGCCCGGCTGTGGATTTGGAGCTGGTTATTTTTGGTTTGGATGTTTTGGGCTTGGTGGGCAGCACTAATCGCCCTGTTCTCAATTTGCTTTGCCTATCACTGGGCGATCGCCGCGGCCAAAACCTATGGCGACTTGATCGAAGCGAGTTTTGATCTCTATCGTGGCTTGCTCTACGAGGCTTTGCGATTACCCTTTCCGAAGCAAGCAGACCAAGAACCGGCCGCCGGACGGATGTTAACTCAATATCTTTGGCGTGGTACTTTGCCAGAGTCCTATCAATTCATTGCAACTTCAGAAATTTCCCCAGTAATTGATCAATAGAAATTCGCACATGAAAACTAATTTCATGGCTTTGCTATCTCAGGCGATCGAGCATAGTTGTCTCCCGGATCCCGATCGCAACAAAGGTAGGCGAAAGGCTGGGGCATGATCGCAGACCCGTAATAATTGACGGCGAGGGGGATAATGACCATTCAATCCCCCGATCGCCCAGTGTTGCGGCTGCCAAATCTGTCATCGGGCAAGACTAGGAAGCCTTGGGAAATTCGTATCGCTTCAGCTCCGTGGTGGTTTGTAGCGCATTGCTGGCATCCCAAATTTGCCACTTCACTGGCCCAACACGATCGGCATACCACATCACCTTGCGGAATGCCGTTCCCGCTTTTTCTCCCGTAATTTCCACCCGAATTGTATTAAATTTGCCCGCTGGAACCGTGACCTCTTCCGCCGCCGCTGCCTTGAAGGATTCGGAGGCGTTCGTGGTGGCTGCACCCACCTGCTGACCAGTCCAAGACCATTGATCGCCCACCTTCGGTGGATTTTTTAAAATGGGCTTGATTGGATCATTGACCGTCTCGTTGGTCATGCCATTACGAGCCAACACAAACTTAATTTCCTTGACCCAACCTTCACCCTTGAGATAGAGCAAATTAGATGGCCCAAATCCTAAATCTTGTTCAGTGGTGTAGCGCATTTGCGAGCCGTCGCGATCGGCCCCAATCACCTTGATCAGCAAGTTGCCCGTTGTGCCCTGTGCTGCATTGGTCGTGGCATATTCCCAACGACCATTCAAAGGAAAGGGGTAATAGTCGGGTGGAGGTGGCGCGGCTTGCAGTCCCGTTGCCGTCAGCAGCGCGATCGCCAGTCCCACCACAAACCCAACAACCCAACGGCTGCCCACGAACTCCCCTAGCCGCTGCCAATTCATGGGGCTAGCTTGGCGCTGGGTTTGAGGCGGTCTCTGTTGTGTAATCTTTAGCTGGAAAAATATCATTTCAGATCCAGAACAACTACTCCCATCAAGATAGGCATTACCTGCCCGATTGCACAGGAAATATGTTGATCTGTTAAGCACTAACCCAATCAATAAAAACGAGGAGACCTTTTTTGTAATGTCTGATGATTTTGGTTTTGAAATTTTAAGTTTTTGACTTTAAGACCTTAAGTATTAATGAGACTTTAGTTGCTGAATTTTGGGTTAAATTTTGTTGATTCTCAAGGGTTTTCAGAATTGAATCAACTGGACTGACTTGGAGGACGTTGGGTAGGTCAACGGCTTCAAGGTTGATGCAACAACCCGCCCAGAAAACCAACAGGAAATGGGTGGGTTGATCGCCCGGATTAACCCACCCGATCGCGCGTTGGGAACCTAGCTCAAGTGCGATCGCACCACGGCGGCCAGGCGATCGGCCCAATGGCGCACCAAATCCGCTTCAGCCGCTTCCACCATCACGCGAATCACCGGCTCCGTGCCCGAAGCCCGCACCAAAATCCGGCCCGCATCGCCCATTTGGGTTTCGGCCTGGGCGATCGCCTCGGTCACGGGGGCGCAATCTTGCCAGCCCAACCGGCGCGCGCGATCCTCAACCCGCACATTTTCCAGCAGTTGCGGATATTTCTGGAAGCTGTCATCCACCCAGGAGGTGAGCGATCGCCCGGACTGCTTCACCAGGGCCGCCAAGTGCAGGGCCACCAACGTGCCATCGCCGCTGACGGCATAGTGACGGCAGAGGATGTGACCCGACTGCTCACCGCCGAGCATGTAGCCGCGATCGAGCATCGCCTTTTGCACGTATTGATCGCCCACGGCCGTGCGAATCAAGTTGCCGCCTTGTTTTTGCCAAGCCCGCTCAAAGCCCAGGTTGGCCATCACCGTCGAGACGATCGTCGCTTCTGGCAGCTTGTCGCTCGATCGCAGGGTTTGCCCCCAGAAATAGAGGATGTAGTCGCCATCGACCACGCGCCCTTGACCGTCCACCGCCAACACCCGATCGGCATCCCCATCAAAGGCGAAGCCCAGATCCGCTTGATGCTCAACCACCGCCGCCTTCAGGGACTCTAGGTGAGTTGAGCCGCAATTCACATTAATCCGATCACCGTCCGGTTCCCCGTGCAGCAGAATCACCGTTGCGCCCAACTCCTCAAACACCGCCGGAGCTACCTTGGCGCTGGCTCCCCAAGCCGTATCCAACACCACCTTCAAACCCGCCAACGGGCGATCGCCCCAGCCCTCTTGCTCCAGGGTTTGTTCCAGGGACACCGCATAGCCGCGCACCAGCTCGGGCCGGAAATAGCCGCGCCCGCAACCGGTCACGGGTTCCAAGCCGGGCAGCACGTGGTGACGCAGGGCCGATTCAATTTGTTGTTGGGCTTCTTTGGCCAGCTTGTGCCCATCGGGGCCGAAGAACTTCAAGCCGTTGTCGCCGGGCGGGTTGTGGCTGGCGGAAATCATCGCGCCCCCGATCGCCCCGGTCGCTTCCACTAAATAGGCCACGCAGGGAGTCGGGCAGAGGCCCACATTCCACACCTCCAACCCAGCCGCCGTCAGCCCCGCCGTCAGGGCCGCCGCCAACATTTCGCTGGAGTTGCGGGAATCTTGGCCAACGACGATCGCCCCTTTGCCCGATCGGGCCGCAAACACACGCCCAGCCCAATAGCCCACATGCAGCGCCAAGCTCGCGGTCAGCACCTCGCCCACGCGCCCGCGAATCCCGTCGGTTCCAAACAGGGGCACGCTCTCGGGAATTTCCAGGGGCGACAACCCATGCAGATTCAGATTCAAGCTTGGTTGCTCCAAATCCTGGGGTTTTTGGTTCAACCCAAGTTCGCCCGATTCGCGACCCAACCGAACAGGAGACGTAACCATAATTGCGCTCACTCCACACCAAGGGTTTGTGTTGCTTTCCACACCAAATCGATCTCGCATCCGCACGATCGACATAGTTCGCAACTCGCCTGAAGGATAGCACGGGCCGATCGAGCGGTTGGATCGCCCCCGATACCATGGCGCTGTTTGGGGGAGTGAGTAAACTTAAGGCAGATGTGAGGCGCGATCGCCCCGGTTTGCCCCCAGCTAGGAGGATTCGATCGCATTAAATCAATCAAATCAAAAGAGCATTCGATCGGTAGGACGTATGGAACCCACAACATTGGCATTCGCAGGCATCGCGGTTCCGATGGCCAATCAGCCCCCCGTTTTCAACGCGCCGATCACGCAACATTTCAGTTAAGAGCAACCGACAAACAAAGCCATGATCGACTATCGCCAAATCATTACGATCGAGCCGGATAAACGAGGTGGAAAGCCATGCATTCGGCGTATGCGAATTACGGTCTATGACGTGCTGGGTTGGTTGGCGGCGGAAATGTCCTTTGAGGAAATTTTGGATGATTTCCCAGAGTTGACGATGCAGGATATTTTGGCTTGCTTGGCCTTTGCAGCCGATCGCGATCATCGACTTGTGGCGATCGCGGCATGAGACTGTTACTCGATCAAAATCTGAGCCGAAAACTGTTGGGACGACTGGCGGATCTGTTGCCGGACGCGAGCCATGTGCAGTTGGAAGGGCTGGCGGAAGCCCCTGACAGTGCGATTTGGGAGTTTGCGCGCGATCGCGGATTTTGCATCGTCACCCAGGATGCGGACTTTGCGGAACGCAGTCGGCTCTATGGTTCGCCGCCCAAGGTGCTGTGGTTGCGTTGCGGCAATGCTCCGATTGATTGTTTGGAGTTGCACGAGCCATGAGTGATCGACCCGAAATCCAGCAGGGCATTATTGCCAACGATCAAGCCAAGGTCGAGATCGGCAAGGTTGACCAGACGATGGGCGATCGCGTCGAGCAAACCCACAGTGGCTCGGGCGATAACGTTGCGGGCGATAAGAATATCAACGTCTATCTGTCGCCACAGCCACCGCAGCCGACTGGGGATGGGCCGCCGACGAATTTGCAGGATCGGGGGGTGGCGCGCGATCGCTTCTTTGGGCGCGATCAGGTATTGGAAGAGTTGCACCAGTTGCTCCAAACGGGAGATCACCGGGTGGCGATCGCCAGTGTGGATGGCATGGGTGGTGTGGGCAAGAGTGAGCTGGCAGTGCAATATGCGCGGCAACATCTGCACGAAACCTATCGCGGCGGGGTGGTGTGGCTGGCGGGGGAACGGGCGGGGGGTGAGCTACTGAACTTTGCCCGATCGCGCTTTTTCCCGACGGTGGATCTGGCGGATTTGGGGGATTTGCCGGAGCAGTTGACCTATTGCTTTGGCCATTGGCCGGCCCAGGAAGTGCCGCCGGAATCGGTGTTGTTGATCTTTGATGATGTGACGGACTATCGCGCCCAAGTTGGGGCGATTTTGCCGAGCGATTCGCGATTTCGGGTGTTGGTCACGACGCGGGCGCAGTTTCAGGGGGTTGAGCGGCTGGAGTTGCAGGTGCTGACCCCAGAGGCGGCGCTTCAGTTGCTCACCAGCATTGTGGGAAGGGAGCGGATCGCGGCAGAACCGGAGACGGCGGCGGCGCTGTGCGAATGGCTGGGCTATTTGCCGTTGGGGATTGAGTTAGTTGGTAGCTTGCTGAAGTTGGAGCCAGATTGGTCGGTTCAGTCGGTTTTGGAGCGGCTGAAACGGGACAAACTCCGGCATGAAGCGATGAGCAAAATTGAAATCGCTTTCAACATCAGTTGGCAGCAGCTTGCCCCCGCACCTCAGCAACTGGCTGTGCTATTGGGTTGTTTTGGCAATGGCCCGATTCCTTGGGAGTTGGTGGAGGCGACCGTTGCCCGCTGTGAAACCCAGCCCCAACCTCAACCCCGTCGCCAACGCAAGCGCGATCGACTTTGGCGGTGGATCACTCAGCAACCTGCGACCCAACCCGAGCAAGGGTGCTTGTTGCTGAATCACGATCAATTAGCCAAAGCCCGTCGTCGGTTGGTTGAACTGAGTTTGCTGGAGCGAACAGGACAGGAAGAATACAAATTGCATCCGCTGATTCGGGAGTTTTTTGCGGCCAAACGGGCGGACTGGCCCGAGGGTGGGGCGCTGCAACAGGCGTTTTTGGGGCAAATGGTGAGCGTGGCCAGAACGGTTCCGCAAACGGTGACGCTGGCGGACTTGGCGCGCACCCGCCCCGCCTGGCCACACTTGGCAACGGCAGCAGCGGCCAGTGGTGAGATCGATAATGACGATTACAATTGGCCCTTTATTGCCCTGGCGCGGTTGGCTGAGGGGCAGGGTCTCTGGGCTGAAGCCGAGCAGCACCACGGCAACTGCTTGAGCATCACCGAACGCCACTTCGGCCCTGACCATCTCTTAACCGCCACCAGCCTCAACAACTTGGCATTACTCTACGAATCCCAGGGACGGTACGAGGCAGCGGAACCCCTCTACCGGCGATCGCTGGAAATCCGTGAGCGAGTGCTGGGAGCCGACCATCCCCACACCGCCCTCAGCCTCAACAACTTGGCAGTGCTGCACTGTTACCAAAATCGTTGGGGTGAAGCCGAGCGGCTGTTGGTGCGTGCTTTGGAGATTCGGGTACAGAAGCTGGGTGAAGCCCATCCCAAAACCCAAGGCAGCCTCCAAAGTTTGCAATACATGGTGCAAGCCGCCCTCCAGCAAGGTCGCGCCGCCGAACTCTCCGACCACCCCCTCACCCAATCCATCCTGCAACAACTCACCACCCCACCCGAAATCCCGTAGGGGCGGGGTCTCCCCGCCCAGCCCCCACGACCATCCACCGCCCAGCCCCCACGACCATCCAAACGCAAAATTTTGATAATATGTGAAACGTTGTCAATAGTTGCATAAACATGGGATATAACCCCGAAATTCACCACAGACGATCAATCCGTTTACGGAACTATGATTACGCCACACCGGGGATGTATTTCTTGACCCTTTGTACCCAACATCGCGAACCCTGGTTGGGCAAAATTATTGATGGCAAATTTGACCCCACAGAAGATGGAGAAATTGCGATCGCGGCTTGGCAATCCTTACCCCAACGATTTCCAAATATTCGATTGGATGGATTTGTGGCGATGCCTAATCATGTTCACGGCATCCTGGAAATTGTGAATGAATCGCCAGGGGCTGGGCGGGAAATGGTCGTGGGGGCTGGGCGGGGAGACCCCGCCCCTACGATTGGGGTGGGGAATGTGGTGGCGTATTTTAAATATCAGACGACGAAAACGATTAATCAAAAATCGGGTCAGGCTGGCAGACGAATTTGGCAGCGAAATTATTGGGAAAGGGTGGTGCGTCACGATCAGGAATTAACCAATTTTCGCAATTACATTGTCACCAATCCTCAACGCTGGGACTGCGATCGCCTCAACCCGCGCACCCAATGCCGCCACGATCAATAATTTTTGCCCTAAGTAATGTCAAATTCTTGATCGTGAATCCAGACACCCCAGCGATTGTTTTATGAACACCTTAGCGGACTTAAACATTCTCGAATCTGTAGGGGCACATAACGATGCGCTCTCCGATAAGCGAGATCTCCGCTAACCGATTCATTTCAAGCGATCGACCCGGTTGGAGGGTGTACAGCGGTACGCCCCTACCCGACCCTATTACCGCCGACAACCGACCCGCGATCGCGCCGCCGACCTCTTCGACCACCCCCTCACCCAATTCATTCTGCAAGAATTACAGAATCCCTAAACCATTCATCCATGACCAGCAACGGCCAAACCAACATTCCACCACTCGCCCAAACTCAATCCATCAGCGGCACACCCATTCGCATCACCCACCAGCAATGGGCCCACATCACCGAAAACCACGACTATATGGCCGGTTGCCTCGATATGGTCATTGAAACCGTTAGCGATCCTGACCTGATCGCCAATGGTTGGACAGACGAAAAAGTCGCCCTTCGCCACTACCCCAAAACCCCAATCACCGAGAAAAACGCCGTCGTTGTCTACAAAGAAACTAGCCCCGAAGATGGCTTCGTGATCACTGCATTCTTGACCTCAAAACCCCACAAAATCACCCAACGAGGCATCCAATGGCAACGCCCGCAATCCTAAACGCCATCCCCCATCTGCTCCAGGCTCCCTCCAACCAAATTTGGAGTAGCTACGACCCGATCGCCGATGTTCTCTATCTCAGCTTTCGTAAACCCCAAAACGCCAACGACAGCACGCTCGAAGACAACATCATCTATCACTATCACAACGAAATCTTGGTCGGCTTAACCATCCTGAACGCCAGCCAGAACCAGGCCGCATAACCCGACCCCGCCCCATGGCCGCCGACAACCAACCCGCTATCCTGAGAGGCGATCGCGCCGCCGACCTCTCCGATCGCCCCAATCACCCCGCCGCTCCAAATTAAGCCAGGGTTAATCAACCGTTTGCGAGCTACGATCGCCCTAAGGACAGATCCACCCCCAGCGATCGAGCGAGGAAAAGCCATGGGTAGTTACCGGCAAACGGCGATCGGGATTTTTGGAATCGGCATGGCCCTCATGGCCAGCCCCGTCCATGCCGAACCGGCGATCGTTCCCGCCAACGACGGCCTGGGCACTACCGTTCAACAACAGGGCAACCAATACAACATCGGCGGCGGAACCCGATCGGGCGATAACCTGTTCCATAGCTTTCAGCGGCTGGGCCTCAGTCCCCAGGAAATTGCTAACTTTTTGGCCACACCGGACTTGCGGGCGATCGTTGGGCGCGTCACTGGGGGTGAACCGTCCGTGATTGAAGGGCTGATTCGGATCTCCGGCGGCCAGCCCAACTTATATCTAATGAATCCTGCGGGGATCCTGTTTGGGGCTGGGGCCCGGTTGGATGTGCCCGCCTCGTTTATGGCCACCACCGCCGATCGGCTGGGTTTCAGCGATGGCGGTTGGTTTTCTGCCCAAGGGCCCGTGGACTTTCGCGGCTTGAGCGGTTCCCTGCAATGGCTGGATTTTGTGAGCGATCGCCCGGGTCATCTGTTGAACTGGGGTTCCCTGGCCGTAGGCGAAGGACAAAATCTGTGGCTGTTGGGCGGTGGTTCCGTGGTGTCCACGGGCCGGCTGCAAGCGCCCGGGGGCAACGTGACCGTGGCCGCCATTCCCGGCACGAATCGGGTCAGAATCGCGCCCGATGGATCCACCTTGACCTTGGAAGTGGCCTTGCCGGAACCGGGGGCGATCGGGGGGCGATCGCTGGCGGACTTGTTGGCCGGTAGCCCCACCGCCGCCGCATCCCAGTTGGTGATCAATCCCGATGGCTCGGTGCTGTTGCAGTCTGCCGCGTCGGGGCCCGTGGCCTTGCCCGATCGGGGTGTGGTGGTGGCCGGAAATGTGGACACCGCCCGCTCCACCGGCCCCGGCGGCAGCATCACAATCGGGGGCGATCGGGTGGGTCTGGTGGGGGCTAACTTGGAAGCCAGCGGCCCCCGGGGGGGCGGTCGGGTGCAAATTGGCGGCAGCGAACGGGGCAGCGGTAATCTGTTCAGCGCTTGGGCCACTTGGGTCGATCGGGCCAGCCAAATTCAGGCCAACGCCACCGATCGAGGGGCCGGCGGTCAGGTGATTGTCTGGGCCGATGGTTTGACTTGGTATAGCGGGGCGATCGCGGCCCGGGGCGGCCCCAACGGTGGCCCGGGTGGTTTTGTGGAACTGTCGGCCAAGGGGGAATTGGCCGTGCGGGGAACGGTGGATCTGACGGCTCCCTTGGGCCCCTTGGGCACGCTGCTGCTGGATCCTCAGGATATTCGGATTGTGCCTGGTGTCCTCGGCAGTGATGATTCACAACTGAGTAGTAATGTGCCCTTTGGCCAGCCAGAAAATCAGATTCTGCGCACCGATCAAGGCTTTTTTACGGGGCCGCCCGCTCCCGTGGACTTCACAATCAGTGAGGGGCGTTTAGAGCTGTTGTTGAGCACCGCTAACCTGATCCTGGAAGCGGAGCGGGATATTGTGCTGGAAAATTTGCTTGACGATCGCCTCAGTTTGCGGATGGCCAATGGTGGGTCGGTGCGGTTCACGGCGGGGCGCGATGTGCGGTTTTTGGATTCCGCCGATGTGTTGAGCACCTTGGGCGCGCCAATCACCATCCAAGCGGGCGAGGCGATCTCGATCGGGCGGCTGGAAACCCAGGGCGGGGCGATCGACCTCTCGGCCGGCTCCAGCATCACCACCGGCTCCTTACGCACCACCGGTAACGAAGGTGGCCCGATCACCCTCAATAGCAGCAGCGGCTCCATCACCACGGGCGACATGAACACCATCGGCGGGGCGATTAACCTGTCTGCGCCAGGTAACCTGACCACGGGCACAATCTCCAGCCAGGGCCCGATCGGGGGGCAAGTGACATTGCGCACCTCGGGCGGGGCGATCGCCACGGGAGCCATCACCAGCAGCGGCAGTCAGTCCGGCGGAGCGGTCACGCTCAATGGCAGCACGGGGGTGACGGTGGGGGGCAATCTCCAGGCGATCGGCAACAATGGCAGCGGCGGCGGCGTGACGATCGACAGCAGCGGCCCGATCGCCCTCAGTGGCGACCTGTCCACCAGTGCTCCGGTGATTGGCGTGGCCGGTAATGTGGCGATCGCCAGCAGCAACAACAGCGCCGCGATCGCCGGTTTGATCACGGCCGCAGGCAACGGCGGCGGCAACATCACCCTCACGGCCCAACGGGCCCTCAGCTTTGGCAGCCTCAGCACCCAGGGACAAAACGCCGCCGGTAGCATCACGCTGATCAGCGCCACGGATCAGATCAGTGGGGGCAACCTGAACGCCAGTGGCAACAGCCAAGGCGGCAATCTCCAGGCCCGCGCCCGCACCGGCATCAGTTTGGGAACCCTGAATCTCAGCGCCATTGGGGGCAACGGCGGCAACGCCAACCTCACCCTCACGGGCCCGGGCGATGTGCAAATCACCAGCCTGAACGCCCAAGGGGGGAGCGATGGTCGGGGTGGCAGTGTGGACATTGTGAGCACGCGCTTTTTCCGGGCCCTGGGGGCCTTCATTGATCGATCGGGTGTTTTGACCAGCATCGCCACGGGCGGCAGCCAGGGAGGGAATGCCGTGCGCATCACCCATGGCGGCGGTTCCCAAACGCCCGTTGTGCCTTTGGTGGTGGGCGAAACGCCCAGCAGCGGCGGCAATGGTTTGGCCGGTGGCGTATCCACCGGCAGCAGCACCATCAGCACCGGTTCCTTTCCGGGCCCCTTCACCCAGGGCAACATCGAATTCATCACCACGGGCGAGCCAGTTCCCACCCCCACGCCCACACCGACTCCTTCTCCCAGTCCCACCCCTAGCCCCACGCCCACGCCTTCTCCGAGTCCCACGCCGACTCCTTCTCCAAGTCCCACGCCGACTCCTTCTCCGAGTCCCACGCCAACGCCTTCTCCGAGTCCCACGCCGACTCCTTCTCCGAGTCCCACGCCAACGCCTTCTCCCAGTCCCACACCGACTCCCGTTGTGGAGCCAGAAGCGGAGGGCGATCGCCCTGACCCGGAAGCGGGGCGCATCGTGCAGCAACGGCCCATGGGCAACGGGGGGCGATCGGGGGACAATTTGGCGGCCATTGAACAGGTGGCCCGTCGGCAAATTATTGACCACCTGAAAGGCGGCGCTTCGGATCGGGCGGCGGTGGAAATCGATCGACTCTATACCACCCTCACCAACGGCCATTTGGGTCGGGCCCTGAGCAACGATGTGCAGAGTTTTCCCGACCTTCAGGGCACGTTGCGCCGTTTGGAGTCCAAAACGGGCCTGAAACCGGCGATTTTGTATACCTTCGCTCGCCCGGAGCAGTTGGATGTGATTTTGGTGATTCCCGACGCACCACCGATCTATCGCGTGGTGCGCGAGGCCCCGCGCGATCGGGTTTTGAAGGCGGTGATTGATTTGCGAGCCGCCATCACCACCCCCGTTGCCCGCATCAGCAACACCTACCGCCCTCCGGCCGAGCAGCTATACCGCTGGATTGTGGGGCCCGTGGCCGAAGAGTTGGTGCGCCATCAGGTGGATACGATCGCCTTTTCGATGGATCGCGGAATGCGATCGCTGCCCGTGTCCGTGTTGCACGATGGCCAGCAGTTTTTGATTGAGAAATACAGCGTTGGGTTAATTCCCAGCATCAACCTGACCGATACGCAGTTTGAACCCATTCGATCGGCCCCGGTGCTCAGTTTTGGGGCCTCGGAGTTCACGGATTTGCCGCCGTTGCCCGCCGTGCCGGTGGAACTGGCGACGATTCAGCGGCTGATTCCCCGGGATAAAACCTTTCTGAATGAAGAGTTCAACTTAGAAAACCTGAAACGTCAGCGGCGATCGAACCCGTTCCCGATTTTGCATCTGGCCACCCACGCGGATTTTCGGCCCGGCTCTCCCCAAGATTCCTTTGTGCGGTTATGGGATCGACGGTTAGCCGTCAGTGATTTGCGCTACTTGGGGTTGGGCAGTCCGCCCGTGGAATTGTTGGTGCTGAGCGCTTGTCGCACGGCGATCGGGGATGAGTCGGCGGAGTTGGGATTTGCGGGCTTTGCGGTGGATGCGGGGGTGAAATCCGTGGTGGCCAGCCTCTGGTATGTGAGTGATGAGGGAACCTTGGGGCTGATGGCGGGGTTCTATGATGCCCTGCGATCGGCTCCCATCAAAGCGGAAGCCCTGCGGCGGGCCCAAGTTGCCATGTTGCGGGGGCAAACCCGAGCCGAGGATGGGCGCTTGGTGTTTCCCGGTGGCGTTGTCGATTTGCCGCCGGAGTCGAGCAAGTTAGCGACTTTTTCCCTAGCTCACCCCTACTATTGGGCCAGCTTCACCACGATTGGCAGTCCTTGGTAATTTGCGGCCGTGTCATCGATTTCAAATCGATCCCGAAGCGGTCTCCAGACGGGTCGATCGATTCCCCAGGCGATCGCGTTGCCCTTGGCGGCCACCAGTCCCAGCCCGCTATCCTGGCGAGAGGATTGGCCTGCGGATCAGCTAATCGTGGTGCATCTGTTGCTGTTTGGGTTCGTGTTGTAGTCGGTGTTTTGAGCTTTGCTTCGGTTTCAGTTTGGTTTTTTGTTTGATTGCTTTCGTTTGATTGCTTTCGTTTAATTTTTGCGCTTGAGCCTGTCCTTGCCCGCCGCTGCTGTTCTCCCATGACCGACTCTTCCACTTCGGACTCGCAACCCGCCCCCGCTCAAAATTTCTGGGGCCGCCACCGCTCAAAACTGCTAACCCTGGGTCTGTTGGGGGCGATCGCCCTGGGATCCTTGCCGGGTTATGTGGCGGGCGGGGCCTGGCGCTGGCAACGAGCCGGCAACCCCAGCCAACTGAAAACCCTGCGGCAATTACCCAAACAGGGTTTAGCCATCCCCGGTTGGCAAACCCAACAGATCAGCCAGCGCAGTTTGGGCGGTGAACAGTGGCTTTGGCAGCCGATCGAGCGAGTGCGGCCCCAAGGCCCGGGCGCAACTCCCAACGCCGCAGCCCAACGCGATCGCGCCGTGTTGTTGCTGATGCCCATGAAGCGTGGGCGCGATCGACCCCAAGTGGAATGGACCGCTCTCGACTCCGGCAACTGGCTGGGCGACGGCCTGCAAACAGACTCAGAACAGACCTTGACCCTGGCCCCGGCGGGCCTGCCGCCCTTTCGGGCCCGGCTGGTGCGGCTTTGGACTAGTCAGCACCAAACCTATTTCCTGCTGTCCTGGTATGCCTGGCCCCAAGGGGGCGACCCGGCCCCCAGCCAATGGTTTTGGCGTGATCAACTGGCCCAATGGCAACAGGGCCACACCCCTTGGGTAGCGGTCAGTTTGCTGTTGCCTACGGATAAGCCCTTGGATGAGTGGGATCAGAACTATCAAGCCCGCTTAACCGACCTGGCGCAACAGGTGCAGCAAGTTCTGCTGACGGGGCCGCTGAAACCCGCCCCCCCCAAGGTCGATCGCTAGCGCCGATCGCGAATTGCTGCATGGCTCAATCGGGATGGCATTGCTGCCCTTTGCCCCTGATTGAATTCTGCTGACTGGATACTTTGGATGCCGCTGATTCTGCCGTTGCTGCCCTTTTCTGTCCTATGGCCCGTTCCTCCCTGCCCGCCTTGACCTTGGCCCTCAGCCGTTGTTTACCGATCGTCCTGCTCAGTAGTCAGGCGATCGCCGTCTTGGCCCAAACGCCTCGCCAGGGAGCGAATGGCTCAGGTTTAGATCAGCCCGTCAATCAGCCCGATCTCGATTCCGATCCGTCCGCCGCCGCATCCACCGCTGAAGTCGTGTTTCCGGACATTCCCCGATCGGGCCCCGATCGCCCCCAACTCCAACCCATCCAAGCGGCCCCCCAGCCCAACCGGCCGCCAGCCACCCCAACAACCCCAGCCCAACCGGCCCCCGGCCCGGCCCCGGCTCAACCCTCCGGCCCCAACGCCGCCCCAGTGCCACTTTTGCAACCGGGGCAACCGGGACAACCGGGGCAACCAGGACAACCGGGGCAACCCATTCCCGACTGGCCCGAATCCCTCACCGCACCGCCCCCGGAATGGCGGGTCTATCGCCTCTCGTCCTACGACACGATCGCCATTCAGGTGCAAGGCTTTCCCGAACTCAACACCTCCACCATCGTCAATGTTCAGGGGCAAATTTCCGTCCCCCTACTGGGAATCGTCAATGCGGAAGGGCTAACCACCGCCGAACTGCAAAAGTTTCTACAGCAGGGTTACGAACGCTATCTCGTTAACCCGATCGTCACCGTCGGCGTGCTCACCCCCGTGAATCCTGACATTGTGGTCACTGGCGAAGTGGTCAAACCCGGGTTCTATCGAGTCAGCCCCTTTGATACGGTTGTGACCGCCCTAGTGGCCTCCGGCGGAGCCACCGACTGGGCTGATTTACGGGCCATCAAAGTTCGCCGCCAACTGCCCGACGGCTCCACGATCGAGAAAAACGTGAACCTACTCTCCCTGCTCGTGGAAGGGGTCCCGGAACCACGGATTTATCTGCAAGATGGCGATGCGATCGTGGTGCCTCGGCGCGAATCCGGCATTGATCCGGGCTATGACGCAGACCTGATGGCCCGCAGCAACGTAGCCCGCGCCGCCATTCGGATTCGGATGGTGAACTATGCCGGTCGCGGTGGCCTGGTCACCCTCACCCTGCCCAACGGCAGCACCTTCATTGATGCGCTCAATGGCGTGTCATTGGATACCGCCCGGCTCCGGCGAATTGCCCTCATTCGTTTTGATCCAGAACAGGGCAAACCGGTTACCCGGATCCTGGATGGCAAAGCTGCGTTTATGGGCGATCCAGCCAATAATCCTCCCCTGCGCGATAACGACGTGGTAGTTGTGAATCGCAACCTCATCGCTCGCGTTACCTATGCCTTGAACACCGTGACCCAGCCGTTCCGAGATGTGTTGGGTTTCCTGCTCTTTTTCCAACAATTGGATGAGGCGGCCACGTCCTTGTTTGGCCCCGGTGGCACGTTTGGAGGACCAGCAGAAACGCAAGAAGAAGGCAGCAGTAGTAATAATAATTAGGGAATGATCGGAGATACAGCCCTTACCTCAATTACTAAGCATAGTCGCCCGTAGGGTGGGCACTGCCCACCAAACCGTTGCTTTATGGCATCTGCAATATGGCGTGCCAGTAATTCTAGGTAAAGGCTGTAGTGCCGTAATTGAGTAGTAATGAGTCAGGGAAAATCTTGCAATGTGAGTGATCTTTTACCACAAGTCATCATCTCACAGATAATAACTGGCGTTTTAAGCAACAACGGCAACTCAATTCAGAATAAATTTCTGAAAAACTGGCATGATTTTGGATAAAAATGCAGGCAGGCGATCGAGCTGGAATATCCGCTCGATCGCCCGCCTATTGGTTAGCAATGGTTGAGAAAAGCAAGGCAAAACAGTGGAACAGATCGTGGCAATAATGATGGCAATTATTGATAGTTCACAATCCGAGCAAAGCCGATCGGGTCAAGGCTAGCGCCACCAACCAACACACCGTTAATTTCCGGTTGGGCCATAATTTCATCAATCAACTCGGGCTTGACGGAACCGCCGTATTGAATCGGCAAGTCTTCACCATTGAGTTGATCGCGAATCCAGCCAATCACTCGGTTGGCTTCTTTGGATTCGCAGGTGTCCCCGGTGCCGATCGCCCAAATGGGTTCATAGGCAATCACCAGATTGCTGAGGTTCACGCCCACCAACCCCGCCTTCAATTGTTGGGCAATGTGGGTTTGGGTTTCGCCTGCGTCGCGCTGTTGTTTGGTTTCGCCCACACACAAAATCGGGGTTAAGCCGGCCGCTTGGGCCGCCTTCAATCGGCGGTTAACGGTTTCGTCGGTTTCACCAAAATATTGCCGCCGTTCGCTGTGGCCCACCACCACGTAGCGAACACCCAGTTCGGTCAGCATTTCAGCCGAAATTTCGCCGGTATAGGCTCCGTTGGCTTCCCAGTGGACGTTTTGCGCGCCGATGCGAATGCGGCTGCCGTGAAGAGCATTGGACAGCACGCTGAGATCCGTGAAGGGAACGCACAGCACAATTTCGCGATCGTCCGGGGTTTCGGCGATTTGCTCAACGAAGGGCTTCAAAAACTCCAGGGTTTCGGCCTGGGTTTTATACATTTTCCAGTTGCCTGCAATGACGGTCTTAGCCAAGGTTCGGGGTTGCCTATTGCGCTAGAAATTTCCTCCTAGAACCTTATCGGGTCGGGCGATCGCGGTCAA
This sequence comes from Limnothrix sp. FACHB-881, assembly GCF_014698135.1. Taxonomy (NCBI): domain Bacteria; kingdom Bacillati; phylum Cyanobacteriota; class Cyanophyceae; order Pseudanabaenales; family Pseudanabaenaceae; genus Limnothrix; species Limnothrix sp. FACHB-881. The sequence continues at coordinate 73,807 of NZ_JACJSN010000013.1, forward strand.
TTCAGAAGCGAAGGCCAACCGTCATCAATTACTGGAACCGTTACGGGACGGACTGGGGCGCGGGCTGGGTCGGTTGCCAGTGGGGGCGGTGGGGCTGGGCGGGGTCGATCGCGCCGGTTCCATGCGTTGCAGGTAAGGGCCAGGATTTTGCGCCACCCAGCCCACGGAGGAGTTGTAGCGAACTTCAAACCACAGGCCACGGCTGCGACCGTTGGCGGGGCGGCTGGGAATCGTGCCCAGGCGAGTGCCAGCGTTGACCCGTTGCCCGCGCTGGACGGAGGTGGCTCCCAGGTTGGCGTAGCGAGTTTGGCGACCGCCCTGGTGATTGATCACCACCAGTTGTCCTGGATAGCCAGAGTTGGGGCCCACAAAGGCGACGGTTCCGGGCCCAACGGCCAAGACAACGGCGCTGGGCCGGGCTTCAAGGGTGATGTAACTGTTAAAGACGGCGGCTCCGGCGGGCCCCACTTGCCAACCAAAGTCCGTCAGGGAGCGGCTAATTTCCGACAGGGGATAGCGCAGCAGGTCGTTGTCGGGGTCGCTGGCGCTGGGGGGCGAGCCGACTCCAGGGTCGATCGGGGACCAAAGCACGCCGGGCACAAAGACCGATCGCCCCGGTTGGGTCTGGCAACCATTGACCGTAAACAGAGAGTCGGCCCGAACGCGGTATTGCTGGGCGATCGACTGCCAATTGTCGCCCGGTTGGGTTTCCACCCGAATTCCGTTAATGGGAGCAATCAAAATTTCCGTGCCGGGTTTGGGCAGTTGGCCGCCCCGCAGGTTGGGATTCAGGGCCAGCAGGGTGCTGGGCAGCAGGTTATAGCGATTGGCAAGGCTTTCGACGGTTTCTCCGGCGGCCAACCGATGGCGAACCAGTCGATCGAGCACCGCCGGGCCACAGGGGTTGCTGTTTGGCTCGGGGGTGGGTGGTTCGGCGGCTTGGGCATTGGTATGGGTAACGGGCATCAGGACGGGCCCCAAGGCGATCGCCCCCCAAAGCAACCAGCGCCAGGGGCCCGATCGCCCACCCGTTTCCTGGTTCCGGGTCTGCCCCAGCCCACCACCGACCAACGCAAATATCTCAGATACAATGAGGCCCATCTCGCCACCCAATGCCCAAAGCGGATACATCTTCCACGGTACGCATTCCACCATACGCATTCCAACAGGCTTCAGCAGCAATGACGGTGCAATCCGGCCCTGATGCTTCCGGCTTTCCCTCGGCGGATGAAGCTCGTGAAGAAGGTTTTGATCATTACCGCGATGATTACGATGCCGATTCCCGCGACATGCCATTGTGGCCCACGCGCCGGATGCCCCGTTCCCCCGCCAGCCGATCGCCCCAAGACTTCACATCGGTGCTGCGGGAAATAGACCCCAGCGCCGGACAACCCGACCTTGCAACACAGCCCGACCTAATCGATTGCGTTGAGTTTTTGCGGAGTTTGCACCGCCCGATCGATCCGGCCGTGGCCGCCTTACCCCCCCTAGACACCGCACCTTCGGAGCGCCAGGCGATCGAGTGGGAATACAAAATTGTGCGCGCCAAGCGTCCCCTCTTTGCCAATCCTGTCACCTTTGCCCAACTTTGTCGCGAAGAAGCCCTGGCCGGTTGGATTTTGTTGGAAAAGTTTGATGATCGCCGGGTACGATTTCGCCGGCCGCTGCACTTGCGCGACGAACTGGATCGATCGGCTCTGCCCTTTGATCCCTATCGCACCCAATACCAAGGGCCCGGCTTCCGCAATTGGGGTTGGGGAATTGCCGCCCTGCTCGCGGCGGTCACCATTCCGGCCTATGCGGGCTATGCCTGGGTTTCGGTGCAACTGTTGGGCCCTTGGCGCGATGATTTGCCCCGTCCGGCCCAGCGGGTGGCTCCGGCTCCACCCCTGAATCCTCCCGCCGAGTCAGTGCTTGACATCCTCCCCGCCCCAAGGAACGAGGATTCCTAAGACTCACGACTTAGGTTTCTGTTTCATTGCACCTGCCTCCACTCTCAAGGAGTTTTCCGGTCTTACGGTTGCTCCACAGACTGACACCGCTAGCCCAGCGGCCCGTCAAATTCTAGCAGGCCCTAAAGGGCGGGGTTTTAGACCCCGTGTTAAGACAATAAATGCACAAATGCAAATGCACATCTGCCACCTGAAATTTACTTGAGAGTATTTTGACGAGACTTGAGTTCATAGTCGATGGGCCACCCGTATCTCAACAAACCCGTAGGCGGGAGCGTCTTAGAGCCTGGAAAACGACAGTACGACAAGAAGCAGAGAAATATTGGCCTCCAGGACAAAAAGCAGCGATCGGTCTAATCATGCTGCAAATAACCTATTTCTATGATTCTGTGGCTATGGATGTGGACAATATTGTCAAGCCAATTCAAGATGCCATAATTGGATTAGCCTACATTGATGATGATCAAGTCACTGATGTTCTTGTCAGAAAACGAAATCTGTCAGGCAACTTTAAAGTTGAAAATATGACCTCAACCTTGGCAGAAGGCTTTCTTCGTGGAAATGAATTTTTGCATATTGTCGTCATTGATGCTCCCGATCAAGAGGTACTTATTTAATGGCAACTTCATCTGCAACGCTAGAAAGAGAGCGATTACTGCAACTAGCGGAAGAATATCGTAATCAGGGATACGAGGTTTATTTTCATCCGAGTCTTGAAGATCTGCCCAATTTTCTGAAGAACTATCGTCCTGATATGATTGCTCGGCGGGGGAATGAAGCTGTGATTATTGAAGTGAAGTCACGCCGTTCTCTGAGTTCCTCTTCTAGGCAATATCTCCAAAATTTAGCTCAATCCGTCGAACAGCATCCCGGTTGGCGCTTTGAGTTAGTGATGACTAATCCAGAGGATGCCGTCTACCCGCCAGAGGCTGAAGGCTCTCTTCAATCATCTGAAATCAAAACAAGATTGCAGATAGCAAGGCAACTTGCAACGCAACATCCAGAGTCTGCGCTCCTCTATTCCTGGTCTCTTGCGGAGGCAAGCTTAAGGCTTGTTGCAGAAAATGAAGGAGTGATTGTACAAAAACTTGATCCACACTATCTCGTCAAACAGTTGGTGACAGAGGGTGTAATTTCGCGCTCTGAGTATCAGGTACTGATGAATGCGCTTTCATTGCGCAATGTAGTTGCTCATGGCTTTAAGACCGTACAGATTACACAAGAGTCTATAGATCAGCTAATTGATATTGCCGAGCAACTGTTGAAAATTTCGCATATTAGTGCCGAATCAGACTAATTAACTCAAATGCAACAGACGATTTCAACTCAACAGCACTGCGTTAAAGGTTCTCTGTTGCCGCTGATTTTGCTCAACCAAGTTGATTGCGCCCTGCTACCCGATCGCGCCCTGGCCCGTTGGATGACCGGTTCGATCGCCGGCCTCGCGATCGCCTGGGGAGCCGGGACTGGCCCCGCGATCGCGGCGGAAACCATCACCCTTCGCTACGGCCCTTTGGGAGGAGCCTTGCCGGTCACCGATTTGGTGACTTGGGCCGATCGGGGAGAACTCTCGGATGATTTGGAAACCTATTTGATCTTGAGCCAGCAACGACCTGATCGGGTGCGCCAAATTTTGACCCAGCGGGTGACCATGCCCCCTGCGTTACTCGATCGGGCCCTGGCCAGTTCCCAGGGAACAATCCTGTTGGAGCAGTTGAGCCAAGTATTGCAAGGGCCCAAGCGCACCGACAACAATCAAAATCTCCGCCGGGCCCTGATGGCCGCAGCGGAGAATGACGGTCAAATTTCCCTGTTGGAGCTACTGCAAAAGTACCCAACTCAGAATGTGGATCTGCGGGTCGATCGACTGGTGAACTTAGCGGAAACTTGGCAACAATGGCGCGATCAGGGTGGTCAGTGGCTGGAGCAGCTCAATCAATGGGGAGACCGACTGCGATCGCGCCTGTTGTTTTGAGAGGGCATCCCCCTGGCGACCATGCCCAGGTCTTGCAACCCTAGCGATACAGCAGTCGATTCAGAATGCTGCGACCATTGGGCGAAAACACTTCCACCCGAATCGTGTCCGGATCCGACGGTTGCCAGCTCACCCGATAGCGATGGCCGCTATTGTTCCAGGTGTAGGTGCGGCGGCTGGCATTGCCACCCACGGAAGCCCCGCTCAAAAACAATGAATCCCCGCTATTTTCATTGCGGCCGTAGTAGGTGAGCGCGTTGCCTTGGTAAGCAATGCGCACGGTCCATTCCCCATCGGAAAATGTGCCGGTGGGCAAGCTTTGGGCCAAAACCACCGACGGGGCGATCGCGCTTTCAATCACTGGAACTGCCAAACCGAGTCCAATGGCCAAGGCGATCGCCGGCAGAGACATCATCGACTGCTTCATAAGTTGGAAAACATTGGGAAACGGATCCAAAACGGCTGAGGAGCTGAGAAAAACAATCGGCAGAGATGTTACACACCCCCGCCGAGAAGATCCAACTCGATTTTTATCTACCGCTTCTGAACCCCAGAATATCGGTGGAATCCTGAGATGGAAAGGAGTTGTGACCGATCGCTCGCAATTTTTAACAGACTGTAGAACTTTGCATTGGTTAGTTACCAAAACGCGAGTTCTCTGGGCCATGCCTCCGTTTCTCCAGGCCGCGCGACGCAAACATCAGGGTTTCAGAAAGAAGACGACAGACCCTAGGGCCTGTCGTTTGTTCCTGGAATCCAGCGGAAATGGTTAATTTTCGATGCCCCAATCGTCGTCACAAGGGGCAGAGGGATTGGAGAACCAACCCTAAGACAGTTGCCCGAAGTGGGTTTCAATCAGCTCGGGGATCCGATCGGGCGAGATCCGGGTGTGGCGGGTTTTGTCCGGAAGGGTCACCACCGCCGGGCCGCGGCTACATTCCTTGAGACAGCCCGTGGTTTGTACCTTGACCCGATCGCTCAGTCCCCGATCAGCCAACGCCTGGTTAATGGCCCGGCAAACGCCATCGCTGCCCCGCTTCCGACAACTGGACTTTTGACAAATCAGAATTCTGCCGACGGGGCGGTTGGCAGGGCCCGTGGTGGCGCGATCGGTTGAGCGATCGCTTGCGTGATCGGTTGGGCGTGCCAATGACCGATCGGGCGAGGGGGACTGTGCAGGCGGCGTGAAGGGGGCCCGGTGGGGCATGGGAGCCGCAGCGGGGCGGGTGGGGGGTGCTGCCGGTTGCCGAGTCCAGGGCAAATTAGCCGAACGATTAAAGGGCGATCGCCCTGCCGGTTCCATGGGTTGCACCGAAGATCCCGTGAGGGCCTTGGCCTTAAACTTCACCCACCCTTTGTAGGGATGACATTTGGCCGTGCCCGCCAGGGAAACCCAACTGCCCACGTGCAAGGTGTGGCCCAGGCGCGATCGCAACGGCTTGGCCAACTTGATCTGTTCAATGCGTCCGTCGGTTTCGAGTTGAAGCGCCTTGCAGCGGCCGGCCTTGTCGGTGTGGGTGGCACAAATGCGACCGCTCAGTTGGAAAAATTGTCGTTTTTTAAGGGGATAAAAGACTGATTGCAGCCCAAGCCGAGGGGGCGTGGCGGGGTTGAAAGGATTATGCGCGTTATGCAAGGGGCGATCGAACGAAAACGGCTTCACGAAGTCCTCCAACTATCCAGAAAGATTTGCAATAAGGGAGGCTAAACAAAGGGGGTACGTCGATCGCCACCCCCACTTCAGCCCATCAGGCTTGATTTATTGAGAAAACTATTCAATTAGAGTTTAGTGGATCTTGGCACACTTGCATCAAGGCGATTGAAAGAGTTTGCAGGAGGTTGCCTGCGCACAGTTGGATGGGTTAACGGCGAATTAACGTTTGATTAATGGGGCGATCGGTTATGGATTGCCCTTTAGCCACTCATTCCCCTCCTCTCTCGCAATGCAAATTTGCGTCGAACGTTTCACGGTCACCAAGCGATCGCCCCTCACCATCAGTCGCGGCACAAACCACGGCAACACTAATCTCTGGCTGCGGATCTTTGCAGAGGGCTACGAAGGGTGGGGCGAGGCTTCCCCGGTGGTGCATGGGGCCCACGCCCAAACCACTGAGGACTTGGCCAAGGCTCTGGAGTCGATCGGGCCGCAACTGGCCGGCTGCCACCCGCTCGATCGCCAGCAAATTGCCGATCGGGTGCGCTCGTTGCCCTCGGCGGCGCGGGCGGCGATCGATCTGGCCCTGTGGGATTGGGCGGGCAAGCGATCGGGATTGCCCCTCTGGCAACTGTGGGGAGGCGATCGGGAACGGATTCCGCCCATTTCCGTCACGATCGGGATTGGCTCTCCGGCGGCGGCCCGGGAGCGGGTTCAACAGTGGCGATCGGTGATTGAAACCCCTTGGCTGAAGTTGAAGCTCGGTAGCCCCGAGGGGTTGGCGGCCGATCGGGCCCTGGTGGAAGCCGTGTTGGCAGAAGCCCCAACGGCCAAGATTTTGGTGGATGCCAATGGGGGTTGGGACTTGGCCGGGGCGATCGAGATGGCCCGCTGGTTAGCCGATCGGGGCGTGGTTTATCTGGAACAGCCCTTGCCCGTGGGCCAAGAAACCCAACTCGCGGAACTGAAGGCGCGATCGCCCCTCCCGATTTTTGTGGATGAGAGCTGTTTTGATGAGCGAGATATTCCGCAGCTTGCGCCCCACATCCACGGCATCAACATCAAGCTGATGAAATCCGGCGGTCTGACAGCGGCCACAAGGCTGGTGGCCACGGCGCGGGCCTGTGGCTTGCAAGTGATGTTTGGCTGCTATTCCGACAGTGCCTTGGCCAACACCGCCGCCTTGCAGTTGGGCCCCTGGGCCGATTACTTGGACTTGGATAGTCATCTGAATTTGATGGACGATCCCTTTGTGGGCGCGGCGATTGCGCCCGGTGGTCGGTTGTTGCCCCCGATCGAGCTAGGGCTAGGGGTGCAACGGCGCGATCAACCCGCCATTGAAGAGCCTTAGGTAGCAGTAGTCCCTGATCGAAGCGGTTGATCGAAGCAGTTGGCAGATCTAGGCCGTCGGGGCTGGTGAAATCAACGACACAACCACGATCGAGCCTTCGCCTTGGGCAACCTCCGCTCGCAAGTTGGGGCCAAAGAAGCGCTCAATCTTGTCCCGCTTGGTCTGCCAGGTTTCAAAGGGCATTTTTGGAGATTCAAACTCCAGGATCAGCCCATAGTCTCCCTGCAAGTCCACCTCTTCCACGCTGACCAGTTTGGGCCGTTCAGGATCCGTGGGAGCCAAGCCCAAACGCTCCAGCGCCAAGGAAAGATGGGCCTCTTCACCGTAGCGATAACGGGTCACATCCTTGCGCACCTGGTTTTGGGTGGGGGTGGCCAGGCGATCGCGCAGGGCAACGACCTCCGAAGACGTGGGAGTTTTGTAGGGGGCTGGTTTCAACTCCGCAGCCTTCAGGGCCAAGCCCCCCAACAGCACCGGCACGCCGTAAAAAAAGGTGATCAGATTCAGGGTTGAGTTACCAATGACATAGGCCACTGCCGCGATCGCCGTTAAGGCTCCACCGGCATAGAGCAAAATTCGAGCAAGGGGAAGGCTGCCAAACACGATCGCGTTCCGGGTATTCATTAACTAATGTAAATTCTGAGATGGAATGGCCCATTCGTCTAGCGGACGGGACGATCCCCAACTCCGCACCGACAGGACTGGACAACCGACCCGAACCCTTTTGCCCCCAACCCTTTAGAACGCTTTCGTAAAGCTGAGGATGACTGTGCCATGGATGTGCAAGTGCTGAAAGATCAGGTGCGATCGATTGCGGCCAAACGAGATTATTTATTGTCTTTGCTCGATCGAGCCGATTTGGGCCCGATTCGGATTGATGTGAACCAGGCCTTGGAAGAATTGGATGATTTGATTGCGGAATATGAGGAAGCCTTTCCCGGCGAGGCGATTCCCCAGGTCTAATTCCCCAAACCTGGGGGGCGCGATCAATTCCCAATCCCATCGGTAGCGGGGCCCCGCAGGAGACCCTAAAAACGTAGGGTCTTAAAAGTAAGGGGCCTTAAAAACAGTGGACTAGCAGTTCTTGGGCAGCAGATAGCCCCGATCGCATTGCCGCTTCTAGGGATTGTCCCGGCGGATGAGCTGCACACCAGTCCCCCGCCACCGCCAGGGCCCGATCGGGATCAATCCAACACCCCTCATCCAGCGGGTTTCGGGCAATCGCATAACGCCAACGGTGTACCTGAATCCATTCGGGCTGTTGCAAGTGCAAGCCCAGATCGGCCCCGGCGCGATCGAGCAGCGCTTGCCCCACGGCCTCCAGCGTTGGCACATCCCACAGCCGCTCGGCCACCGCAGCCGAACTTTGCAACAGCAACACCGGTTGCCCCATGGCCCAGATCCCGTCGGCCTTGCTGTCTTCGCGGGCTAACCAGCGCCAATCGGTGGGAATTTGGGCCCGAATTCCCTGCCAAGCTTCCCCATTGGGCAACTGCAATTCCCGATCGGGGCCATAGGCGGCCGTGACGCTGAAGCAGGGATCGAAGGTCACTTGGCGGGCCCGCTTGGCCCAGTCGGGGGCCACCGACTCCAGCAAGTCCGCCGCCTGGGGAGCCGGAATGGCCAGCACGATCGCCCCAGCAGTCCAAAATTCCTGCTGTTGCTCCGGTTCGATCGCCGCCGGAAAATCACACTGAATTGTCCAAGGTTCTCCCGGTTTTTCTGGAGCCGTCAGGGCAATGGCCCGGTGGCCACGGGCGATCGTTAGCCCCGCGGCCAATTGTTTGGCCGCAACGCTCAAGCCAGCGGGCATGGCCCAGCGTTGATCCCCCGGAATGGTTTGCAAGCCCTCGGCGGTCAGGTGATGGAGCGGTTGGGGCCAAGGTTGCAGGTCGCTGGTGTTTTGCAGTTCCTGGATCCAAGCTTCCGTTAAGGGCCCCTGAGGCTCCAGGTAGGGCAGGCCTCGATCGGCCCGACTGTCCAAATGGCGACGGGTATTTAACCGCCCACCCAAGCCCCGGGACTTTTCCAGCACCACAACCGATCGCCCGGCCGCTTGCAGTTGGCGGGCTGCCGTGAGTCCCGCCAACCCTGCGCCAATCACCGCGACAGAATGAGAGGGAGTTAAAGTCGGGGGAAGCGTTGTCATAGGGACTTGATATCGGGGCGATCGGGCCAGGAATTTTACGGAGACTTTGCGTTATTTTTGGGGCAACCCAGCAGCACGGGCTAAACGGCCAAGCCCATGGTCAGGGTTACCGGAACTTCAGACACTAAGACGAAATGCAAAGAAAATCTAAAGATTGTAGCGAGATTTAGCGCGATCTTACGTCAAGGCCATGGGCGTTTTCCCATCCCTTTGTACAATGGGGCTGACCCCAGGGCAAAGCAAATTTAGGCGTTGAGTTGCCATTCCTGCGCCCTTGTGTGACACCTTTGGGAGCGATTGGCGCTAACTCTCACCCAAGCCATAGAAACCAAGCCATAAACAGGCTATTAGCGAGCCATTCATTGGCGATTCAAACGCTATTTAAACGCTGGCAATCACGCTGGAAATGATGCGGAGTTGGGGCTGTGGACGAACTGCGAGCAGCATTGGAATTAGCAACTAATGACGAGTTGCGCGAACTGACGGAGATGCTGTTCGCGCGGAAGTTTAACCCCTTGGACTACGTTGCTACGCCCGATCCCCTGTCGGTACAGAGCCGCGATCGGGAAGCTTGGTTAGATGCGATCGACCGCCGATTTCGCTACTTGGCCGCCGATGGGCTAACGGTGTTGCGGGGGCGGTTCCATGAGGTGACCTACCGCGATGTGTTGGTCAGGGTTTGCCAACATTTGCGATTGCCCTACGGTGAAACCTGGACGGCAACGGAGCTGGAGGCGGAAATTTTTCTGCATTTGCTCGATCGCGCCTGGAAGCGATTGCCCAAGCGCCAACGGGCTGCCCTGACCAAGGACTTGCAACGGTCGATCGCCACGATTCCCGGTGTGGATGCCATTCCCGCAACCCTGCGGCGCGATCCGGTGCGGCTGCTGTTGGAAGGGGGCAGCGCGATCGCCCTGGATGCGGTGGTGCGGCCCCTGGTGTTGCGGCAAATTGCCCAGCAGTTTGTAACCCACATGGTGCGATATCAGTCGGCCCAGGTGGCGATCGCGGCTTCCGGCGGCGCGGCGGCGGCCCTGGAAACCCAAGTGGCGGCCAAGATGGCCCAACGGGGAATGATGATGACGGCCGCTCGCTATGGTGCTGCGCAAACGGTGTTGGCGGTGATGGGGCCCCTGATGTGGGGCTGGTTTTTTGCGGATTTGGGTTGGCGAACGATCGCCACCAACTACGGGCGGATTGTGCCAGCGGTGTTTGCCCTGGCCCAAATTCGGATGACACGCGGCGATGACGCGATCGCCTACGGATTTGCCTAGGGAGCGCGCCTAGGCCATGGGGAAGTTGGCCGCGCTGGGGCGGGTTTGGCTGTGGCCCACGCGCTCGATTGTGATTGACCCAGCCCTGTTGGGGCCTTGGGCGGGGCTTTGGTGGGGGCTGTTGGTGTTGCCCCTGAGTCCGGCCTTGGGAGCGGTGGCGATCGGGCTGGGGATCATTGCCACCTATTGGCAACGCTGGAATGCAATTCGGCGCGATCGGCTGGTTTGGGCCTGGGGGGCGATCGGCCTGGTGATGTTGCTGTCCTTGCCCGGTTCGCCCAACCTGGAGCGGGCGGCGTTGGGGCTGGCGAATTTCTTACCGTTTTTTTGGGCCTTTGGGGCCTTCAGCCAACTGATCACCCATCGATCGCACCTGCGGCCCTTGGCTCAGGCGATCGTGTGGGGTTGCCTGCCCGCCGTGGGGTTGGGGTTGGGGCAACTGTTTGGGGGATGGCGCGGCCCGGTGCGCATTGTGCCGGTGATTGACTGGATTTTGGCCGCGGGCGGCAATCCGCCAGGGCGACTGTCTTCGGCGTTTGAATATGCCAACGTGACCGCCAGCTACTTTGGGGTAGCGCTGGTGCTGGCCTTGGGGTTGTTGGTGATGGATCGGGAACGGCAGCGACAAGCGCAAACCCACCGATCGACCCATGCCGCCCCCGGTTGGGGGGTGATCCTGGGCAATGGATTATCAGTGCTGTTGCTGCTGGGGGCGATCGGGCTGACGGACTCTCGCAGTGGTTGGGCCCTGGCCGCGATCGACCTGTTGGCTACGGGACTATACGTTGGTTGGTTTTGGTTGTTGGCCCTGGCGGGCGGGGCGATCGCCTTGGCGCTGGGGGCGGCCTTTGGCCCGGAACCGGCCGCCGGGCCCTTGAGGGCGATCGTCCCGAAGGCCATTTGGGGCCGGCTGAATGATGCCCTTTATCCCGATCGCCCCGAAGCGACCCTGCGCCGGAGTCAGTGGGACTTTGCTTGGAATTTGGCAGCCCAACGGCCCTGGACGGGTTGGGGGCTGGGAAACTTCACAGGACTGTATCAACAGGCCACGGGCAATTGGCTGGGCCATCCCCACAACTTGGCCCTGATGTTGGCCATGGAAACGGGCTGGCCAGCGGCTTTGGGGCTGATTTGCCTCTGTGGCTGGATCATGGCCCAGTTCACCCGGGCGATCGGTCGTTGGGGCAATCGGGAATCCCAAACCCGCTTAGCCGCTTGGGGCTTGGGATTCGCCAATCTTGCCGCTTACCATTTCTTGGATGTCACCCTGTTTGATTTGCGGGTGAATTTATTGGGCTGGGTGTTGTTAGCGGGAATGCATGGCTTGCTCAAGGCCTAGGCCGGTTGTGGCAACCATGGACTGACAGGGGCTGAGATCGGTTGCCAAAGCGGATGGCCCCGAAACCCAGCCCATTGAGCGCCTAACGCCTAAACTGCCAGTTCGTAGGGGCTTTCCAGCTTATCCAACTGCCGCATCAGCAGGCTCAGGAACAGACCCACATCGGTCACTACGCCCACGGACTCCAGGGAGCCGCGATCGGCCAGTTTTGTCACCACCGCCGGGTTGATGTCCACGCAAACCAGCTTCACACCCGCTGGGGTCATGTTGCCCACCCCGATCGAGTGGAGCATGGAAGACAGCATGATGATGGTGTCTGCCCCTTCCAGCAGTTGGGCGTAGGCCTGCTGGGCTTCCACCATGTCCGTCACCGTATCCGGCAAGGGGCCATCATCGCGGATTGATCCCGCCAGCACAAAGGGCACATCCTGTTTGACGCACTCATACATGATCCCGTTGGTCAACACGCCCTGTTCCACGGCCTTGGCAATGTTGCCGCAGCGGCGAATGGTGTTGATCGTCTTCAGGTGGTGGCGGTGGCCGCCGCGCACGGCGATTCCTTGCTTCATGTCCACCCCCAAGGAAGTGCCCATCAAGGCCTGTTCCATGTCGTGAACAGCGATCGCGTTGCCGCCCAACAAGGCATGGACATAGCCTTCGCGAATCAACCGCGAAAGGTGCTCACCGCCGCCCGTGTGGATCACCACCGGCCCCGCAACCACAACGGTTTTGCCGCGCCGTTCCCGCACCTGGCGCAGTTCCCAAGCAATTTGTTCCACCACCAGCTCCACGCGGCGCTCGCTGGAAACGCCGGATCCCATGAAGGTAAATTCCTGGGACTCGCGGGCCGTGCGATCGCCCCGGGCTTCGGCCTTGCGCACCGTGCGGATCCCGTCAATGCCGGTCACCACATACTCACCCAACTCCAGATCCCGCAGCAGTTTGCAGCGAGCCACCGGTTGCCCTTCGTTCAGGCCCGAGATCGCGATCGCCCCGTCCATGCGCTGGTTTTGCAGACGCACCCACCGGCCTTGGATCCGCACTTCCGTGGGGTAAATGGTGGTGACGTAAAAGTCATCGGGAGCCACGCCGGGCAGCTCAATGGGTTCCAACTGAGCATCCCGCTCGGCGCGATCGTCTGGAGCCACGGCCCCCAGATCGATCAACTGAGCCATCAATTCTTCCATCACCTCATGGGACGGTGCGGAAACCTTGATCCGAGCGGCGGAGGTGCTTTGGCGCTGCTCACCCAACCGGAAGTCCAACACTTGGAAGCTGCCGCCCCCTTCCACAATCAAGTCCAGGGCGCGGTTAATTAGCCCCGAGTCCAGCAAGTGCCCTTGCATTTGGATTACACGGGTTTCAACGCCGGCCACCGCATGGCGATCTTCCATCACCGGCTCATTCACCCGCAGGGTCAGGCACTTGGCCGCGCCACCCGCTTTCAGGAATTCCGTGAGGGGCGTTTCCACCACCTCAAACCCGGCCCGCGCCAGGGCGGATTTCAGGCTGTTGCTGGCCTTGTTCATGACCACCACTTGGCCCAGGTTCACGGAGTTGCAGGCAAAGTTCACCGCGTCGGCTTCCTCGATCGCGATCCGCTTGGCCGCCGGAACCCGTCGCTCAATCAGTTGGTTGGAGTAGGCATCGAATGCACCGGGATAGTAGAGCAAGTAGCCGCCTTCAAGGGGACAGAAGCAGGTATCCAGGTGATAGAACCGCTCATCAACCAAGTGCAAAGACAGCACCTCAATATCCAGCCATTGGGCCAGGTAAGGATGCGAGTCCAATTCGGAACGGAAGCCATAGCCCGCCCAGAGCCAACGCCCTTCGCGATCGAACAGGGCATCGCCGGCCCCTTCAAAGGGCAAATCTTTGGGCAGTTCGTAAACCGTGAAGCCGTTTTGCTCAAACCAGGCTTTGAAGTAGGGTTCTTCACCCTGCCGTTCCTTGTGATAGAAGCGACTGAGAACGGCCTTGTCTCCCAGCACCAGGCCGGCGTTGGCGGTGAACACCATGTCGGGCCAACCTTTGGCCGGTTCCACCAAATCGACGATCGCCCGAGCCTTGAGCACTTTGTAGAGTTTTTGCCACTGCTCCACTGCCCGATCGCGCGAGGACTTGTGGACATTGCCCTCCATCCAGGGATTAATCACATAATCCACGTCGTAGTGGTCAGGCGAGCACATCAGAATGCGAAGCTGGGCGGTCATAACAGTGTCAGGTTGTGTGTAGGCCGAGGTTGAGCAAACAAGCCGTGGTCTAAACCCCGATCCAAGGCTGAATCAGGGAGTGATTGGGGCGCGGGTTCTGTGGAGGTTATTCTAAAAAATGCCCCCGTTCCGCAAGGTTCACAGGCGACAGTTTTCAGAGTCATTTTCAGGGCCGGGGCTGGGGCGATCGGGTGCCGATGGGCACGGAAACGGCTCAGTGGGCAGGGGTGGAATCGGTTGGGTTGGGGGTTTCGGCGGGTTCCGTCTCTGGGGGAGAACTGATCGGGATCGGTCGCCAACGCCACCACCCGATCGCCCCCAACAACCCAATCATGAGGCCGCCAATGCCCACCCAACTGGGAACCCAAAACACCGCTTCGATCGTGGTGACCGTGCCCGGTTCCAAAGTCCAAACCCAGCGGCCCTGTTGCCGTTGGGGGCTGGGGCGGTTGGGCTGGATCGGGTTCGGTTGTCCTGCTTGGGGGTTCAAGTCGGGTTCCGGGTGAGGCCGTTGGATAGTGCTTTGGCCCCAATGGGGCACTCGCAAGCCAAATTGCCAACGCAAGAGCCGGCTCGTGTCCACCAGGGCCAACTGCTCGCCGCCCAGGGCCGCCAGCGATCGCAAGTCCACCTCGTAGCGAAGTTGGTTTCGGACGGCGACCAACCAATTTTGCTGTTGCAATTGGAACTGGCTGGGAAAGGCCAAGGGATCGAGCAAAGCCGGATCTGGCAACGAATTCCCATTCACCTTTGGCGTTGGATCGGCCAGCCGATCGCCCCCTCTGGCAATGGATCTCGTTTGGGCGGCGGTGGTCTGGTGGTCGGAGCGATCGCCCGACTTCGCCGCCTCTCGATCGACAATTCCCAGGGCTTGGCTGAATGTCTGAAAGGTGGATTGTAAATCTTGCCCGTTCTGGAAGGGAATGGCGATCGTCAGGGTTCGATCGCTTTGTTCCAACACTTGACCCCCGACTGTCTTGGCTTGGGCAGCCCAGCGATCGAGCCAGGCCTTGGCCGTGGCCTCGCCCCACACCTGCCACCCTTCACTCAGCCGCACCCTTTGCACCAATGCGCCATGGTTGGCATCCGGAAACCGCACCTCCGTATCCAAATCCACACAACCACCCAGCAGCACCAGCCAAACCACCAACAACAACACCCGCAGCGGACGCAACCCCCACGCCCCCCTCGATCGCCCCCGACGTTGCCCAATATTTGACCGCCTCCCGGTTCCCGTTAGTCCAGCGGGGCGAGGATGAACGGTGGGGGCTGGGGTTGAGAGCGGCGATCGCTGCGGCATGATCCTCATGAAGGCCTGGGCAAGGGTTAATCAACTGTTTTTAAATCAACTGCTTTTAACAGAGGGATGCACTCGTTAACAGAGATTCATTTTTTGTCACAAGCAGCCTAGAAGTGGCTTGTTATGCTGGATTCAGAGGACAGACCCCATTGAACTGGGCTAAAAACCCTCGGTCTTCGGAAGACCCTGCCGATTGCCGATGGGAGTGGCAACATCCGCTGAATTGAATTGGCTGAATTGAATTGGCTGAATTGAAATCAAATTTGCTGAATTTTGCTGAATTGCCTTCGTGACTGGCGGGAGCACCATGGGGCGGTGATCTACGGCTGAATAACCACGAGTAACCGTCTAAGCAATCAACCGTCCAATAACTAGTCCAAATAACTAGATAGGTCGGCCTTGGCCGATCGAATCCAGCTTAACCGAGGAGAGATCATGACGACTGCGCGCGTCTCCTCCCCGCAAGTCCTTTGCGTGGGTGAATTGCTTTGGGACTGTCTGGCTGATCAACCCGGCCGATCAATCGAAGCGGTGGAGTCTTGGACAACCTACCCCGGTGGTGCGCCGGCCAATGTGGCTTGTGCCCTCAGTCGGTTGGGGGTGTCGGCTGGGTTTGTGGGCTGTGTGGGCAGTGAGCAGTCGGCCGATCGCCTGCTGGGGGAACTGCAAAGTTTGGGGGTGAATTTGGAGGGGGTGCAACGTCATCCCACGGCCCCCACCCGTGAAGTTTGCGTCTTGCGGGACGATCGGGGCGATCGACAGTTTGCCGCCTTTCGCAGCGGTGGATACATTGGCCACGACACCCGAGAATTTGCCGATACTCGGCTGCAAGCTTCCTTGCTGTTGGCGCGGCAGTTCCAAGCGGCCGATTGCTTGGTGTTGGGCACTTTGGCCTTGGCCTATCCTGACAGCAGCGCCGCCATCCGCCGGGCCTTGGACTTGGCCGATGAGCACTATCTCAAAATTGTGTTGGATGTGAACTGGCGATCGGTCTTTTGGCCCGACCCAGGCATTGCACCGGGATCGATCATGCCGTTGCTGGAGCGGGTGGATTTTCTGAAGTTGGCGCGGGAGGAGGCCGATTGGCTGTTCCATACCCACGATCCCATGGTGATCGCGGACAAGCTGGATCACCTAGAAGCCGTGCTGGTCACGGACGGGGAGCGCGGTTGTCATTACTGGATCAGTGGCCATGGGGGAGTGATGCCCGCTTTCAATGTGCCGGTGGTGGACACGACCGGGGCGGGCGATGCCTTCACGGCGGGGTTTGTGACGCAACTGTTGGAACGGGGGCTGGCGGCCATGGCCGATCCGGCCGTTGCCCGATCGGTCGTGGCCTTTGCCAGCGCGGCCGGGGCCCTGACCACCACCAACCCGGGAGCGATCGATGCCTTACCTTTGCGATCGGCCATTGAGGATTTGTTGCGATCGCAGGGGCAACCATGAACACCACCATGAGCACCGCGATTGTCAGGGCGGATTAACGGGGCTGATCCATGGAACTAATCAACCGCTAAAGAATGCTCACGCCCGCCGATTTGGCAAGCCCTTGAGAAACAAAGTTGCACGATCAACAAGTATTTGTTACATTATTTTACAAATAGGAGTTGGTCGATGAAAACCAACAGTCGCACAGCCCATCCGTGGGGCTTCACCGCCACCGCCGAAGTCTGGAATGGTCGCTTGGCAATGCTTGGCATCCTCGCGGCCATGATCACAGAATTGCTTTCCCGACAAGGGGTCATGCACTTTTGGGGACTGCGCTAGCGGCAGCACGAAGGCAGATAGCGACTGTCGTGACTCGGATACCAGTCTCTCTAGTCTCTAAGGTCTCTAAAGTCAGGTGAGTGGGAGTTTTAAACGGCTCCCATTTTTTTATGAATATTTTTCGGATGGGTCTTTTGGATTAGTTTTGCTCAAATTTGACCCGTGTTGATAAATTTTGGGTGGGCGTTTTTGATGAATATTGCGGCGCTCCGCCTGCGTATTAGCCTGAAAATTGCGGTGCTAAACCCGCAGGCCTCGCAAACAACGGGCTAGCACGGCACGCACTTCAGCCGATCGCACCCAAAGCACTGGGCTGGTGTTGCCTGGGGGTGCGGGTTCCGCAGGGATCGATCGCCCTTGCAGTCCTGCCAGTTGCGCCAGGGGTTGATAGGTGCGGGAGCCAACTTCCAGAATGATCGTGTCCGGCGGGCAGAGGGGCAACAGTGCCAGGGCCGGATGACTGGGGGAGACGATCGCCTCGGCCGTTTGCAAGATCCCGATTAAATCTGCCAACGAGCAGGCGGCTGGATCCAGCAAGCTGAACCCCCAACGGGCCAAGTCTTGGGCCACGGCGGGGCCGTTTAACCAAGGGCGATCGCGCCCATCACTGGCCGAAAGTACCCAACGACGGCAGTTGGGCACAGTTTGCCGAAACCCAACCAGGGTCGATCGATCCGAGTCTGCTCCCAAGGCCCGCAGAGCGGCCACCCCATAGCTGGAAGGGCCGTTGAAGCGGCGCGGAACAATGAGACTGTCGGCTTGGATTTGCAGGTGTTGATCGAGTTCCAGCAGTCGATCGGAGGGAATGCCCAGGCGATCGAGGGTTTCCCGCTGCCAAGGATGGGCCAAGCGATCGACCACAATCGCTGCGAAGGGTTCCCAAAAGGCTCCCCCCTCTGATTCCAAACTTTGCAAAACCTGCAGCCGGGGCAACAGTTCCTGAAACCAACGGTCGATCGCATCCCCCGCGCCGCTGGCCACCACCGCCACCCGACCCGCCACTTGCACAGTTGGCATCGGTCTGGGCGGTTGCATTTGCAGCCAACGGGGCAAGGCCCCATCGGACAGCTCCAAAATTAGCCGTTGCTGGGCATCAAACACCCCCACCATGCCCCGCCAATGCCAGAGGGAACCGTTGTCCACCTGGGCCGCAAAGGGGCGATCGTCTAGGGGAGTCGCGGTTTCCAGGCGAGTGAGCTGCTCTTGATGGCCCAAGCGATCGGCCAGGGCCCAAAGCCAATGGTCGGCCAGTCGTCCCCGCCAGCTATCGATGAGCTGAAAGGGAGAATGGGCCAAGCGATCGAGCTGGGCTAACCAACGGCGAGCTTCCGGGCGATCGGGATCCGCCAACCAGGCCCGCAATGCCAAATCTTCCGCTATGACCAGCTCTCCCTGGGCCGCCTGGGCCTGGCTGGCCGTGAGCAGTAGGGGCCCGGCGGTGGGCCATTGGGGCAACAGGGGTTCCAAGGCGGCCCAGGCCGCAGCGGGTCGATCGCGCCGTAGCTCCACCCGCGCCAACGCCAAGGCCGCTAACCCATCTCCCGGGTAGGCTGCCAAGGCTTGACCATAGGCGATCGCTGCGCCGTCCCAATCGCCCGATCGCGCCAAGTCATGGCCCCAAGTCAGTTGCCAGGGAGTGGCAAGCGGCGCGAGGGCCGTAATAGGTTCCTGCACCGGGACAGGAGCCGGTGGGGCAGATTCGGGCGGCGGAGCAGGGGGCGAGACCGGCGGCAGGCGAGAAGCAAACCCCGATCGGCGCGATCGAAACGACGATTTTGCCATGGATTAATGAGGATGTCTGAAAAGCATCTAGTCGTGGGGGCAAGGGGCTTAAGCCCCTTGTTTTCGTCGATCGCTGAGACCCGCAAGGTGGCAGTTTTGGCTTTTCAGTCCCCCTAAGAGTCGTGGGCTAAGAGCTATGGAACAGGGCGATCGGTTTGGATCCTGAGTCAGGAGCATCGGTCAGCACCAGCACAAGAGATTCGCCCAATTCGCCCAATTCGCCCAAGCCGCTTAAAACTTCGCTTGAATATCCGTTGCCAGTTTACCAACGGCCTCTTCAACCGCCTTGCTTAACAGGGCATTGCCATCGGCGCTGCTGCTGCTGCCACCAACACCAAACACCGAGCCGCCACCGCTGCGGGAACTGGCCTCCGCTTCCCCCCGCGCCGTGCCCAAAATATCACCCGTGGCCGTGTCCACAATGCGGGCCGACAACTTCACCCGGGCGATCGTCTCTTCCGAGTTGCCCCCAATGCCAAAAGCGCCCCCGCTGGCCCGCCGACTTTCCACCGTGAACTGCGTGACCGTGCCAATGATCACCGCATCCACCCCATTGGCCTTGCCAATTTCCACCGCCCGCGCCGTGCTCACTTCTCCGTCCGTGCGCGCCACTTGGCTGCGATCGGCCACGCGATATTTACCCCCTTCCACCAGCGCATTGGTCACCAACTCGCTCACCCCCGTGCCCGCAGCGCCGCCCCGGTAGCTCGACCAATAGCCCGTGTCGCCCGTGTTGCCGTAATAAAAATCCAGCACCACAATGCGCTTCTTTTGGGTTTGCTTGTCTGTCTGGGCGGCAGTCGCACTGTGGGCCGTGGCCACCGGCAACGCCACCGCCGGCAGTGCGACCCCCGTTGTCAGCAGGGTGACAACCAATGTTTTCGCAAAACCCAGTCCAATCGTTGATTTCATAAAAATGTCCTTGTCGCTCGATCGAGGACTTCCGTGAACAATCCATCGGCATTCGGTCAACATTTCGTTAATTCGTTAACCAGAATGCAGCGTTGGATGCTGTGTAAACGCAACGCCTATCTTAGGCTGGTGATCTTGGGATCGACAATGGGTAAAAATAGGTGAAATCCTTAAGGCTTGTCATTTCTTTAGTGTTTTTCCCAAAGTGGGTCAACGCTACGCGATCGCGCATTTTCAAGGCCCTGAAGATTGTGTTCATCAGATCAGATTTTTGAATCAAATTCCTGGAAAGATCTATTTGATCAAAAAATCAATCTTCTCGCTAGATTTCATGGATTTATGATCATGAATCCATAGAACAAAAGTTGTAAGCTTACAATATTGCAAGTCTGTTATATGCATTGGCATGTATATAAACATCAAGAGACCCATGAAACGATGAGAAAATTTTGGCAGCGAATTCTCAACGAGATTGATTCTGATCGTCAGCATCTCTCTGGACAAGACTCCCTCAAGATTATTGGTTCTAACCTGGCGATCGCCCTTGTTTACTTCCTCTTGGCAACCGTTAGCTTAGAATTTATCTCCTTGCCGGGTAAGGTTGCTTCGGTTTGGCTACCTTCAGGATTTACCTTCGCTATTTTTTACTATTACCGATTCAAGGCTCTGCCTGGTATCATCTGTGGATCGATGTTTGGCTTGGTTCCATTATTTTTTGATTGGCAATTTTCTTTCGCTAGCTTTGTTCTTTTTAACTTAGTTTGCACCCTGGCCAACTGCTTTCAGCCCTTGATCAGCACATGGATTTTTCAGAAGAAAGCCACGCTCGATCGCGCCTCCGGTCGAGTGCAGTCCGCATCCTTTTTCGTCATTGCAGCGGCCGCCGGACCCTTCGTGTCTGCCACCATGGGCATCACCATTTCCTATTGGATTGGCACGATTACTTGGAAAGACTATGGAGTGTGTTGGTTGTCCTGGTGGCTGGCAAGCACGTTGGCTCACTTAATCTTTACTCCTCCCATTTTGCTTCTCAAGGAATTGGGGTGGCGACAGATTTTTGCGGGGTTGCACCGAGCAATGCGCTGGACTTTTGAAAGCAGTGCCATTGTGGTTTTCACCGCAGCCATTGTTTGGATTGACTTTTTTTATGGCTATCCTTTGGCTTACGTGCTCTTTGCAATTTTGATTTGGAGTGTTTTTCGCTTAGGAGAACTGATTTCAGCATTGGGAGTGGCGATCATTTCCTTGGCAGCAATTATCGCCACTTCCCAAGGAACAGGATCCTTCTCCGATCGCACGCCCAATGAATCAATTATTTTGCTGCAATCATTTATCGGGATTCTTTCGATTACGGGGCTAATTTTGTCGGCAACGGTTCAAGAGCGCCAAGCGATTCGGTCAGATTTGGTGCAAATGCTAGAAACGTTGGAAATTAGGATTGAAGAGCGCACCGCTGACTTACGATTGAGTGAGGCGCAACTGGATGCGTTTTTTTCGGCAGCGCCTTGGGGCATGGGAATTATTGATCATCACTATCGCTATGTGCGGGTGAATCAGGTATTGGCGAAGATTAACGGATTACCGGAGTCGGGGCATTTGGGGCGCTTGATTTGGGATGTGGTTCCTGGGTTGCGATCGAGTTTGGAGCCACTGTTTCAAGCGGTTTTCACCACGGGTGATTCGATTTTGAATCAGGAAATTAATGCCCAAATTTCTGCTCAATCTCGAATTGATAACACTTGGCTAGTGTCCTATTTTCCGATTTTTGATATGGATCATCAGCCCTATCGTGTTGGTTTTTTGGTAATGGATATTACCGATCGCAAGCGATTAGAATTACAATTGGCTCACCAAGCTCGCATCGATGGACTGACGCAAATTGCCAATCGTCGGCATTTTGATGAAGTGCTGCAATCGGAGTGGAATCGATGTTTGCGATCGACCCAACCCCTCTCTTTAATGCTCTGTGATGCGGATTATTTTAAAAAATATAATGATACCTATGGCCACTTAATGGGCGATCAATGCTTGGTGGCGATCGCTCAAGTTCTTCGGGAACATGCCCGCCGAAGTAGTGATTTGGCGGCACGCTATGGGGGCGAAGAATTTGCAATTTTGTTACCCAACACGACCCTAGCGGAAGCGGTGCAATTAGCACATCAAATTCGCGGCCAAATTCATCAGTTGGCGATTCCCCACAGGGGTTCCCAGGTGAGTAGCCACGTGACTTTAAGCATTGGGATCATGAGCCATATTCCCCAGTCGGGAGATGAAGTTTCTGATCTGATTGCCGGGGCCGATCGCTCCCTATACGAAGCCAAACAGCAGGGGCGCGATCGAATTGTGGCGCTGCCCTATGAGGCAATCCGGCAACCGTCTTCCTTAGCGGGGGATATGCCGCGTGATCGCCCCAGTTCTCGCTAATGGCCTAGGTTGAAATGTCCCGTGGGGCCGCATCACAGGTGTCGTGGTAAGGGCAAAACTGACAGGCGGGGCCCGGCGTGGGGTCAAATTGTCCTGCCCGAATTCGTTGGGCGATTTCGATCGCTTGGGTTTGCAGCGGTTGCAGTTGGGGCTGAGTGAACCATTCGATCGGGCGATCGGGATGGCGCAAGTAGACCAGGGCGGCGCGATCGGCCCCCAAGGCATGGGCATAGGCCCACAGTTGCAGTCGGTGTTCGCTGGGCACACGATCGCGATCGGTCTTGAAGTCCAAAACTCCGGCGGTTCCCACCCAGTCGGCCACCCCATTCAGCCGCAGGGTTTGGCCGTGAGGCAGTGCCAAATCAAACCCGATCGGCACTTCTTGCTGAGCTTGGGGATCGTGGCTCAGGGAAACCAAGGCGGGATCCTGCCAAAATCGATCGGCGAGGGTCAGGGCTTCGCTAACCGCTTCAAGATCCAATCCGGGATCCTGGGCCGCCAGGGTAGCGACATTTTGAATGCGCCGTTCGATCGCCCGGTGAACCAACGTGCCAATCCGGCGCGATCGGGCGGGGCCGTCACCGCTGGGGGGGCGATCGTCCACAATGCGCCAAGCAAACCGCCGGGGACAGCGTGCATATTCACTGAGGGCCACCACGGGCAATTCATCCAAGCCGGAGGACACCCAACCCCAAAGGGGCTGACCGTCGCCGGGGAGTGGGCGGGGGGCGGTTGGGGGGCGATCGCCCGGTGCGGTTGGGTCTTGGGGGCTTTGGGAATTGGCTGGATTGGTTGGATCGGGCTGATCGGTTGGATCGGGCCGATCGGTTGGATCGGGTCGATCGGGAAAATCCGGCGAGTCTGCAGGGATCATCACACAGTCGATCGGCCAGCCTTGGGCCTGGGCCACCCCTTGCACCCAATCCCAAGGACGGAAGCGATCGCCCGTTTCGTCTTCGCTGGTTTCGGGTTTTTCCGATTTTTCCGATTTGTCCGGTTTTTCACCTTTTTCAGCCTTGTCTTCATGCCAAGGCAAATTGGCGCTCAGGAGCAACCGATCGCGGGCCCGAGTCAAAGCAACGTAGAGTAATCGGCGGGTTTCCGCCTGCTCCGCTTCCCGATCGGCTGCTGCCAGCAAGTGCCACAGGGCTGGAATTTGTGGATTTTCCTGGGGTTGGTCACGCCACTGGAACACGAATCCCAAGTCCGCGCTCATTCGCCAAGAAGTTGACTGTTGGAAATCTCGCTGGGGATTCAGATCCGGCAACACCACCACCGGCCATTCCAACCCCTTGGACGCATGGATGGTCATCAGGTCAATGGCGTTACCGGCTTCCAGGGGCGATCGGGCAAAGAGGGTTTTGAGGTCACCAGAATTCAGCCGTCGCACGGTTTCAATGCGTCGCAACCGCCGCACCACGCCAAAGGTGTCGCCCACCCCTTCCTCCAATTGGGCGATCCAGTCGGCAAAGTCGCGCCAATCCCGCAGGCGGCGGGCCCCGTCCGGTAAGTTAGCGATCGTGGCACTGTAGCCCGTGGCTCGATCGGCCCGGTGCAGCAACTGGGAGGGCAGTTCCCGCCGCCGATCACCCCGCCAGCGCCGCAACTGCTCCACCGCCCGCTTCAGGGCTTGTTGATCACCCTCGTCTAACTGATTGAAAGTCGCGGAATCGGTGAGCAACTCTTGCAGAGCGGCCCACCAATTGGGCGATCGGCGCGGCGCGGGGAATCCGTCAGGGGTGGCGGGTTCCGGCGCTGGAAACTGGCGACTGACCGCGAACAGGGCCCGATCGCTGACCGCAAACCAAGGACTACGCAAAATCGTAACTAGGGCCACGCTATCTTGCGGATCTGCCAAAAACCGGAGCAAAGCGGTTCCATCCTTCGCCTCACGGGTATCCAGCAAGTCGCCGGAGCAGAGATTCACCGGCAACCCCGCCGCCGTTAGGGTTTGGGCAATGATGCTCAGTTGCCGATGGGTGCGCCCCAAAATTGCAATGTCGCGAAATTCCAGCGGGCGAGGGGTTCCCAAGGCCTTATCAAAAATCAGCAATCCCCGATCGACCCAATCGCGCAATCGTTGGCCGATCGCCTGGGCCTCGGCCACCCGCCGGATCGCAACCTTCTGCGCTTTGCTGGTGGCCGCCACCGCCAACAGAGTCACGGGGCGATCGAGGGGTGGTTCTGCCCGATCGCCCCGCAAGGGTTGGTGCAACTCGTTCAACAACGGCTCACAAAGCGCATTCCCCGCGGCCACCAAATTTTGATGGGTGCGGAAGCTCTGGGACAAACTGACCCGATCGCCCTCGGCCGAGCGGGCCAGGCGATCGCACCAATCTTGAAATAGCCCCACTTCTGCCCGGCGAAACCGATAGATTGATTGCTTGCTGTCGCCAACGATCGTCACCTTTGCCCGATCGTGTTGCAGGCGATCGAGCAAGGCGCTTTGCACCGGATTTGTATCTTGAAATTCATCCACCAAAAATGCTTGCCATCGCTGACGATAGTAGGCTTGAACTTCCGGCATTTCCAACGCCTTGAGGGCATACCATTCCAGATCGCTAAAGTCCATGATCCGGGCTTGCTTTTTCGCCACTTCCAAACGAGAACGCACCCAAACATAGACTTGACGAATGGTTTTCAGTTTTTCCTCAAAGCGATCGTCAACTTCTCCTAATTTGCAAAGAATGGCTCCTTCTTTTAAGGCCTGGTTAATTTGACCTCTCACAGCCTTCATTGCTGCTTTGACGGATTCTAAAAGCTCCCCAGAATCCCAATTTTTCTTGCTGCCTCGTCCTTTATTAAAATCAATCGCCTTTGCCCAAGTGGCCCATTGATCGGAATCGCGATCTTGGGCGATCGCATCCATTAATTCCAAAATTCGCTGCCGATTGCCCTCGGCTCCGTCTCCGGGTTTCCCAGCCCATTGGGATAAAAACTGTTGTGCCGATTGCCAACTGGGAGCATTCACCAGCCGATCGAGCGCTGCTTGTCGCCAAATTTTGACCTGTGCTTCCCAATCGGCGCGATCGCGCTGCAAGGCCTGTTCCGCCGTATAGCGATCGGCTAATAATCCTTCCAAAATGGGGCGCAAAGTGGAATAGGGCACAGCCGCATAATGTGATTCTGGCAGCTCATCCAACGCCAAATCTAACTGTTCCTTTTGCCAAAGACTCGTTTCCCAAGCCTCTTGAATCGTGAAGTTGGGCGCTAATTCTAAGTGGTGCGCTTGTTCTCGGCAAATCTGTCCCGCCACGGCATGGAAAGTGTTCACCGCCGCCGCTTCCAAATCGGCCAATAGGTCACAGCCTGGCCAGCGATCGTAGAGTTGGGTCAGGGCTGATGGATGGCCACTGGCCAGCGCTGCGGCTTCAGTGGCCAAAAGCTGTTGCAAATCCTGCCGAATGCGCGATCGCAACTCCTCCGCCGCTTTGCGGGTGAAGGTGACCGCCACAATCTCGATCGGGGAGCAGCCAAATGCCGTCACATGGTACAGGTAGCGTGCAGCCAGCATGTGGGTTTTGCCCGTGCCGGCCCCTGCCAACACTGCCACACTCTGGGGTGCTTCCGCGGCCCGCCGCTGATCAGGAGTGAGCATCAATGATCCCGCCGTTGCTAAATGGGTGGATGATCGCGATTGATCCTATCAAATCAGAAAAACAAGACCAAAAAAGCCACCCTTGAGAGGCGGCTTCTGTGCTCATTTTTGAGGTTTGGGAAAATCAGCCATCCGTGAGGTTGCTGGCTGAGCTTAGGCTCAATCCCGATCGCCCACCAAACTTGGCAGTGATCGGGACTCTGAGGCGCTAGTTCTCGGTGTCCAAAGCTGTGCCAGTGCCAGTGCCTGAGGCGGCTTGCAGGTTCTTGGTGTCCAAAGCTGTGCCAGTGCCCGACAACGACTCAACGATCGAGCGCACAGCAGCCACCATTGCGATTTCGCTGTCCAGCTTGTTGATGGCCGAACCCACACCCACGCCCGCAGCACCCGCCGCGATCGCCAAGGGAGCCGTCACCGCCGAAATGCCCGACGCGCACAGCACCGGCACGGACACCGCGCGGCTGATTTCGTAGGCAGCGGCCAGGGTGGGAGCCGCCTTTTCAATCAAGCCCAAGCTACCGGCGTGAACGGGTTGGCTGCTGGTGCCGCCTTCGGTTTGGATGATGTCTGCGCCAGCGGCCACCAGGGCTTCGGCCAGGGCCACTTGCTCATCCAGGGCCAAAATATGGGGAACCGTCACCGACAGCAGCACATTGGGCAGCAGGCGGCGGGTTTCTTGGGTCATGGCCAACACTTCAGCGGCTTCAAAACGGATGCCTTGGGCATAGAAGCTGTCGAAGTTCCCGATTTCAATCAGGTCAGCACCGGCCGCCACGCAGTCCACAAACTTGGCGGGTTCCACAGCGGACACACAGACGGGCAAGCTGGTGATCGCCTTAATCCGTTGCACCAAGGCGGGGTCGGCGGCAATGTCCACGAAGGTTGCACCGCCCAGCTCGGCTGCCTTGACGATCGCTTCGACCCGATCGCCGTCGAAATTGTTCAAACCAGCGATCGCCTTCAACGCTTGGCCGCGATCGAGGGCGGATTGCAGTTGGGACATTGCACTCATAGGTTCACCTGATTAGCGTGATTTGCAGATGTCCGCAATTGTATCAAGCACGGCCGGCGGTAGGGGCAGGTTTGAAACCTGCCCTAACCCGTAACTTCAGCGAATAAAGAACAAACCTTGCGCGTCGTTATAGCAACTCGCGCACGTCGGTGACGGAACCGGTCACGGCCGCCGCCGCCACCATTGCCGGACTCATCAGCAAGGTGCGACCGCTGGCGGAACCCTGACGGCCCTTGAAGTTGCGGTTCGAGGAAGAGGCGCTGATTTGGCTGCCCTGCAACTTGTCTGGGTTCATGGCCAAACACATGGAGCAACCGGCTTCCCGCCACTCAAACCCGGCCGCCTTGAAGATTTCATGCAGGCCTTCCGCTTCGGCCGCTTGCTTCACCGACTCGGAACCGGGCACGACAAAGGCGGTGATCCCTTCAACCACCTGGCGACCTTGGGCCACCTTGGCGGCTTCCCGCAGGTCGCTGATCCGGCCGTTGGTGCAACTGCCGATGAAGCAGACATCCACCTTGGTTCCGGCGATCGCCTGGCCCGGGGCGAGCTGCATGTAGTCGTAGGCTTCCTTGGCGATCGAGCGATCGCCCTCGTCCAGTTCGTCCACCGTCGGGATCGTTTCCGTCACGCCGATGCCTTGGCCGGGCGTGATCCCCCAAGTGACGGTCGGTTCAATGTCCGCCGCATCGAACACCACCACATCATCATATTCAGCATCCGCATCGCTGCGAACGCTCGTCCACCAAGCCACCGCCGCATCCCAATCGGCTCCCTTGGGGGCAAACTCGCGCCCTTGCAAGTAATCAAACGTGATTGGGTCGGGGTTGACGTAGCCGCAACGTGCGCCGCCTTCGATGCTCATGTTGCAAACGGTCATCCGTTCTTCCATGCTCATGGCCTCAAAGGTCGTGCCCGCGTATTCGTAGGCATAGCCCACACCGCCTTTCACGCCCAGCTTGCGGATGATGTGCAACACCACGTCTTTGGCGTAGACTCCGGGGCGCAGGTCGCCGTTCACTTCCACGCGGCGCACCTTCGGCTTGGTCATGGCCAGGGTTTGGGAAGCCAGCACGTCGCGCACTTGGCTGGTGCCGATCCCAAAGGAGATGGCCCCGAATGCGCCGTGGGTGGAGGTGTGGCTGTCTCCGCAGGCGATCGTCATGCCCGGTTGGGTCAGTCCCTGTTCGGGGGCGATCACGTGGACGATGCCTTGCTTGCCGGAGCCGATGTTATAGAACCGAATGCCGAATTCTTGGCAGCTTTGCTCAAGGGCGACGATCATGTCTTCCGCCAAGGAATCGAGGAAGGGGCGCTGGCGTTGTTGCAGTTGGGTGGGGACAATGTGATCAACGGTGGCCACGGTGCGTTGGGGAAACGGCACTTTGAGACCCCGCTCGCGCAACATGGCAAAGGCTTGGGGGCTGGTCACTTCGTGGATCAGATGCAGGCCAACGAACAGTTGGGTTTGGCCCGAAGGCAATGTGGCGACGGTGTGCAAATCCCAAACTTTGTCGAAGAGGGTTCCTTGGCTCATGACGGGCGATCGCTCTGTGGTGGGTGTATCTCTCAGATTTAGGACTAGCGCGGTGATCTACTCAGACAAGGGGCTTAAGCCCCTTGCTCCGACAGTGCGGGGGTGCGTCAGTCCGATGGGGTAAACGGGTCATCGGCGGGCAACTTGCCGGGCCGATTCAGAGGTCTTATTCTATCGTGTCGCTGACGATCGCCCGTTGATTGACTTGGAGGCGATCATGGTCATGAATACAGTCACAGATATAGTCACGAATCAGACCCATCAACATTCGCAGGGGCGTATGGCCGTTGGCCCTTCAGCATTCCATGAAAACGATGACTCCTGATTCACCCGATCGCCCTGTGGTCGCCGATCAAAGCCGATCGGAGCAGTTGCGTGATTGGCGATCGCCCCTGCGATATCCGGGGGGGAAACAAAAAGATCTGCCGATTTTTACGCAATATTTTCGATCGGCGAAGGAATATCGGGAGCCGTTTTTGGGGGGCGGGAGTGTGTTGCTCCATGCGATCGGGTCGGAGGTGGCACAATCATTTTGGGCCAATGATGCGAATCCGTTGTTGATGGATTTTTGGCAACAGGTGCAGACCGATACGATCGCCCTGGCCCGGTTGGTGCGATCGCTGCGGGATGACTATGACGGTGAGCGGCGCAAGTGCGATCAATGGGTGGAATTTCGCGATCGCTATCAACAAAAGTTGGCGAACTTACCGGGCGATCGGCTCCATAATGCGGCGCGATTTTTCATTTTGAATCGCAGCACCGCCAGCGGTCTCACAGAATCCGGCGGCATGACGGCGGCGGCCTATTGCGGTCGGTTCACGGAGTCCAGCATCCAACGGCTGGAAAATTTGCAAGGTCGGCTGGCGGGGGTACACTTAACCCTCGGTGACTATCAGAAGCTAATTCATGCGCCCGGTGAAGATGTGTTTATTTTTCTCGATCCGCCCTATTTTTCCGCAGAACAATCGCGGCTTTATGGGCGATCGGGCGATTTGCACAAGGGGTTTAATCATCAACAATTGGCGGCAGCCCTGCGCGATTGTCCCCACGATTGGCTGATGACGATCGATAATTGTGAAGCAATTCAGGATCTCTATCCGGCCGATTGGGCGGATTGTTTACCCTGGACAAAGCCCTACAGCATGACCAATACCCAAGGCAGGCGATCGAAGGCCGGTCAGGAATTATTAATCGCCAAAAAAGGTCTGATCCAATTCTGACGATTGTGGTTTAGATCAATTTTTATTCTTAGTGGTTATTCCCGATCACCCATGGCTGCCATTCCGCCAAGTCCTGAATTTTCTGAGTCAATGGAAGGGCCGATGGATCGACCCACCGATGTTGATGGGAGTGGCTTGGATCGCGGCGATTTTGAGGATGATGATTTTGAGGGTGATGATTTTGAGGGTGATGATTCTGAGAGTAGCAATCGCCTAGACGAGTGGGATACGGTCGATCGGGAATTGGATGCGGCGATCGAGTCCTTGGCGGATTTGGATGCGGAGTTGGCCTATCGCCAAGCCCGATCGGCCCTGCGATCGCTGATGGAGCGGTTGGACTTGACCCCTCGGGAGCGATCGGGTCTGGAGCCAGATCTGGAGGGTTTGGCGCAAATGCTGGACAAGCTGGAGGATCAGCGGGTTCAAATTGCCGTGTTTGGGGCCGTCAGTCGCGGCAAGTCTTCTTTGCTCAATGCCCTGTTGGGGCGATCGGTCTTTGAAACGGGCCCCACCCACGGTGTAACCCAATCCAGCCGGAGCATTCATTGGACAGTGCCGTCCAGTTTGGGCCAAGTGGAACTGGTGGACACGCCGGGCATTGATGAAGTGAATGGGGCGGCGCGGGCGGCCCTGGCACGGGAAGTGGGGCAAGCGTCGGATCTGATCCTGTTTGTGGTGGCCGGGGACATGACCCAAGTGGAATGCGAGGCCCTGTCTCAGTTGCGGGAAGCGGGTAAGCCGATCCTGCTGGTGTTGAACAAGATTGATCAGTTTCCCGAGGCCGATCGACAGGCCATTTATGAAAAGATTCGAGACGATCGGGTGCGGGAGCTGCTGTCGCCTGATGAGATTGTGATGGTGGCGGCAGCTCCCCTGGTGGCCCAGGTGGTGCAGCGGCCCGACGGGACGATCGCGGCGGATTTGCAACGGGGCGCGCCCCAGGTGGAAAGCCTGAAGCTGAAAATCTTGGAGGTATTGGCAAGGGAGGGCAAGGCATTGGTGGCCCTGAATTCTTTGCTTTATGCCCAAGCGGCGGGCGATCGGATCCTGTCGCGCAAGTTGGCCCTGCGGGATCGTTCTGCTGATCGCCTGATTTGGAATGGCACGATTGCCAAAGCGATCGCCGTGGCGGTGAATCCCGTGGTGGTGTTGGACTTGGTGGGGGGCGCGGCGATCGACCTGGCCACCATTTTGGCCCTCTCGCGGCTCTACGGAATTCCCATGGGCCAACGGGGCGCGATCGCCCTGATGAAAACCATCGCGATCGGGCTAGGCGGCCTCAGTGCCGGAGAATGGATCGCCCGGTTGGGCCTCAGCGCCCTCAAGGGATTTCTGGGCCTGTCCACCGTCGCCACTGGCGGGATCACCACCGTGCCCTATCTGTCGATCGCCGCCACCCAAGCCGCGATCGCCGGAGTTTCTTCCTACGCGATCGGCCAAGCAACCAAAACCTACCTAGCCAACGATGCCTCCTGGGGCCCCGATGGGCCAAGGGCCGCAATCGGGCGGGTGTTAGCCACCTTGGATGAACAGTCGATCGTCAAACGCATTGAGGCGGAACTGTGGGCCAAGCTGGGCCGGCCAGCGGTTCCCGATCCCTTTGGTTCTCGGTAGGGGCGACTTTCAACCTCAACAACAGGATTCCCCGAATTCGCGATCCCCTAGGGTTCCCGATCGGGCAGGGGGGGTTGGGCCGTGCCTTGGGCCGCTTCCACCGCCCGCACCGCATCAATCAGACCCCGCACTTGGTCAGTGCCCTCGGATTTTTCAAACGTGAGCGGCATTTTGCCCCGAGCCACCATCCGCCAGCCCACCGGAGCCAAACTGGCCAGCCCCCGCCAATCGCGTCCCGAATTGCCAATGACCCGAATGGCAAACTGACGCTCATCAATCCACCCGCCCTCACGCACCATCTGCACCAGCGTTTGGCGGTGGCGCAAAGGTCGTTCGATCGCCTCGCCCGCCGTTGCCGCCTGCGCCAACAGCACCGACTTAATGCGCGAGATGCGATCGAGCGGGTTCACCTCCATCGGGCAAACTTCATTGCAAGCAAAACAGCGCGTGCAACCCCAAACGCCGCTGCCATCCTCACCCAACTGGCTTAAGCGTTCCGCCGTTGCCCGATCGCGCGTATCGTCCACCAACCGTTGCGCCTTCGCCAGGGCTTGGGGCCCCGCAAACTGCGGATTCACCATCACCGCGTTGCACTCCGAATAGCAAGCCCCGCAAGCGATGCAGTTGCCCGCTTGCTCCAACAGGGCCCGCTGATCCGGCGTTTGGCGCGTTTCCCGCAAAAGTTGATCTAGAGGTTGATCTAGAAGTTGATCCGTAGATTGATCCGTTGGACTTGCCTGGCTTGCCTGATTGACCCGATCTGTTGAGACTGGCTGATTTTGCTGGGGCGATCGCTCCTGGGCCGCCACCGTTTCCGCCGCCGCCAACTGCTCCGCCCGGCTCACCGATGGGTGAATTGATTCCAACCGGGCCCAAAACGGTTGCAAATCCACCACCAAATCTCGAATCACCGGTAAATTGCCCATCGGAGCCACGGTGATCACCGGCTCGCCGTGCTCATCCGTCCCGATCGCCCGGGTCAACATTTCCGAAACATTTTCTTTACAGGCCAGGCGCGATCGGCCATTAATCTGCATGGCACAACTTCCGCAAATCGTATTTCGACAATTTTTGCGAAAGCCAAGACTGCCATCTTGCTCCCACTTGATACGATTCAGGCAATCCAGAATCGTATTTCCGGGTAAAACATTGTCCAGGCGATAGGACTGAACCCGAAGAGACGATCCGGGTTCCCGACGCATGATTTGGAAAGTGACTTGCACGGCTGGTCGATTCGGCAAATACGGCAGGGATTTGATACTAGTCTAGTCGCAAATTGCTGGCAGACCCGCTCCCCCATCACACAATCTGCAATGTTTTTTGAGGAGGGTTTGAGCACCCCGCGGCCATCGTCCGATCGCCTTGCCCCCTTCCGTAAAAATCATCCGAAAACACCCAATTTGCAGTGCTTCTTCCCTGAAGAGGATACATTTTCTATTTTGGTGGGATGCGTCCGCTCCCCTTGTCTTTGCTTTTGGCCAGCCCCGCTTTAGCCTTAGCGGCAAAGGCCGTCATCCCGAACTGATCAAAGCAATCGAACCCACCCTGGGGGATAGATCAATCTATAGGGAGGCAAGAGCTTTTTTTAATCTAAAAATTTTGAGCAGTCCGATTCAAATTTCTGCCGCTTGGGGCTATAGTCTTAATGTAGTCAATCTCGATTCCGGTGTTTTTCTGGATTCTGCCCAGGAGCGCATCTAAAGCTGCCTCAAAAATTTATCTCCGTGCTTAGTCTCTAGGCGATCAATTTTTATGGGTAAATCCTAGGCTTCAGCCATGATTGGCATTGGCCGGTCTAAATTTAGGCTGCCTGTCAGAGCATGATCAACACCGGTAAAACCTGATTCCGATCGAGAGAGACATCCTCACCGACCATCCTTCGATGCAAGATTGTGCGGTTTGATCGTTTGTAGAATTACCGCTGGATTTTGCCAGATTATGGCAAATCCCTGATTTTTGAGGGGGCCAATCCAGTCGAATCGAACAATCGATCCAGCCAAGATCGATCGGGGTTTGATCACCCTCCAATGAGTCGAAGAGTCTCTGAGGAGGTGATGTCTGAATTGGGGAAGTTCGGAACAATTGGCCTCGACTAGGGGACGCGCTAGGCTAAGTCGGCGGTGTTCTTGGGTTAAAGGGCAATTGCATCTGAGGAACCCCGCTTCAGCCGAGCTAGGCTTTTTTAACTGAACTGAATGTTTGACAGCAATGAGTGATTCCGCAACTGCTCAACAACCCACACCGCTGAAGGGTAAAGCCCTACTGCAAAAACTGAAGGAACTCTCGAATCTGCCCCGTCGCGAAAAGGCAAAGCGCTGCGGCTACTACAAAGAGACCAAAAGCGGCCAAGTCCAGGTGAACTTGGCTGAGTTTTATGATGCATTGTTGGAAGCAAAGGGCACGCGGATTGATCCGGAAAGTGCCAAGGATGGTCGGGGTCGCGAACCGACCTATCGCGTGACGGTGCATCAAAATGGCCAAATCGTGATCGGTTCGACCTATACCCAAAGCATGGGTTTGAAGCCGGGCGATGAGTTTGAGATCAAGCTGGGCTACAAGCACATTCGCCTGGTGCAAGTGGACGGCAAGGGCGAAGAATAACCTGCAAAATAGCCCCTAGCACCAATGGGGGTAGACAAGGGGCTTAAGCTCTCTGTTCTCATTCCTGAGACAAGGGGCTTAAGCCCCTTGTTTTTCTGGTTTTTTGGGGGGTGCGTCTTGAAGGGCCTGATCTGCTCTTACTGATCTACTCCTATTAATCTGCCCTTTCAATCTGCCCTTTCAATCTGCCCTGATTGGTTTGTGTTTTTGAGTTTGCACTTGTTGCCTTTCGGCTTGTACTTTGCAATTGGCGATTTGTGCTTACTCGCGCGAATTTTTGCGAGTTTCTAGCAACTTCTATCGCGCTGGGCGCAGGCGATCGAGTTCCCGTTGCAGGTCTTCAATTTGTTGGCGCAGGCGATCGGCTTCGGTGTTGCCGGTCGATCGCGCCGTGGTGGTTGCATTCGCCGTCACATTCACGGCCCCTTGAGCCACATCCCGTTGGTAGTCCCCGCGTCGAATGGCTTGATATTCCGCCGAAGTGGCCCAATCTTGGAGATAGCTGGCTCGCTCCACAGGGAAGGGATGGCTGCTGTACATGCCCTGGGGCAAGTTGTTGTAAAGAAAGAATTTATAAGCCTGATTCATGGCATCCGCGTCTAGGGATTGGTAGTCGCGGGCTTGCTTTTTGAATTCCGCAAGGCTCAGCTCTTGCAAATGTTTGGGACTGCCGCCGGCCACTTTCACCATGGTCATCAATACGGTGTCGAGATCATCGGTGGCAATCAGGGCGGCTCGATCGGCCGACAGTTCGGCCTTGCGCTTCCATTCATAAAATGCCATGACCAATGCGTTGCTAATCAGCATGTTGCTTAAGCCCATGGTCATTTGCCCCACCATGGAAGCCGCATACAGCGTCCAAATGGCCATTTGGGTGAGGGTGCTGTGGCCACATTTCAAATGTCCCAATTCGTGGGCTAACACCACGCGCAATTCGGCTTCATTCAGCAATTCCAGCAGGGCGGTGGTGAGCACCAAGGTGGGCTGTTCTTGACCAATGGTGAAGGCGTTGACCTGATAGCTTTGGCTGACGAACAGGGCCGGCTCCGGGAACACATCGAGGTCTCGCAGACATTCCCGCAGGAGCTGATGCAGGCTGGCGTATTGACGGGGCCCCACTTGGACGCTGTTGCCCATGTGGTAGAGATATTGGGGCCGATCGACCGCCACTTCTAGAAATTTGCGTGCCACCAAGTCAAATCCCGGCAGGCTTCGCAGGGCTTGCTCGGCTTCGCGATCGAGCGGATGACGAAAGGCTTCGCTGGAAATTCCGGGATAGCTAGGCATGGTTGGGAGCAAGGCCCCTCGGAAAGGGCCAAAACGACTGCAAGTTCAGCGTAGCGCGTTCCCCAGGATGGAGCGTCCTAAAGGCAACGATCGCGCCGTAACAGTTGTTGATAGGTCACCGCGCTCAGACCCAAGCCCCCGATCGCCACCCCGCCCAACACCCACAGATGCAAGGCAATATCAGCGGCCGTGGCTCCCTCGCTAGCCACCCGCAACAGGGCTTCATTCATGTGGTAGATCGGGTCAAAACGGGCCAACTGTTGCAACAGGGGTGGAAACAGCCAGGCGGGCACAAAGCTGCCGCCCAAAATCAGCAGGGGCACGCCCAAGGCCGCCACCAACGCATTCACATCCTCCGTGCGCCGGGCAAATTGTCCCCCCAGCACAAAGCCCACCCCCACATAGGCCAACACACTCAGCAATCCGATCGCCCCGCCCAACCACCAGGCCCCCTGGAACTGGGCCCCCACGGCGGTGGCAATGATCCCCACAATGACCGCCTGGCCGAGGGCGATCGCCCCGTGAGCGAGGCTAATTCCCAAAAAATAAGCCATGCCACCCAGGGGCGACAGGCCCAGCCGCCGAAACGTGCCCGACTCTCGCTCGCCCACCAGGGTTGCCACCGTGCCGCCCAGGCAGCTAAAAAACAGGGCCGCCCCCACCCAGGAAACCGGAGCCGCCCGCTCAAAGGCCGCCGCGATCGGCAGTTGGGCCCGCTCCGCCAAAATCAACCCATTCAGCACCAACACCAGCGCCGGAAACAGCGACCAAAATACCAAACTGCGCTTGCGTCGCCACAACTCCTGCAAAATCCGCCGGGCGATCGCCAGCGCCTGCCGACCCATTAACCGAAGCGCAGTCGGAGTCACTGGAGAGAGTAAGGTTTTGGGAGATCTGATCATCTTTCTGATCATCTTAAAAATCATTCTAAAAATTCGGTGGAGCCTTTGAAGTCATGATTTTGAGTGAGCCATTGCCCTCGATCGCGCCAGGAGAAAGCCCTGCAATCATGCACCGGGGCTGAATCCAAGCCCGCCTGAACCAGCCCGCAAAACTATGATGGTGCGAATGTTTTGGTAGTTTAGGGTATGACTTGGAGTTTCCAAAACATTCCAAAACATTGTTGATGCTGAATTCAGCCCTCTACTCTCGGAAAATTTTGCCTTATCCTGTTCTTAGCTTGGTCAATGCATAAGCGTGATGAATGTAACCTTAGGCGAGTTTTACGATTCCCTACCTGATACCCAAGAATACCTAACCTTGGGGTTTTCACCGAGTGCGCAAGCTCGCAAAATTCGTTGGCGCAACTATGGACTATCGGCCGATTTTTTGGGCGACTATTTCGCCACCTTTTTTCCGGGCAACAATGAGGACGCGGCCGATAGCTCCAGCACTCAAGAAAATGTTAAGGCCTGTATTAGCTATGTCGCCAATGAACTCATTGAGAATGCGATTAAATTCAGTGATGAACGGGTGAACAGCCCAGTCACCATTTCTCTCTATCTCTATGAGTCCAGCATCTTGCTTCTGGTTTGCAACAGCACAACGGCCGATCGCGCCATCCGGTTTCAGAAGCACATCCATGATATTTTGACGACTGATCTTGACCTACTTTATGCTCAACGACTAGAGCAAATGGGGCGTGAAGAGTCCAATGAATCTTGCCTGGGGCTGATTTCAATCATGGCAGATTACGGAGTGAAAATGGGGTGGCGGTTTACACCGTCTACTAATGATGACAACTCCGTTGCGATCAGCGTGATGGCCCGACTCACAGTGTAGTGATTGACTATTAAAATGTCGATCGCCCTGGAACTGAGCAAAGAGACCAAGATATTGTCAAACTCTTGCCAGCATTTCGGTGATGGGGGGATCCCGAAACCTTGCATGGCCCAGAGCAAGTTCATGTAAGGATAGTTAAGGCTCGATCGCATGGTGAAACTGCACCAACTGCGATGGCTCATTCGCGTGACTGACTGGATCGGGTGACTGGATCTAGCTAACGGGATCTACCAACGGGATCTACCAACGGGATCTGAAGATGCGGCCACACCGGTCAGCATCACCACAGGATCACGATTCGATCGCGCCTTCTCCATGGTTCGCCCCCAGCCCTGCCGCCTTACATCATGGCCCTATCTTTCTGTTAATACTTCTTAGTTCCTGGTTTTCTCCAATGCCCCAGTCCTCCGCAATTTCCCACCACTCATTCGTATGGAACTAAAACAACCGGACTACAGCATTCAGTATGACCCCGCCACGGCAACGATTCTCTGCCGTGGTTCCCTGCGTCTGGACGGCCTTGAGGCTTACCGTCCTGTGCTCGATATTTTGGAAGCGGCGGCGGAAGAGTCCGAGAAAATCATTGTTGACCTCCAGGAACTCGAATTCCTCAATAGCTCCGGTATCAGTATGCTGTCTATGTTTGTAGTTCGGTTGCGACAGCGGGGGACAGCAAAGTTAACTTTTAAAGGATCCGCTAATATTGTTTGGCAAACGCGATCGCTCAAAAATCTCCAGCGCCTCATGCCCAGCATTGAACTAGTGCTAACTTAGCGATCATGAGCTTGGAGATAGTTTCGTGGGTCATGACCGGATGGCTCGCTCAGAAGGGATGGCTCAGAATGGCTCACTCAGAAGGGATCGCTTGGAGTAGATCGCTCAACGTCGATCAACCCTGAGTCATCACCACTGAGTCATCATCATGACAAGCCATCATTCGGTGGGTAATCCTGCGGTGAGCAATCCTATGGCATCGATCACGCAGCATGGGTTCCCTGAATTGCCCTTGATCCTTCCAGGTCTGTGCAACGCTCGGTTCAACATTCATCGGTTCAATCACTAGGCTGTGGCGTTGATGTTGATCGCTCCCTCGGCTCTACCCTCTACAAGCGGTCTATGCCGCGTCTGTTTGGAGATACTGTGCGCGATCCCCAGTCGCTGCCCGATCCGGCGGCATCGTCTGATCCACAAGCGTTGATTGAAGAAAACAAACGCCTTCGCCAGCAGGTGGCTGCTTTAGAGCAAAGCAACCGCGATCTCCAGATCGCCCTTGAAACCACCGCCATCCATGGTGACTGTATTGAAAACGAACTACAGTCCACCCTGTCGCTGTACCGTCGCCAACAGCAGCGATTGCAGACGATTTTGAAGCAAGTGGCCCAACAGAAGCGAGATCTGGAGTGGGTTTTGCAAACCACGATCGAGCATAGCAGCGTGATTGAAAACGAGCTGTTGAGCGCCAATGAGCGGTTGACCATCGAGGCCCATCAACACCGGAACGCGGAACAAAAACTGCAATCGCTGTTAGGAACCATTACCCGGGAACGGGAAGACCTGGAGCATGTGCTGCGGCTGATTATTGAGCATGGGGATGCCATGATCGAGCAGCTCTATGTGCAAGCCACGGAAGCGGGAGCCAAGGCCACGATGGATGCCTTGACGCGCGTGGCCAACCGGCGGCGGTTTGATGAATATTTGGAGCAACAATGGCAAACGCGAGGCAGCCGGTCTGAGCCGTTGGCCTTGGTGATGGTGGATGTGGACTCCTTCAAGGCCTACAACGATTTGCTGGGCCATGTGGCGGGGGATGTCTGTTTGCAGCAGGTGGCGATGGCGATCGCCCAAGTGGCTCGATCGACCTCGGATTTGGTGGCTCGCTATGGGGGCGAAGAATTTGCGGTCTTGTTGCCCCGCGCCACCTTGCAGCAGGCGGAATTGGTGGGAACCCGAATTCGCCAGGCCGTGTTGGGGTTGAATTTGCCCCATCCCCGATCGGTCGTCAACCCTTGTGTGACGGTGAGCGTTGGGGTGGCAGCCATATTTCCCTCCTTGACCACCTCGCCCACCCTGTTGGTATCCCGGGCCGATCGGGCCCTATATGCCGCCAAACAACAGGGGCGCAATCGGGTGGTGGTGGCTGACGAACTCAGCAACGAAACGATCGCCCTTCGATCGGCCGTTGAAATGCGAATTCATTAGGATTGGCACTGAATTAGCCATGAATTAGCTCTGAATTAGTCATTAATGAGCCATGAATGAGAGAGATCTTGAATTGGGCCCAGAATTAGGACGAAAATTAGGCCATCAATTGAGTTTTGAATCAAGTTCTGAGTCAGGTTTTGAATTGAGATTCAAATCGGGCATCGAATCGGGCTGTTTTTAAGCTGTTTTTAACTTGAGGTCACCCCGAATGGGGCCAGTTTTACATTGTTTTAGCCTGATATTGGGCGCAACCAATGACATGGCCTAGGATTGGGAGGGCGGATAACCGTTTTAAGTGACAAAAATTTTTAAGTAACATTTACGTATGAATTTACAAAGACGCTTGCTATTCATGATGGCGGGAGTGGCGGTGGTGGCCGTCTTGCCCACCATTGCCATTTTTCACTGGAACACCCATCACGAATTGATTCGGCGCTCGGAAACGGACGGCGTGCGTCTGGCCAACACCCTCAGCCGTGCTCTGTCGGTGTTGCGAGATGTGCCGGCCACGGTGGAAAACAAATTGGGCCAGCAAATGGCCGCCACAGCCACAGCCTTAGCTCAGTTGGTGGATTTGAGCCAAAAACGCGGCGAACCAACCGCCCAACTCCAACAACGAATTAACAGGATCCTGGCTAATTCGATCATCGATGAAGTTTGGATTTCTGATGCGGATGGATGTGCCCGTTTGCGACCGCCCGGGGAGGCGGTTTTTTGTTTTAATCCTGATCCGAAAAAACAACCCCAAGCCCATGTGTTTTGGCCCCTGTTGACGGGCAAGGCCAAGATGGTGATTCAAGAACCTCGGCGGCGAGAAATTGACGATCGCGTCTTTCAATATGTGGGAGTTCCGGGAATTGATCAGCGCCGCATTGTGCAGGTGGGTAACCATGTGGCCTTTTTGGAATCCCTCCGCCAGGCTCTGGGTCTCGATCGCCTGATTGAGGAGTTGCTGCGGGAGCCGGACGTGCTGGGCATTTGGGTGGTTAACTTGCAGGGCAAGGTGATTGCGGGTCAAGCTCGCCCGGAAAGCGGCCTCGGGAAGCAATTGGCCGAGCAGCAATTGTCTCTCTTGCGTAATAGCCTCAACACTCAGGCCACGGCCCGCGTGGTGAATGGCAATCTGCTGCATGTGATTGTGCCGTTGCGCGATCAATCACAGGCCCTGCAAGGATCCGCTCTGGTCACCCTCTCGCTGAAGTCCCTGCAAGAGGCGTTGGCCACCCAAACCCGATTGCTCCTGATGGTGTCCAGCATGGTGTTGTTGCTGGTGGTGGTGGTGTCCTATTGGATGGCGGGTCGGTTGGTGGAGCCGATTGTGGCCCTGAATCGGGCTTCCCAGGCGATCGCCCGTGGCCATTGGGATCAACCCTTGCCCACCGATCGGGAAGACGAAATCGGCGCATTGGCCACCTCCTTTGCGCGGATGGTCACCCAACTGCAAGTGCATCTGGAAACCCTGGAACAGCGCGTCACCGAGCGCACCTATGACCTAGCGCGGGCTAATCAGGAAATTGTGACCCTCAACCAGCAGCTCACGGACGAAAATCGCCGGATGGGGGCGGAATTGTCCGTGGTGCGTCGTTTGCACCAAATGATTCTGCCCAAGGAAGAAGACTTGCTGAACACGGCGGATTTGGAAATTGCCGCCTACATGGAACCGGCCGATGAGGTGGGCGGCGATTACTACGACGTGCTGCACCGGGATGGCCGGGTGGAAATCAGCATTGGCGATGTGACGGGCCATGGCTTGGAAAGCGGCATGGTGATGCTGATGGTGCAGGCGGCGGTGCGCACCTTGCAAGCGGTGGGCGAAATTGATCAGGTGAAAACGATCAACACCCTCAATCGCTTGGTGTATGACAACACCAGGCGGATGCGATCGTACCGAAACATGACCCTTTCCCTGTTGGTTTATGAGCGGGGGTCACTGCGCCTCAGCGGTCAGCATGAGGAGGCGATCGTGGTGCGGGCGGATGGGTCGATCGATCGGGTCGATACCTTAGATTTGGGCTTTCCCCTCGGGATTGAAGCGGATGTCAGCAGTTTCATTGCCGAAGCGGAGGTCTATCTCAATCCCGGCGATTTGGTGGTGCTTTACACGGACGGCCTGACCGAGGCGGCCGACCACAGCAACCAGCTCTATGGGGCCGATCGCCTCTGTCGGTTGTTGCGAACCGAGCACCATCGCACCCCCCAGGAAATTTGTAAGTTGGTGGTGGATGATGTGTATCGCCACATTGGTGAGGCCAAGATTTTTGATGACATCACCCTGATTGTGATTAAGCGACAGCAGGAACCAGCCGATCGCCCGATCGAGTCTGCCACGGCGATCGACTGGCCCAATGTTTGTAGCTTGCCGTCCTTGTCGGCTTAGGTCGCAAAATCCACGACTTCAACCCTGGTTCACCCCCGAAGGCGAGGCGGCAACTCCCTGGGCGATCGCCTGGCCCGCAATCCAACCCGTAGACCAGGCACTTTGGAAATTGAACCCGCCCGTGATGCCGTCAATGTCCAAAATTTCACCGGCAAAGTGCAACCCCGGGCAAGAGCGACTTTCCAAGGTTTTGAAGTCCACGGATTTCAAATCAATGCCGCCACAGGTCACAAACTCTTCCTTGAAGACTGCCTTGCCGGTGATTTTGAATTCTCCCTGCACCAATTCGCGCACCAACGCCTCGATCGGCCCCTTCGGTAAATCGGCCCAGCGAAAATCCGCCGCCACCCCCACCGCTTCCACCAATTTTTGCCAAAGCCGTTTCGGCAACTCCGGCGGCCCAGCGGTGGACACGGCCTTGCGTGGGTTTTGTTGCTTCAGGGTTCGCAGCCGATCGCGTGCCTCCTCTGCCGAAGCCGTGCCCAGCCAGTTCACCCGCAACAGGGCCCGATAATGAGCCTCGTGGAGCGATCGCGCCGCCCAGGCCGACAACCGCAACACCGCCGGCCCACTCAGGCCCCAATGGGTAATCAGCACCGGGCCGATTTGTTCCGAGTCCGGTGGCTTTTTGCCTTTGCCACCCCGATCGGCCTCCGGCAAAACCAGCCGCACCTGGGCCCGCTCCACGGCCAACCCCGCCAGCGTGTCTAGCCGGGGATCGGGAATGGCCAGGGTGAACAACGAGGGAACCGGTGACACAATCGGATGGCCCAACCCCGCCGCCCAGCGGTAGGCCGTCGGCTGGCTGCCCGTGGCCAGCAACACCCGATCGGCCGTCAAAATTTCCCCCGATCGCAACTGAACTTGGAATTGTCCCGCCTCGTGGGTAATATTGCTGACCGCCGCCCGCGATCTCAGCCGCACGCCCGCTCTTTCCGCCGCTCGCATCAAGCAATCGGCAATGGTGCTCGATCGATCCGTAATTGGAAACATCCGCCCATCCGGCTCGGTTTTCAGCAGCACCCCCTCCCCCACAAACCAAGTCACCGTATCGCGGGGTTGAAACCGGCTAAACACCCCCCGCAAAGCCTTGGCTCCGCGTGGGTAATGTTGCACCAACTGGGATGGCTCAAAGCATGCGTGGGTCACATTGCAGCGGCCGCCCCCAGAAATCAGCACCTTGCTCAGAAATTGGGGCCCCGCCTCCAAAACGGTCACATCCAAGTCAGCATTCGCCCGCGCACAGGCGATCGCCCCAAAAAAGCCTGCGGCCCCGCCGCCCACCACCACCACTCGCCCCGATCGGTTCATGTTCGGGCGATCGTCCAAACTCATCCCCTAACCTCCCGTCACGATCGGCCAAAAATGGGCCCCAATCCGAAACAGACTCAAGCCAATAAAACTCAGCAACGCCACAAAAATGACCACATTCGCAATTTCCGATAGTTTATTCATGATGATTAGTTCAATAGGCGGTCTGTCAATGACCTGATTAAGATAGCATTACAAAAATCACACAATACCCGAATTAGCGTAAAAATTTAGAATCAAAGTAAAAAATTAAAAAACCTGAGTTGAAAACTCTGATTTCAAATTAAACAGTTATTAGTAAATAGTTATTTATTTCAAAAGATTAATCATTGCATTAATATAGCCACTGCCTAAATCGAATTAGTACGCCATATCGTAAACACTATGAAGCAGTTAGTTGGTGGGCATTGCCCACCCTACAGACGAATCATTGAATGAGTCAATTGAATTGATTATCAACTCTGCGAGTTTGGTATTGCAGAGCACAGTAGGCAAATCTTCCTAATTTCTTTATTGACAGTTCTCGGTCTTTAAAACCAAGATCGGGTTATCGGTGATCCAATTTTTAGGGATCCACGATCAATTCCCATGGCGTGATTTGCCATCCATAAGCAACATTAACGTTTAATTTCATTATTCAACATTAATGTTGCTAAAGGTGCTGAAGTTGCCGCTGTTCTGATCTGAATTATTGGGTCTGAATGATCAGGGATATTGCGTTGGGGTGAATCTCTTCAGGTTCCGCATTTGATGCCGGTATTGTCAGTTAGGCAAGAATGATATGAAACCGTTAACCCATCGCACCAAAATTGTGGCCACGATCGGGCCGGCCAGCGATTCTCCAGAAATGATCCGCAAAATGCTTTTGGCGGGCATGAATGTGGCGCGGTTGAATTTTTCCCATGGTCACTATGATGATCATGCGGAGCGAATTTGGCGACTGCGGCAAGCCTCCGAAGAACTGGATTTGCCCCTGATGTTGCTGCAAGATTTGCAAGGGCCAAAAATCCGCGTGGGTGATTTACCACCCGAAGGAATTCCCCTCATAGAAGGAGAAATCTTAACCCTCGTCCCGATCGCAGAATATCAAAATCAACCCAACACCGTCGGCATTGACTATCCGCACTTGGCCGCCGAAGCGGAACCGGGCACACAAGTGTTGCTGGATGACGGGCTGTTGGAGTTATCAGTGCAACAGATTGATGGTCATGCGGTTCATTGCCAGGTCATTGAAGGTGGCATTCTCAAAAGTCGCAAAGGGGTGAATTTTCCCAGCCTAGATTTGCAGTTACCTTCCATTACCGACAAAGATAAACGGGATTTGGAGTTTGGGATTGCCCAGGGGGTTGATCTGATTTCTTTGAGCTTTGTGCGCAAGCCGGAAGATGTGCAGGTTTTGAAGGCATTGTTGGCGGCTAAGGGTGCGGAAATTCCGGTGTTGGCCAAGTTGGAAAAACCGCAGGCGATCGCCAATTTGCAGGCCATTATTGATGAATGTGATGCGGTGATGGTGGCGCGGGGGGACTTGGGAGTGGAAATGCGCCCGGAGAAAGTGCCCTTGATTCAAAAACAGATCATTCGCCTCTGTAATCAAAGGGGAATTCCGGTGATTACGGCAACCCAAATGTTGGACAGCATGATCCATAATCCACGCCCCACGCGGGCGGAGGCCAGTGATGTGGCGAATGCGATTATGGATGGTACAGATGCGGTGATGTTGTCCGGTGAGTCGGCGGTGGGCAGCTACCCGATCGAGTCTGTCAAAATGTTGGCGCGAATTGCCACGGAGGTAGAACCCTCGATTCAATTTGTGAACTATCCACCCAACCAAAATGACGATACGGATGCCATCAGTGAAGCCCTGCACGCGATCGATGAAACGATCAATTTGCAATGCATTGTGGCATTCACCGAAACGGGATACACCGCCCAACTGGCAT
Organism: Limnothrix sp. FACHB-881; assembly: GCF_014698135.1. Lineage (NCBI taxonomy): Bacteria > Bacillati > Cyanobacteriota > Cyanophyceae > Pseudanabaenales > Pseudanabaenaceae > Limnothrix > Limnothrix sp. FACHB-881. The sequence continues at coordinate 118,380 of NZ_JACJSN010000013.1, forward strand.
CGGCGGAGCGCCCCAGAACAACCATCATTGCTTACACCCCCGACCCCAAGGTTTATCACCGTTTGAGTTTAAGTTGGGGAGTCAGGCCCATTTTGCTGAAGGGATTTAATGGGGAAACGTTGGCCTCTGCGTTGGCGCTGGTGGAGCAAGATTTGCTGGCTCGTCAATATGCAGCGCCGGGGGATAAGGTTTTGGTGATGGGCGGTGTTCCCTTTGGCAAGGCCGGGAGTACCAATTTCCTGAAAATTCACACGATCACTGCCGATTAGCAAGGGAGACTGAGCATTTTGAGCACCTGGAGTCAGGAGCGATCGCCCTAAAATCCCAGCGATCGCGCCAAGGCCCTATGGCAGAATTGAGGGCGTTCAACCCGGGCGTTCAACCCGGCTGTTCAAACCCGACGGGTTTCATCTGACAATCTGCTGACGATCTTCTGACGATCTGTTGAGATGATCGATTGATCTGTCAGTTAATCATCTGTCAGTTCATCGGCAACCCGATCGCCCCTCACGCGCACCGACGCTACAAGCACCAAAATTTTTGCCAGCCATGACCAAATTCATCTTCGTAACCGGTGGTGTCGTTTCCAGCATTGGCAAAGGAATCGTCGCCGCCAGTCTCGGTCGGCTGCTCAAGTCTCGGAATTATTCGGTTTCCATTCTCAAGCTCGACCCCTACATCAACGTTGACCCCGGCACGATGAGTCCGTTTCAACACGGCGAAGTATTCGTGACCGGCGACGGAGCCGAAACCGACCTAGACTTGGGCCACTATGAGCGCTTCACAGATACGGACATGTCGCGCCTCAACAGTGTCACCACCGGCCAAATCTATCAATCGGTGCTGAACAAGGAGCGGCGCGGCGACTACAACGGCGGCACGGTGCAGGTGATTCCCCACATCACGGGGGAAATTCGCGATCGCATCCATCGGGTGGCCCGCAACACCAACTCCGATGTGGTGATTTCGGAAATTGGCGGAACGGTGGGGGATATTGAGTCGCTGCCCTACCTGGAGGCGGTGCGCCAGTTCCGCAAGGATGCGGGGCGCAACAATGTGCTCTATGTCCATGTGACGCTGATTCCCTGGATTCCGGCGGCGGGCGAAACAAAAACCAAGCCCACGCAGCACTCGGTGAAGGAGTTGCGATCGATCGGGATTCAGCCCGACATCATTGTTTGTCGATGTTCTCAGCCCTTGCCGGCCAACCAACGGGCCAAGCTGTCGGAATTTTGCGACGTGCCCGAAAGTTGCGTGATTCCCGCCATGGACAAGCCCAGCATCTATGATGTGCCCCTGAGCTTGGAAGAAGAAGGCCTCGCCCACCAAGTCCTCGATCTGTTGGGGATGGAGCCTCGCCAGCCGGATCTGAGCCGTTGGCGGAATTTGGTCGATCGCCTGCATAACCCCGTGCGCACCGTGACCGTGGCGATCGTCGGTAAATACGTCAGCCTCAGCGATGCCTACCTGTCCGTGGTGGAAGCCTTGCGCCACAGCGCGATCGACACCCACAGCGAACTCAACATCCGTTGGGTCAGCTCCGAAGACTTGGAAAACGGGGGGCCCGAAAAATACCTCAGCGATGTGGACGGCATCGTGGTGCCCGGTGGGTTTGGGATTCGGGGCATTGACGGCAAAATCGCCGCCATCCGCTACGCCCGAGAAAACCATATTCCGTTCCTGGGCCTCTGTTTGGGAATGCAATGTTCCATGATTGAGTGGGCCCGCAATGTGGCCGGTCTGCCGGGGGCCAACAGCGCAGAGTTTGATCCCCAATGCGAAAATCCCGTGATTGGGCTGTTGCCGGAACAGGAAGACGTGGTGGACTTGGGCGGCACGATGCGCCTGGGGCTGTATCCCTGCCAAGTGCAACCCGACAGTTTGGCCCACCGGCTCTATGGCAAGGAGGTGGTTTATGAGCGCCACCGCCACCGCTATGAGTTCAACAATTCCTATCGATCGCAGGTGATCGAAACCGGCTACCGCATCAGTGGCACATCGCTGGATGGTCGGCTGGCGGAAATCGTGGAGTTGCCGAGCCACCCGTTCTTTTTGGCCACGCAGTTTCACCCGGAATTTTTGTCACGGCCCAACCGTCCCCATCCCCTGTTTTTGGGGTTTGTGCAAGCGGCGATCGCCCGACAAGCGCCCAGCAGCCCAGCCCCGATCGCCCCGCCGGAACCAGCTTTGGCATCCCTAGAGGCGGTGAACTCCGTGGAGGATCCGGCAGAAGATCCCCTGTCCACTTTTGCAAGTAATGCAGAGGCGGAATTGGCGAACTTGTAGAGTCTTGTAGAGTAAGGTTGATGTCGTTCGGGCGATCGCGCGGCTGTGGCACATTGGATTCAGTTTTCCTACGAACGCAACGAATATCTCGTGAATTTGGCGAGTATTCGGTTTTTTGCGCGTGACAGCAGCCAGCGCATCTCGTTCTGGCTGCCGGACTCTGCCATGCCCGTTGTTTTGGTTCCCCAGGATCATCCAACGGCCTACCGGCAGGTGATGGAATTTATCGATCGCCTGCCGGATGCCAACGCCGACTGTTACTGGGTGAATTTGGTTTACGATCGACGGCAATACACCATCAATCTGAAAACCATTCGGGCCTTCTCCCGATCGGCTAACGGGCGGCTGGTGTTTTGGTTGCCGGACAATGGCCAAGACATGGTGTTGCATCCGGAACTCAACGCCGAAGCCTATCACCTAGTGAACGACTACATCACTAAATGCATCACGGGCCCCGGAGCGATCGACCCCCTGATGGGTAATTGACCCCCCGATGGGCGATCGATATCAACACAAGCCTCAATCGTCATGGGGGTAAGGGGCTTAAACCTGCGTGGGGCAAGGGGCTTAAGCCCCTTGTCTGTGTTGATCTGGGGGCGTACAGGGGTGTGATTGCCAGACGCTACCAAGGATTGCCAATGACGGTGAACGCCGCCCAGTAGTAGGGGTGCGATAGCAGTTCCTGGCCGGTGGCAGCAATATCCGGCGGCAGAAACACCGTGCCACCCCGGGCCCCGGAGCCGCGTAGCTCATTGCCCTCAATTCGCACCTGGCCGCGCAGGAGCGCCAATTGGGCTTGGCGCAGGGCTTCCGACTTGGTGGGGGCCTGGCGCAACTGGCGATAAAACTCATTCATCAGGGCTAGGGTTCCCCGATCACTCACATACCAAAGACTGGCGATCGAGGCCTTGACTCCGGACGCGATCGCCATGCCCGCAAAGCCCAACTCCGCTTCCCGATCGCCCACGGCGGTTCGACAAGCACTAAGCACCAACAATTCCACCGGCTTGCTGATCCAGTCGATCGCCTGGATTTGCGCCAAGCTCAATCGCTCTTGCCAAAACTGAATAAACGACGCTTCGGGGCGACCGGCTTTGAATTCCGCATGGGTCGCCAAATGTACGATGCCGTAGTCGCTGCGTTGGCGTTCCCGTTGCAGCGCACCCAAGGTGAACTGGTTGTTCAAGAAATAACGACCGGGCCACAGACCGGGCCGATCGCCATTGCCGACGATCGCTTCCAGTTCGATCGGCACACCGGGCAAGGGACTGAGGTTGGTGGTGTCTTCAAATTGCGAAGCACCCATGGCCAGCACCCGCGATCGCTGGAGGTTGCCCGCTTGAGGATCAAAGAGGCTGAAGCCGGGAATTCGAGCGATCGCGTATTTTTCAATCAAAAAGCGCTGGCCATCGTGCAGGGCTGCCAAGGGAGCCGATCGCAACCCCTCGCCGGGGCAAAAAATCAGCAGCTCAATCCCTTCCGCCTGGAGTTGTGACTCGATCGGGGCAATCAACCAATTGTGCAAGCGTCGGGCATAGGGTAAATAGCTGACTCCGTTCCGCTGCACCGGGTTGGTGATGGCAACGGTCAGCAGCTTCACCGCTTCGTTGATGGCCGCTTGGGACGTGCCGGAAATGATTTCAATTCTGGGTTCGCTGCGGCCGGTGACCAACACCAATTCCACATCATTGTCCCGGGGCATCATGTACAGCAGCGCCGATCGCTGGCCGGTGCGCCGTTCCATTTCCCGCAACTGTTCCGAGACAATCGCCGCCGAAATGCGTCGGGCGGGTAAGTCGCGGTTGAATTGGCGTTCGTATTCTCCCTCCCACAACGCTTCGATTTTGTTGACCACGTTGGCGGGGGTGACGGGTTCGCTGGGCTGGCTGGCCCAACCCGGCGGCGCGATCGTGCTGCCCACCATTACGGCTGCCAGGCTCGCCGTCAACTGTCGAATCATGCGATCGCCCATGGGTAGTGAAAACGCTGTTCCTATTCAAACAGGGCAACTGGGCGATCGTCAGGGTAACGTCAGTTTGAAGTTATGCAAGTTCATGTAAACGTATTGCTTTTTTAGCTTGCCGGAGTATGGATAAGTGCAATATATAAAAAATGGCTACTATTGCCTTAATGGCACTCAAAAGGCTAAACATGCAGCTCAAGATCATAATTTCAACCATTAGCATTCTTGTAACCGCTTGTAGCTCTGCGACAAGTCAACTAGAGACTACTACAGACCCTAACAACTCTTCGTCGCCACCACAGACAGCATCTCCCATTGCGAAAACTTCCTCTGTTGAAGTGACTGAAAACGAATTCGGTCAATCTTGGCCATTAACGGTTCCAAGTGGAACTCTAGAATGCGTAGCGTCACAGCAGGTTATTTTCCGAGCTAATGGAAAGGTTTATGCAGTGAATGGCTCCGCAAAAGCAACGGGTGCGCTTCCCATTGATCCTATATGGAAGGATAATCCTGCAATTCAAGGTACTAAAATTCCAATTTCAGGATTACTCAATCGTGGATTAGAGCTATGCCAATAGATTTTAGGAGAGCCTAACTGCACTGATAGTTAGGCTCTTCTGACTATGACACTCTCATCCCTGCTCATGATCTCAGGCATTAGGATGATCTCTGTTGCGGGTCGATCGCATCCCGCAGCCCATCTCCGATGAAATTGGCGCTTAAAACCGTCATAAAAATCGCCAGCCCCGGAAAAATTGCCATATGCGGCGCGGTTTCCAAAAAATTCTGGGCATCGTAGAGCATTCGCCCCCAAGTGGGCACATCGGGCGGAAAGCCCAGCCCCAAAAAATTCAGGGTCGATTCCGTCAAAATGGCCGTGCCCACCGCCAAGGAAGCCGCAACAATGGCCGGGCCGATCGCGTTGGGCAAAATATGCCGCCAAATTAACCAGCCCGATCGGGCCCCCAAGGCATAGGCCGCCAACACGAAATTGCGTTCTCGCAGGGTCAGGAAATTAGCCCGAATTAACCGCGCCACGCTCATCCAGTTCAGCCCGCCGATCGCCCCAATCACCAGCAGAAAAATCCCCAATTCTGGCCCTGCGATCGCCCGCAACGGTTCCCGAAAGAGATAAATCAGCAGCAACAACAGGGGCAACTGAGGCAAGGCCAAAAACAAATCCGTGAGCCGCATCAACAGCCCATCCACCCAGCCGCCATAGAACCCCGCCACCGCCCCGATCGTTGTGCCTAAGGTGACCGCCACCAGCATCGAGGCAATGCCCACCGTGAGGGACACCCGCCCACCGGACAGCACCCGCGCCAACAAATCCTGCCCCCGATCGTTCGTGCCCAACCAATGGGCCAGGCTGGGGCCTTGGTAGGCGCGGCCATAGTCCAAGTCCGTGGGCGAGAGGGGATAGAGCCACGGGCCCACCAGGGCCGCCAGCCCGATCGCCCCCAGGCAAATTAGCCCAAACAGGGCCAACCGATCGCGACAAAATCGCCGCCAAGCCGCCCCCCACAGACTTTCCGAGTGATTCATTGACCTGGTTTGTAATTTTGTCTAATTTTGTCTAGTTCTGGCTTGTTCTGTCCTGCCCTATCGTGTTCTATAGCAACCGCACGATAGACCGCACCATTTTTGCCTTATCCCATGACTGACTTTTCCGAGCCACCCAATCCCCAACATCTCGCCACCTTGATTCGTGGCACCAGTCTGTATTTAGTCGGGCTAATGGGGTCAGGAAAAAGCAGCACCGGCCGCCAGTTAGCTGCCGCCCTGGATTATCGCTTTTTTGACACAGATCAGTTGATTGAGCAGGCTGCTGGCCAGTCGATCGCCCAAATTTTTGCCACCGAAGGCGAGGCGGCCTTTCGCCAACTGGAAACCCAAGTGTTGTCGCAACTGTCCGCCTATAAGCGATTGGTGGTGGCCACCGGGGGCGGCATTGTCACCCAACAGGAAAATTGGGGTTATTTGCGCCATGGATTGGTGATTTGGTTGGATCCCACCCTGGAGACGATCGTGAACCGCTTGCAGGCGGATCCGGCCGAAATTGCCCAGCGGCCCCTGTTGCAGTCGCCCGACCCGGTGGCGGCCTTGGCGGAGTTGCGCGATCGTCGATCGGCCCAATATGCCCAAGCGGACTTGCAAGTGGCGATCGGGCCGGAACAGTCCCCCGCCCAGGTGGTGGATCAAATTCTGGTGGGTATTCGCGGAGTCTTGCGGCCGGAGGTGACTGGCTCCACCGAAAATTAATCAAGCCAGTCAATCAATCAAGCCAGTTAATCAAGCCAGTCAATCAATCACCGTTGATTACCCCCCAGAGGCCGCCATTGTGACCCAATCCCGTCGCCAGTTTGTTCAAAATCTATTGGCCGGTGGTTTGCTGGCCACGGGGGCGGCGACCTGGCTGCAACGGGCCGATCGCACCTGGGCCCAAAGTGCTCCCAATTTGGAGCCAGCCCCTCCGCCCGATCGGGGTGATTTGCGGATCATTGCCATCAGCGATCTGAACAATGGCTATGGCGAAACGGATTACCGCGCGGAGGTTCATCAGGCGATCGCCCTGATTCAGCGCTGGCAGCCGGATTTGGTGATTTGTGGCGGAGACATGGTGGCGGGCCAAAAGCTGGGCCTCACCCGATCGCAGTTCCAAGCCATGTGGGGCGGGTTCGATCGCACCATCTATCAACCGCTGCGCCAAGGGGGGATTCCCTTTGCGTTCACCTTGGGCAATCACGACGCTTCAAACATCACCTTGCCCGATCGAACTTTTAAATATGCACTCGATCGAAACGAAGCCGCAGCCTATTGGCGAAGACAGCGATCAACCATGAATTGGGACTGGGTGGATGATGCCTGGTTCCCTTTTTTTTATGCATTTCGGATGGGAAATGCCCTAATTGTCTCCTGGGATGCTTCGGGGCCCGTCATTAGTGCGGAACAATTATTACGGGCCGAACAGTTGTTTACCTCAGAAGTCGGCCGAGCAGCCCAGGTGCGATTGCTGTTGGGTCATATGCCACTCCATGCGGTTACTCCCCAACGCAACCAGCCGGGAAATGTATTGCGAGACACGGCTCCAGTGCAATCGCTCTTGGAACGGGCCCAAGTCACTGCCTACATCACGGGCCATCACCATGCTTACTTTCCGGCGCGTATGGGTATGGTCGATCTATTACACCTGGGATGTTTGGGAGGCGGTGCGCGATCGTGGCTGGGCACCTCTAGCACTCCAATCCGCACTTTGACCGTCATTGATGCACGGTTTGGATCTCCCAATTTGCGGTATAGCAGTTATCAACTCAATCCTTTCCGCTCCCTGCGTGATGATCAGCTACCTCGGGAAATTGTTGGGTTTAACGGTCGGTTGGTGCGGCGCGATCAACTACTGTCCAAAAATCATGCTTTGAAGGTCAAAATTTAAATAGAGAACACTAAAAGTTGGGCGCGAAAAATTGAACGCTAATCCCAAACGCCAATCGATTTTTCGCCAATTCTGCAAAGTGTTGGTTGGGTTATTCCCGATCAACCATTGGGTAGACGATCGATGAGCGATGGCTGACTAGCACTCGAAAACGACGGCCCGGGATTGCCAAAACTAGGGCTGATGTCGCTGATAAGTAGGGGCAGGCATGACTCAAGGACGAAATGGTTGGGGTGTAGTGCGCAGTCAACGAAATCACCGATCGAGCTGCCGAATCCGGCGGCCGGGGGGTAAAAGTCGTCCGCAACGATCAGTTCTCCCGTTAGGGTTGGCTGTGGCCTTGGTGATCTGCTTGGGTTGCATTGAGGGGGTGGGGCGATCGGCCATGGCGCGATCGCCCCAAGATTTGGGAACCGGCCCAACGCCCACAACCCCTTGGCCCGAAGAATTGCCGCATCGCAGCCCCTACACGGAGTTGTGGGGCCCCCTGGGCTTAACGGGTCTGTCCCTGGTGCTGTGGCTGAGCGATCGCCTCTTGCGCCATCGCCTGCTGAAGGTTCTGGATCCAAGCCTGATGGCGGCGGATTCCTTGGGGGCGGTTCCTGGGCCGTTGGGCCGGTGGCGCTGGCTCTGGCCTCGGGTTCGATCGCCCCAATTTCCCCGATCGCTCCGATTGCCCCGTTTTCTGGCCCATGCCAACCCTGAGGCGTTGGGGGATGGGGTGGTGCAAGGGGGCAACCGCTCCATGGGGCCCATGGGGGGTGCAGCCAGTGCAGAATCTTGCCCTTCCACCGTTGCGGCGGCTGCGTCTTCGTCCTTAGCCGAAGCCCAATCCCCGGCCTATGCCGACTTGTGGAACCGGGTTGTGGCCGTGACCAGTGCGGCGGCCGATTTTGACTCCGCTTTGGAAGAGGCGTTGCAAGTGTTGGGCCAAGAAACCGGCTGGGTGGCAGGCGAAGCTTGGGTTCCCAGCCTGGATGGTGCGTCGTTGGTTTGCAGCCCCGCTTGGTTCTGTGCGATCGAGGGGGTGAACTTGTTTCGGCAGGCGAGCTTGGACTTGACCCTAAAGTTGGGTTGCCAGCCACCGGGACGAGTCTGGCAAACCAAACGCCCGGAATGGATCAGCAACTACGAGCTGGAGTCGATCGACCATTGCAGCCGCAGCCAAATGGCCCTGGGGGTGGGCTTGCGATCGAGCGTGGTGTTGCCCATTTTGACCGGCGATCACGTGTTGGCGGTGCTGACTTTGTTTGCCACCAGCCCCCGAGAGCGGGACTTAACGTTGCTGAACCGGTTGGCGATCGTCACCGCCCAACTGGGGCCCATTTTGCAGCACAAACAGGCCGAAGCCCGCTACCGCAATTTGTTTGAACGGGCGATCGAGGGGATTTTTCAGGTGGCCCCCGATGGTCGCTATCTCCATGCCAATCCCGCCTTTGCGGCCATTTTGGGTTACGAGTCTCCCGCAGCGGCCCTGCGGGCCCTGAATGCCACCGATCGCCGCCTCTACGTGCGCCCGGCCGATGAAGTGCGTTTCCTGGAGCTGTTGGAACAAAGTCAGGATGCTTGCAACTTTGAATGTCAGGTCTATTGCCAAGACGGCCAACGCATTTGGGTGGATCAACGGGCCCAGGCCGTGCGCGATCGCAACGGACGATTGCTGTATTACGAAGGATGCCTGCTAGACATCACCTCCCGCAAATGGGTGGAAGCCCAATTGCAATACAACTCCTCCCATGATGTGCTGACGGGCCTGTGGAACCGGGCTTGGTTTTTGGAGCGGTTGGTGGAGGCCGTGTCTCGGGGGCGGCGCGATCCGCAGTTTCGCTTTGTGCTGCTGTTTTTGGATATTGACGGCTTCAAACGGATTAACAACAGCCTGGGCTATTGGGTGGGCGATCGGCTGCTGATGATGCTGGCGGGCCGTTTGGAAAAGGCCATTTCCCCCGATTATGTGCTGGCTCGCACGGGGGGGGATGAGTTTGTGGTGTTGGTGGAGTCCGCCGCCACCTCCGACGAGGGGCAATTGGCCGCCGCCAAGGCCGCCGCCCACCGCCTTCAGGATGTGTTTCGCGATCCCTTTGTGGTGGATGGGCGCGATGTGTTTTTGCAAGCAAGCATGGGCATTGTTTGCCGCCCCGATTCCCACGGAGATTCGCGCCCCGACCAGCCCTATCGGATTTTGCGCGATGCGGATGCGGCTTTGCATCGGGCCAAACAACAGCGCAATGGCAGTTTTGTGATTTTTGATGCGGCCCTGCAATCGGACACGGAACAGCTCTTGCAACTGGAAACGGATTTGCGCTGGGCGATCGAGCGGCGGGAATTTTGTTTGCATTACCAACCGATCGTTTCCCTCGACTCTCGATCGATTGTGGGGTTTGAAAGCCTGATTCGTTGGCAACACCCGCGCCACGGGTTAATGATGCCCGCTTCTTTCATTGGGTTGGCGGAGGATCGCGGGGCGATCGTCCCGATCGGGAATTGGGTGTTGCAGTCCGCTTGCAAGCAAATTGCAATCTGGAAAACCCAAATGCCCGAAGTGTTTCCCATTTGGGTGAATGTCAACCTTTCGGCCCGGCAACTGGTTCCCGAGTTGGCTGACCTGATTGAAGTGCTGATGGATGCCTACGACCTGGAAGGCTATGAACTGCGCCTAGAGATCACCGAAACCTCCTTGGCGCTGGATCCAAACGCCAGCCGCGCCTGTCTCGATCGACTGCGGGAACGGCGGATTAAAATTTGCCTCGATGACTTCGGCACGGGCTACTGCTCCCTCAACTATTTGCGGGAATTCCCGATCGACTCGATCAAAATCGAGCGATCGTTCATTCAAGCCATGCTCGAAAATCAACGCGACGCGGCGATCGTCCGTGCCGTCATCGGTTTAGCCAACGATTTGGGCCTCAGCGTCATTGCCGAGGGCATTGAAACCCAACCCCAAATTGATCACCTGCAAGACTTGGGCTGCGGCTTTGGCCAGGGCTATTTATTCTCCAGAGCCGTGCCCGCCGAGGAAGCTGGTCAGTTTCTCAATGCCGGATTGCCACCGGCCATTCGTTCCTTGCCCCGTTCCCAGTCGGCTCGCCATCCCCTCTGCTAAGTTGCTGATTAACCCCCATGGTCGCGATCGGGTCTGATCGATGCCCGATCGAATGGCAATATCAAAACCTCGATCGGGAATTGGCTCAAGAACGCGCAATCAAGATCGGACAAGGCCGCCACAGCTCAAGGCAGCAAAATTTAGTGCAGAAAAGATTGTTACTGTCATTTGTTTAAATATTGGTTAAACGCATATTATCAACAGATCAAATTTCAATAAACCTCCCCTTAGCTCATTCCCTAAAAATATCCCCAAAAAAGATCATGAAGATCTCTTAAACCGATGATTCAATAATGAGCTTGTTGTCACGGCAAAGCCTTGCCCTGACAACGCCAGGCTGATTGAAATCAGATGCTTTGACAAGATTTCATGGTAGATCTATTCTGTCTTTCCTGCTGTAAGATGCTAGCCTTGAAAAGGATAGAAGTCGGGAACGTTTACCTGCGACCAAGTAATCTTAAGACCCTGGTTCCAAGCGATCGATTCATCAAACCGAGTCAATTGACCGAGGCCACTGACCAAGGCGATTGGTTGATCAACACTGGATTCCCTTGGGGTTGTATGGCTATCTAAGGCGATGTCAATCGAGCGTGCCAGCCTGATTCATTCTTTCCCATGACATCTCGGTTCTGATATCGGCCCCAGGCTCCGAGTGCAACGCTCTGAACCTGTTGGCGGCTCGCCCGTCCCTCTGCACCCTCATTTCCTATGCTTGCCACTTCCACTTCAACCATGGCTGCTCCGGCTGTGCTGCCCAATCTTGCTGCCTCGCTGAATTTGGAGTCCACGCTCAATGACCTGTGCCTATCCTGCTTTGCCATGGATTTGTCACAGCCGGGGATTGAGCTGGCCCAAGCTTTAGAGGCGGATCCCCTGCTGCCAGGGGCCGTATTGCTCGATCGAGGAGCCTTTGCAGGGCTGCTGTCGCGGCGGCGTTTTTTTAAGCACCTGAGCCGGCAATACGGCCCGGAGTTGTTCTTACATCGGCCCCTGCGCGTAATGTATCAATACGCCCATGTGCCGCTGTTGGTGTTGTCGGGCAGCACGCTCGTGGTGCAGGCGGGGCGGGCGGCCCTGGAGCGATCGCCTGACTTGCTCTATGAACCGTTGGCGGTGGAATCCCAGGAAGGCTGCTATTGCCTGCTGGATATTCACCAGTTGCTGGTGGCTCAATCCCAAATTCACGAGCTAGCCATGCAGCGAATTCAAGAGCAAACCCGCGCTCAGGTGATTCAAGCGGAGAAAATGGCCAGCCTGGGGCGGATGGTGGCGGGCATTTCCCATGAAATTAAAAATCCGGTGAATTTCATTTCGGGCAATGTGGTTTATCTGACTCAATACGCCCGAGATTTGATTGAACTGGTGACGGCCTATGAAGCCCTGTTGCCGGAAATTCCCGAGACCTTGCAACAGTTGCGATCGACCATGGAGTTTGACTTCCTGCGGGAGGATTTGCCCAAACTGATCGACAGCATGGCGATCGGGGCTGACAAACTGAAAAAAACCGTTGCCGGTCTCCAAAGTTTCTCCCATGTGGGATCAGAAACCTTCAAGGCTGCCGACCTGCACGATTGCATCGAGAGCACTCTGATTGTGCTCAACAACCGCCTGCGGGAAGGGGTGGAAGTGATCCGCACCTATGGGGAATTGCCCCTGGTGGCTTGCCAGTCGGGACACCTGAGCCAAGTGTTTATGAACCTGCTGGCCAATGCGGTGGATGCGCTGCTGGAGGTGCAAAACCAAATTCCGCCACTGGAGCGACAACGCTGGCAGCCGACCATCATGATCCGCACCCAATGCATGGACGAGTTACCGGCGGATTTGGCGGCGATCGAACCGGCCTCGATCGCGGCGGTGGAACCCCGCACCATGGATGTGACGGGCTGGGTGATGGTGGAAATTGCCGACAATGGCCCCGGCATCCCCGAAGCCATTCAGACCAAAATCTTTGAGACCTTTTTCACCACCAAGCCGATCGGGAAAGGAACGGGCCTGGGTTTGGCCATCACCCACGAAATCATTGCGCGCCATGGGGGCCACCTCCGACTGCGATCGCCCCGTTGGCCAGAAACCTATCCCGATCGCCCCTTTGACTTACCCGGCACCAGTTTTGAAGTGTGGTTGCCCCTCACCGCCGATCTCTAAGATCGCCCGATCGCCAACCCGGGCCCAGTGCCAGCCGTCCATGGGCGATCGCGAGCCAAAACTAGGGCGGGCCAAAGCTAGAGCGAGCCAAACTGAAGTTGCCCCAAGCTCACGGGAGTCGGCGGCGGGATGACTCGATCGATGCACCGTTGCCAGTCTGCCGCATCCGGCAGCGTCAACACCACCTGAGCATATTGATGGCCCGTCAGCCTCAACGTCAGAAACTCTCCACCGTCATGAGTGGCATACCAAAACTCCCGGCCGCGCCTTGTGTAGTAGGTTCCTGCTTTGATCACACCCGGCAGAAACGTACCCGGCGCACGCAGTTCTCGCCAGTCGCTGGGCGGTGCTCCTAACTGCACGGCTTGAATTTGCGCGATCGGGACTTCCAAGTAGAGGGGCCAATGAAAAGCCCACAGCTTTTCCCAACCCTCCAAGTCAATTCTGAGGGAATCGCCCATCAGGCTTAAATGCATGGGTTTTGCTCCTTGTGCTCGGCACAGAGTGGCCCATGGAGCACAACTGGAATCATCTCCATTCTGGCGCGGCCAACGCTGATTGGGAGCAACCGCCCAGCCACGCTGCGAACGGGCAGCCGAACCCCTTCCCAGCGATCGAAAGCCAACACCCGATCGCCTGGGATACCAGCCCATTGATTACCAGCGCCCATGCACGCCATTAGTTCACACCGTCTCCCCGTTTACAGTGGTTAGGGGGTTATTTGCCGCCCTTCTGCCTGGGATCTCTCAAGACTTCAACCGATCCCGACAGATCCCCACAGATCCCCATAGATCCCGATCGCCCAACATCTGGTCAAATTCACGACCTACCCCCGGTCGCACTTCGCCTTAAAATCTGCTAAAGCTTAAGCCAAGCTTTACGCCGATCCGGCCAGGGCGATCCCACGAGCGATCGCCTCAGCCTTATTAATTGCGCTCTAGGACAATTGCTATGACCCTTGGCTATGTCGCCCTCGTCCTGCACGCTCACCTGCCCTTCGTCCGGCACCCCGAAAGCGACTACGTTCTAGAGGAAGAGTGGCTCTACGAAGCCATCACCGAAACCTACGTCCCCCTGTTACGCGCCTTTGAAGGACTCGAGCGCGATGGCGTAGATTTCAAAATCACCATGAGCATGACCCCGCCCCTGGTGTCCATGCTCCGCGACCCCCTCTTGCAAGACCGCTACGATCAGCACCTCGCTCAGTTGCAAGAACTCGTCGAAAAAGAATACGTCCACAACGAATTCAACGGACACCTGCGCTACCTGGCCGAGCACTACATCAAAGAATTCCAGGAAGTGCGGGAACTGTGGGAACGGTACGATCGCGACCTCGTAACCGCCTTCAAGAAATTCCAAGACTCCGGCAACATCGACATCATCACCTGCGGCGCAACCCACGGCTACCTGCCCCTGATGAAGATGTATCCCCAAGCCGTGTGGGCCCAACTGAAAGTTGCCGTTGACCACTACGAAGAAAACTTTGGCCGCGCTCCCAAGGGCATTTGGCTGCCCGAATGCGCCTACTACGAAGGCCTCGAACGGATGGTGGCCGATGCCGGCCTGCGCTACTTCCTCACCGACGGCCACGGGATCTTGTACGCGCGGCCTCGCCCTCGCTTCGGAACCTACGCCCCCATCTTCACGGAAGCAGGGGTGGCCGCCTTTGGCCGCGACCACGAATCCTCCCAACAGGTTTGGTCTTCGGAAGTGGGCTACCCTGGCGCGGCCGAGTACCGCGAATTCTACAAAGACATCGGCTGGGAAGCGGACTACGACTACATCAAGCCCTACATCATGCCCAACGGCCAGCGAAAGAACGTAGGCATCAAGTACCACAAAATCACCAGCCGCACGGCGGGCCTGTCCGATAAGGCGCTCTACGATCCCTATTGGGCCCGGGAAAAAGCAGCGGAACATGCCACCAACTTCATGTTCAACCGGGGCCAACAGGTGGCCTATCTGAATGGCTTGATGCAGCGGCCCCCGATCGTCGTGTCGCCCTACGATGCAGAGCTGTTTGGCCACTGGTGGTACGAAGGCCCTTGGTTCCTGGATTTCCTGTTCCGGAAGGCTTGGTTTGACCAAAACACGTTCCAAATGACCCACCTGTCGGACTATTTGCAAAAGCAACCGACCCAGCAGGTCTGTCGCCCGTCCCAATCGAGCTGGGGCTACAAGGGCTTCCATGAATATTGGCTGAATGACACCAATGCTTGGATCTATCCGCACCTACACAAGGGCGCGGAACGGATGATTGAGCTATCCAAACTGGAGCCGTCCGATGAGCTGGAATGGCGGGCCCTGAACCAAGCGGCGCGGGAATTGCTGTTGGCGCAGTCGTCGGACTGGGCGTTCATTATGCGAACGGGGACGATGGTTCCCTACGCGGTACGCCGGACGCGATCGCACATGATGCGATTCACGAAGCTCTACGACGATATTCGCGCGGGCAAGGTGGATTCGGGTTGGCTGCAAAAGGTGGAGGCGATCGACAATATCTTCCCCAACGTCAATTACCGCGTCTATCGCCCGTTGTAATTTCCCCGGCATCAATGGGGCGATCGGGTAGGGTGAGTGGGAGAACGCTTGCGGGGTAACGATTTGGCTGGTTTGGCTCCCACGCACCGTCGATCGCCCCTCAGAATCACGAGTTTGCCCGCGCCAATGGTAGTAGCGGTGCGTAGGGCACAAACCCCACCTCTGGAACCTGCGAACCGTTGCCCTACGCACCCTTGTATGTGGAAGGCGGTGGAGAAGGAAGGTTAAGCTCAGGCATAATCGACCATCTCCCATCCGGTAGAGACTCTGGACGCACCCTCAAGCCTTGGAGCTTGGCTCGT
>NZ_JACJSN010000014.1:0-131809 GCF_014698135.1 Limnothrix sp. FACHB-881
ACGAGCCAAGCTCCAAGGCTTGAGGGTGCGTCCAGAGTCTCTACCGGATGGGAGATGGTCGATTATGCCTGAGCTTAACCTTCCTTCTCCACCGCCTTCCACATACAAGGGTGGGCAGTGCCCACCGAACTGTTGCTTCATGGCATTTGCGATATGGCGTGCCAATTATTTTAGGTAAAGGCTGTATCTGGCGAATATCTGGTCAATATTTGGCAGATGTTTTATGTATAGAAATTAATAATTGTACTAATTTCATTAATTTCACTAAAACTCAAATTCTGGGGGACATAATGATCAATCATTGCTGATCATGTCCCTAGGGCATCATGCTGATCATGAGTGATCCATACCCCCGTCCCCAGGAACCGGTATCCCATACGCCGCCCCAAGATTCCGATCGATGGCATAGCCTGCGCGACCATTTGCAGCAAGTGGCTCGCCTAACCGCACAATTTGCCGTCCCCCTAGGAGCCGATCGCCTAGGTTACTACGCTGGTCTTTGGCATGACCTGGGCAAATATAACCCTAAGTTTCAGGACTATCTCTACCACTGTCACCAGGCAACCCGGCACGGACAAAATAGCCCAGCGCCCAAGTCTGTTCCTCACGCAGTCCACGGCGCAAAGTTAGCAGAGCAGCAACTTCCCGGCGAGCTGGGCTGCAAACTGGCCATGATCATTTTTGGTCATCATGCCGGTATTCCTAACTTGGCGGATATGGATAGCAAGCTAGCCGGTAACCATAGAGCCAAAACTGAACAGGCCTATCAAGCGGTCTTGCGGGAAGCGGAAAAAACCGATATTGAATTGGAGCCAGATCAGGATTTAACTGATTATGCTCCGGCAGAAAATGATGATTGTTACCAACAGGAAGTTTTTTGGCGGTTTCTGTTTTCTTGCTTGGTTGATGCGGACTATTTGGATACGGAGCAGCACTTTAAGCCCACAGAATCGAGCCAGCGCCACTTGGGAATCACAATTGCCCAATTGCAATCGACCTTTGAGCGTGCCTATGCCCAAAAAATCCTGAAACCCTTAAAAAATCCCCAATCTCCCCTCAATTGCCTTCGAGCTGAAATCTATCAACTTTGTCAGCAAGCGGCGAAACAACCGCCGGGTGTATTTCGGCTCTGTGTCCCCACGGGCGGCGGCAAGACTCTGAGCGGCCTGCGGTTTGCCCTTGACCATGCGGTGGCCCATGGGCGATCGCGTGTCATCTTTGCTGTGCCCTACACCAGCATCATTGAACAGACCGTCAATGTCTATCGCGATTTGTTTCAAGCTGAACTGGGCCCCGAGGCGGTTTTGGAACACCACAGCGCTGTTTGGCAAGAAGCACCTTCCAAAAACGAAAACGAATCCGTAATGCATGGTGACGATCTCGCCGAGGATGCTCGCCAGGCCTTTGCTCGGGCCCGGTTAATTGCCCAAAACTGGGATGCTCCCTTGATTGTGACCACAACGGTGCAACTGTTCGATAGTTTGTTTGCCAATCGGCCGAGTCGTTGCCGCAAATTACACAACCTAATCAACAGCGTGATTGTGCTGGATGAGGTGCAAACCCTCCCGATTGAGCTGTTGGATCCAATTCTTTGTGTGCTGCGTGAGTTGGTCACCCACTATGGCGTGACGGTGGTGCTTTGCA
Organism: Limnothrix sp. FACHB-881; assembly: GCF_014698135.1. Classification (NCBI taxonomy): domain Bacteria; kingdom Bacillati; phylum Cyanobacteriota; class Cyanophyceae; order Pseudanabaenales; family Pseudanabaenaceae; genus Limnothrix; species Limnothrix sp. FACHB-881. Next base: position 1,645 of record NZ_JACJSN010000014.1, read on the forward strand.
CGGCCACCCAACCCGCCCTCGCCGGTCAAAATGGCTATCTTCAAGGATTTGCCACCGACCAAGTGCGGGATATTGTGCCCCCGGAACTGGCCAAAGCTCATTTTCAACAGTTGCAACGGGTGAACTATGTTGTGCCGCCGAAATCTTGGTCTTGGGCGGATTTGGTGACGGATTTGCAAAACCGGCAGGCAAACCAAGCACTCATCGTTTTGAATACGCGCCGCAATGCGTTGGATGTCGTGGCTGCGTTGCAAGGCGCTGGCTGGCCCCGCGAGGCGCTCTTTCACCTCTCCACTTTGCTTTGTGGGGCCCATCGTCGCCAGGTGTTAGCCCAAGTGCGCGATCGCCTGCGGTCAGGGCTGCCTTGCTTGCTGGTGGCTACTCAAGTGGTGGAGGCGGGGGTGGATATTGATTTTCCGCTGGTCTATCGGGCTGAGGGGCCGCTCGATCGCGTTGTGCAAGCGGCCGGCCGCTGCAACCGAGAGGGCAATCTTTGTGATCAGTCAGGCGAGCCAATTTTGGGACAAGTGGTGATTTTCTCTCCCCAAGAGGGCCGGTTACCTGATGGCAGCTACGAAACCGCCGTTGGTACGGCCAATCGCTATCTTCAGACCGATCGCGTGAATCAAGCCTTACACGACCCCAAAACCTTTGAGCAGTACTTTCAGGAGTTGTACCAAACGGTTGGGCGCGATCGGGGTCAACAGATCCAGAACAGCCGAGAAAGTTGGAGCTATGCCGAAGTAGCCGAGCAATTTTCGTTGATGAAAGATGAGACCGTGCCCGTGGTGGTTCAGTACGACGATCGCGCCAACAACCTGATTCAAAAAATTGAGCGCTCCGGTTCCCTAAACAGGGGCGATCGCGATGCGCTCCAGCCCTACATGGTGAACCTGCGCTTCTACGAGTTCAACCAATCAGCCCATTGCCGCCGTGAGGTTGTTCCTGGGCTGTGGTTTTGGAAAGGGGGCTACGATCGGCAACTTTACGGAATTGAGATCAATGGCCAACCTATCCAATACGACCCAGCCGATCTCATTCCCGAAATTTCTAATCAGTAGAGCCGGAGGAATAGCGTAATGTATAAGTCGAAGCGTCAGAAGCTTTATCTGGCGAGGATTGAAACTTACTCTGTTCCGTTTAGGATTTTGCGGGCGGTTCATCCGCCCCTCAGCATTCATTCTTACTTTGTTCTGTTTAAATGTGCTACTGTGTGATCGTACTCGATCAGCACAGGAGTGCTATGCCGTGAACCAACAGCTCAACATCTTAGAAGTTCGCCCCCTCAGCACGATCCTTCACGAGATTTACAAAACCAGCAGAAGCCCAGCCCTGCGATTCGCAATCAAAACCGGTGTGCAGTGCTTGGAGTCAACTTTGCAAATGGCGGCCAAGTCGGAATGTGCAACCATCCGCGACTCAGCCGAAGAGTTACGGCGAATTTGGTGATTCGGAAGTGGTGAGTTGCCTTCGCAATCAATTGGATTACAGGGCAACTCAAGCCGTTAGTTCAGTATTTTTACTGAGACAAAATCCATGGGAAATTCATTGAGGGTGAAATTTACCGCGCCCTATGCTTGCTTTACACGCCCTGAGTTCAAAGTAGAACGCATTTCCTATGATGTGCCCACCCCAAGTGCAATGCGGGGAGCCTGCGAAGCCATTTTCTGGAAGCCAGAAATGCGCTACAAAATTCGCAAAATTCATGTTCTGAAGCCCATCAAATACTTTTCAATTTGGCGCAATGAGGTGAATAGTCGCCAAGTGTTTGCCACTGCCCAAGGTTGGGCCAAAAAAGGCGAAGGATCCTATTTTGCCGATGACGATCGGGCCCAAAGGCACACCCTTTGTTTGCAAGATGTGGCCTATGTGGTTGATTTGGATATTGAAGTTTTGCCCCATGCGGCCGCTGATGTGGCCAAATATCGCGATCAGTTCCAGAGGCGAATTGAGCGAGGCCAGTGTCACCATCAACCCTATTTGGGAACGAGGGAATTTTCAGCATTCTTTGAGAAGCCAAATCCCGATCATTCTGCTGATTGTGCAGATCCCAGTCTCAATCGTGAACTGGGTTTGATGTTGTATGACGTGGAATTCCAAGAGCAGCCGAAGGGGCCGGTTAGCTATCGCAAACGAGATCAATCGGGCGATCGAATCGTTACGGCTCAGGCTCGTCCTCGTTTTTTTCGGGCTTCTTTAAAACAAGGTGTGCTGACCATTCCTGAACAACCCTTATCCTAGGAGGCGCTTATGCTTCTGAGCGAGTTGGCCAAGCTGGCAACCCGAATTGATGAAACACCATCAATGTATGGTTTTTCGCCAGTCAGTTGGCTGATTGAAATTGATCAACAGGGAAGACCGATCGGAACAAGCCTGATGACTCCAATGGTCGAGGAGTCACGAAAGGGGAAAAAACGAGGCAAGAAAATTATTGTTCCCCACATTGGCCGCACAGTAGGCATTCAGCCCAAGCTGTTGGCAGATACGGGGGAGTATGTCCTGGGAGCCGCCCGATCGACCTCTAAGCCAGAGCGTGTTGCCGAATGCCATCAACAGTTCAAAGACCTAGTTGCTAACTGTTTTAGTGCAACTCAAGAACCCGCTGTAGAAGCCATTTTGAAATTTTTGGAAAGTTGGGATCCTGTTCAACAGCGATCGCAATTTTCACTCAATTTGCAGCTTCCTTCTGAGTTTGATGCCAGTGAAGTTATCACCTTTCGAGTTCATTTTTCCGATGCCCCCGCACTCATTCCCGCAGAGAACAAGGCGAATCTAGAAAAAGTTCAACAATTTTGGGCTGCTTACACATCTGGTGAAACAGCATCAGATAGACAAGAACGTCCCATGGGTTGGTGTTTGGTAACCGGAACCTATGGCCCATTGGAACAACGATTACCTTTTTTCATTAAAGGTCTTCCCAATGGACAACCTTCAGGAACAGCTTTGGTTTCTGCAAATTCCGTTGCCTTTGAATCCTTCGGGCTGGCAAATTCCCTGACTTCTCCCATTTCACGGCCAGCAGCGGAAGGATTTGCTAAGGCGCTGAATGCCCTTATTGCCAGTGAAAACGACAGTCTTCGCATTGGGGATAGTGTCTATGTTTGGTGGGTGCAACAGGGTGCTGAAGCAGTTGATTTGAAGATCTTGGGCAAGCCGCGTGATCCATTGAATTCAAAAAGAATTCAGAATCTACTGAAATCACCAATAACTGCTCAGAAAACCAGCGAGAAGACAAGTGCAGCCCTCGCTCAACGTTTTTTCGCAATTGCGCTCACTGCCAACAATGCCAGAGCGGTCATTCGTAGCTGGATTGATGTGACGATCGAGTCAGTCAATCACAACCTGAAAATTTGGTTTCAGGGGCAAAAAATTGACTCACTCTATGAGGAAAATCGCGAATTCTTTGGACTCTATGAATTAGCTGCTTGTGCTTATCGCGAGCCAAAGGACATGTTGTCCCGAACTCCAACAGCGCTGTTTTTGGCAGCTATTGAAGGGCGGCCATTGCCTGCTGACTTGCTCGATCGCCTCCTGCGTCGAATCCGAGTCGAAGGGGGCAGCATCACCCACACAAGGGCTGCTTTGCTCAAGCTAATTCTGACCTTGGAAGGAAAAATCAACATGAATGAGCCTCAAAATGCGATGGAAAGCCTAACTCGCAATCCGCAATTTCAAGATGAGCAATTGGGCGATCGCCTCGCCTACCATGCTGGTCGTCTGTTGGCGCAAGTTGACAGGATTCAGTATGCCGCCTTGGGCAAAGTTAATGCCCCGATCGCCGATCGATACTATGGCTCCATGTCCATCAGCCCTTGCTATCTTCTGGGAAAAATTATTGGCAAAGCTCAAGCCAATCTATCCAAACTTCGCAAGGAAAAACCAGGTCAGCACAACCGGTTTCAAGAGGAGTTGGAGGAAATTCTTAGCAAAATTCCCGATCGTGATCTGCCCAATTTGCCCAGTCGCCTTTCGATGCAGCAGCAAGCTATTTTCGCCATTGGCTATTACCACCAACAAGCACACAACCGCCAGCAAATTCGCGATCGGGCTGCTAATTCTGTTTAGCCAAGCCTATTGCTAGCACCCAGTCATGCTGTTTGCTTGATCACTTGAATTAATTTTCTGGAGCTTAATCATGTCCGCAATTCACACTAATGCTCAGCGTCGCCATGATTTTGTGCTGTTGTTTGATGTGTTGGATGGAAATCCCAACGGCGATCCAGATGGTGGCAATCTTCCACGGGTTGATATGGAAACCATGCATGGTTTGGTAACGGATGTTTGCTTAAAACGCAAGATTCGCAACTGGATCGCTACCTATGGCGATCTGATGGCAGAAAATAGTGAAGAAGCAAGGCGGCTTAAGCTTTTTGTCAAGCATCACGGCGTTTTGAATGACCAAATTCGCGAGGCTTATTTAGCTGAAGGACTACCAGTTGGTCAACCGTCAGAAGAAACGGTTAGGGACTCCAAAGTTTTGGAGGCACTATACCAAGTTCGTGAATTCCTACCTTCAAGTTTTACTCTGTTTGAAGAAGATGATGACAACAATGATCCCGTTGTAAAGTTGCGCTACAGCGGTGAACTAGATGCCGATGAATTGAAAGAACAACTACAAGAGGCTGAGGCTTCACCGGAATGGAAGGCTGTCAAAAAATTGGTGGAAGACCTGATTAAAAATTCTCGCAAGCCCAAGAAGAGCTTGCAAAATACGGAGAAGGCAAAGCACTGGATGTGCGCCAATTTCTTTGATGTGCGAATGTTTGGGGCAGTGATGAGTACTGGTTTGAATGCTGGTCAGGTTCGTGGGCCCATGCAATTAACCTTTTCTCGGTCAATTGACCCAGTTTTTCCAGAAGATTTGGCAATCACACGAGTAGCAGTTGCTGACGCGAAGGATCGTGAAAAGCTACAAACGATCGGGCGCAAAACCAAAATCTCTTACGGTCTATATCGAGGCTATGGTTTCTTTTCGGCTCCTTTGGCCAAGCAAACCGGTGTGACCGATCGGGACTTGGAACTGTTTTGGGAAGCGGTTCAAGGAATGTTTGAAGTGGTGGATCGATCGGCTAGTCGCGGGCTAATGGCTGTGCGTGGGTTATATATCTTTTCCCATGAAAATCCATTGGGTAATGCACCAGCCCACAAATTGTTCGATCGCATTTCGGTGCAAAAGCGTCCTGAGGTCGATACACCGCGATCGTTCGATCACTACGTCATTGAACTAGACGAAACAAATTGGCCCCAAGGAGTCACCCTAACCAAGCTGATTGAAGGCTAATTAGGCCTTGGCGGAAGCCAACTCTCAACCTAGTTGGCTTCCGCACATTTTCTTATCTTTTGGTTCAGGCCAGTTCGTAAACCCTGCAGCGCCCGGCCCCCGGGCTGGGCGAGGATTGAAACCGACGACACCCGCGTCAACTCCTGCTAGGACAATAGGCAGCGCCCGGCCCCCGGGCTGGGCGAGGATTGAAACTTTAGGGATGGCCGTTGGGATCGACAGCGCTGCAATCGCAGCGCCCGGCCCCCGGGCTGGGCGAGGATTGAAACAGGTAAGTGTATGGGCGTGCATAACCCATCGCTGATGCAGCGCCCGGCCCCCGGGCTGGGCAAGGATTGAAACCTGAAATGGGCCAGTGGACGGGTGGTTATCCTGCGCAGCGCCCGGCCCCCGGGCTGGGCGAGGATTGAAACAGTATGCCCAGCAAGAGCAAGGCCCGATGAGGACGAGCAGCGCCCGGCCCCCGGACTGGGCGAGGATTGAAACCCAGAGTTGTCAGCAATTACCAACTCTTTTTCCGCCCCGCAGCGCCCGGCCCCCGGGCTGGGCGAGGATTGAAACTTTGAGCGATCGGGCGAGTTGGCATTGGGCCCGATAAGCAGCGCCCGGCCCCCGGGCTGGGCGAGGATTGAAACCAACAGCTTGCGCGTGGTGTGGCCACTCAGGCGACGGCAGCGCCCGGCCCCCGGGCTGGGCGAGGATTGAAACCGGTTTCTGGGTCATGGCGATCGACAAACTTGCTCCAGGCAGCGCCCGGCCCCCGGGCTGGGCGAGGATTGAAACGATAAACGCACCGGGGTTTGAGTCTAGGTCGAAATGCCGCAGCGCCCGGCCCCCGGGCTGGGCGAGGATTGAAACAGGATCTAGAGCTGGTTGGTAGCGCAGTTACTTTGGCAGCGCCCGGCCCCCGGGCTGGGCGAGGATTGAAACCGGGGTTGCGGTGAGCCTGAGTCGCAATCGTAGGCAGCGCCCGGCCCCCGGGCTGGGCGAGGATTGAAACAGGGGAAATCGTCTTAAATTTGCGGCTAGAGCGCTGCAGCGCCCGGCCCCGGGCTGGGCGAGGATTGAAACCCAATCGTCTGGGGTCGTTTCTTGGGGCTTGCGCTTGCAGCGCCCGGCCCCCGGGCTGGGCGAGGATTGAAACCGGGCCGCGGCCACCGCCCTCGGAATTGCCCAAGGCAGCGCCCGGCCCCCGGGCTGGGCGAGGATTGAAACACCTGGTGCAAGATGCCAAGGGATACAAGCCGGTCGGCAGCGCCCGGCCCCCGGGCTGGGCGAGGATTGAAACAGGCTGGTGGTGTGGATGTTCTGGTCACCGATCAGCAGCGCCCGGCCCCCGGACTGGGCGAGGATTGAAACGTCTATCCTGAGACAATGGAATTGGTCAAACAGTTGGCAGTGCCCGGCCCCCGGGCTGGGCGAGGATTGAAACACCCGGCCATGGTGGCCTCTTACGCCCTGAGCTATCCCGCAGCGCCCGGCCCCCGGGCTGGGCGAGGATTGAAACAAGTTGTCGTACCAGAAGAGTACGTTGATTCTGTCAAGGCAGCGCCCGGCCCCCGGGCTGGGCGAGGATTGAAACAAGCTCAGGGCAACCGCTGGCATGGGATGGATGCAATGCAGCGCCCGGCCCCCGGGCTGGGCGAGGATTGAAACTTAAAACGCTTGGATAACTCATCAGCAACCCGTGCAGCAGCGCCCGGCCCCCGGGCTGGGCGAGGATTGAAACAAGCGTATTACCACGCACCGCAACAGCATCGCCTTTGGGCAGCGCCCGGCCCCCGGGCTGGGCGAGGATTGAAACGGTGATTGATAAGTCGAATTTATATAAATATCTAAGCAGCGCCCGGCCCCCGGGCTGGGCGAGGATTGAAACCACCTGGGCCGCCACCGCCGTTTGGGTGTCTTGGCAGCGCCCGGCCCCCGGGCTGGGCGAGGATTGAAACGACGGCCCGCTTGTTACCGCGAACCAATCCACCAAACGCAGCGCCCGGCCCCCGGGCTGGGCGAGGATTGAAACTATATATAGGGGCTGAAAGGCTTGAAACTTCGTTGCAGCGCCCGGCCCCCGGGCTGGGCGAGGATTGAAACCACACCAAACAAGGCGTTGAATAAAACATCATTGTCCTCGCAGCGCCCGGCCCCCGGGCTGGGCGAGGATTGAAACTGCCCACCACCGCGCCTTACCAACATCTCCTCGCATGCAGCGCCCGGCCCCTGGGCTGGGCGAGGATTGAAACACCGGGCAAGTTTACCGAGTCTATTCAGGCGATCGGTGCAGCGCCCGGCCCCCGGGCTGGGCGAGGATTGAAACATGGCTTCCAGGGTTTTGAGTGGCTGATTTTTCGGCGCAGCGCCCGGCCCCCGGGCTGGGCGAGGATTGAAACTCAATGCCCTTGAGCCAATCCTCAAACTTTTGGGCGCAGCGCCCGGCCCCCGGGCTGGGCGAGGATTGAAACCGAGTTGATTAACGATCGCTAATCTGTCAGGCGATCGCCGCAGCGCCCGGCCCCCGGGCTGGGCGAGGATTGAAACTTCTAGGCGTGGGTCGATCGGTGCAATTGCTACTGGCAGCGCCCGGCCCCCGGGCTGGGCGAGGATTGAAACACCTTTTGGTGTGCAAGGGGTTCGAGCCGGGGCGATCGGGCAGCGCCCGGCCCCCGGGCTGGGCGAGGATTGAAACCCGATCGGCTTTTCCGTTGGCCTCGCCATCAGCGCGGCAGCGCCCGGCCCCCGGGCTGGGCGAGGATTGAAACCCACTGTTGCCACCCGATCGCCAATCCCAGGTTGGGGCAGCGCCCGGCCCCCGGGCTGGGCGAGGATTGAAACCATTGATCCATTGCTGAATCGCTAAGGCTTCGGGTGGCAGCGCCCGGCCCCCGGGCTGGGCGAGGATTGAAACGATCACCATGGCCGCGTTGTTGATCGTGCTGCGATGCAGCGCCCGGCCCCCGGGCTGGGCGAGGATTGAAACCTTGCCCCCAAGTTGGTCTCGAAAGCATCCATCAAGCAGCGCCCGGCCCCCGGGCTGGGCGAGGATTGAAACGCAAACTTCCGAGAGAGATAGCCCATGCTCAGGCTCGCAGCGCCCGGCCCCCGGGCTGGGCGAGGATTGAAACCCGATCTGGCCACCTGGTTGCGCGGCTCTGGCCGCACAGCGCCCGGCCCCCGGGCTGGGCGAGGATTGAAACCGGCTTGCCAATCAACCCAAGAGAAGCGTCCTCCTCCGCAGCGCCCGGCCCCCGGGCTGGGCGAGGATTGAAACCAAACCCCGCGCGGGCGGGGTGGCTAGGGTTTACGGCAGCGCCCGGCCTCCGGGCTGGGCGAGGATTGAAACAGCGACTCCTTGCGCGGCGCTGGCCAGGTCAAAAGCAGCAGCGCCCGGCCCCCGGGCTGGGCGAGGATTGAAACACGATCGGCGCTCGAAAACGTGTTAAACATGGATCAAGCAGCGCCCGGCCCCCGGGCTGGGCGAGGATTGAAACCAATCAACAGCCCTACAACCTTTCTAACGGTCAGGCAGCGCCCGGCCCCCGGGCTGGGCGAGGAATCAAGAACCCCGCCGCAAGCGGACGGGGTATGGAATTGGATCTGCTCCCAAACCTGAAGATTTGGATTGCAGGTTTTTTTGTTTTCGCCGCAGAGCGGCGGGGAATCTGACCCATACTCGATTGAAACAATGGACACCGGGCGATCGTACAGGAAGTTTTAGGCAGCGCCCGGCCCCCGGGCTGGGCGAGGATTGAAACACTTTTTGGACGGCTGAGGCAATCTATGACCCAAAATCAGCAGCGCCCGGCCCCCGGGCTGGGCGAGGATTAATAGTCGCTTTATAAATCAGCTCTAAAACCGGGTCGGCTTTAGATTCTCTTTATGAGTTAGCTCCTAGGTTTGAACTGGGCTAAAAACCGGCATTTCGGTTAGTTCAAGCTCATGGTGATCAGCCCCTGTTGCCCCAGCAGCACTTCACGCAACAGGCTCACCAACCCAACCCAAATGATCGGGCTGATGTCCACGCCGCCGATCGGGGGGACGATCGCGCGGGTCACCTTCAAAAAGGGTTCCGTCGGAGTCACCGCCAACTTAAAGGGCAACTTTTGGGCATCCACCTGGGGATACCAAGTCAGCACGATTCGGACAATGAACAACAAAATGAACAGACCCAACAGCAGGCTCAGGGCCCACGATCCAATCACAACGGTACTCATGCCGAACTTGGGGTAGAAATTGAGAAGGGCGGGCGATCGGCCTCGGGGGGATGGCTAGCGCAAAATCTGGCTCAGAGGGCAGCGCCCGGCCCAGATGCCACCCAACCCCGCTCGGAGATATCAGCCGCAGCACGGATGATCGTAAAGCTTGACGGATCATTCTGGGAAATTCTCAATTCCGCTGGGGCGACAGAGCGTCGATCGGGCGATAAAATACAACCCTAGAGCCAATTGTGCGTTTTCAATCCGAGGATAACTATGACTGCTTCTTTGGCGAATTTCCTGTGGAGCCTGCTCTTGGGAGCCGTAATTGTGGTGCTGCCGATTACCGTTGGCTTGATCGTCATCAGCCAGAACGACAAGGTAAAACGCACTTTCTAAGGTTGCTTGTCGTGCCGCTCAGCCCCTGCGGTTGGGATAGCCTCGGCGCGATCGCCCGCAAAGGACGGCGGTTCCGGTAACCCCATCGGAGCCGCCGTTCGTCGTTAGAATAAACCCGTAACGTTCTTGAGGGACGATGGTTAACGTTGGCTTTAGCTGGGGCAGCCTCATCGGCATCATCCTCGCGGTGGCGGGCGCTGCACTCTATTTCATTCGATCGTACAAGCCAGGACTGGCCCGCGATTACGACATCTTTTTCGCGGCGGTGGGTCTGCTGTGCGGTGGCATTCTGTTTTTTAATAGCTGGCGGCTGGATCCGATTCTGCAATTCAGCCAATTCCTCTTGGCAGGGTCAGCCATCTTTTTCGCTTACGAAAGTATTCGGCTGCGGAACGTGACCACGGAGCAGGCCAAGCGCACTGCGCCCCTGGTGGATGACGATCGGCCCGTGAGTCGGGTGTATCGGGCGGAGCTGGATGACATGGAGCCGATCGAGCGCCAGCCCTACAATCGCCGGATTCGGGGCAGCGACGACAGCCGCGACAGCCGCGCCGCCGAGGAATATGGCAAGGAATATGGCAGCCGACCGCGCGATGGCCGTGAAGTCCGCGACAGCCGCGATAGTCGCGATGGTGGGTATGATGCGCCGCCGCGCCGCCGACCGCCGACCCAACGCCCCCCGCGCGATGACCGCGATTCCTTTGGCGGCCCCAGTGCCGGAGCCAGCCCCGATGGTGGTGGTGTTCCTCGCAAGCGTCGGCCCGCCCAGCGCCCGCCCAACCGCCCCGAAACGGGAGCCGATTGGAGCGAGCCGCCCGTGAGCCGATCGAGCCGTCGCCCCGCTGCTGACTCCACGCGAGTTGACTCCACAAGAGTTGACCCCACCCGATCGGAGGAATCTTGGGGGGAAGATCGCTGGGAACAGCCCGATCGATCCCCTCGCAGTCGGCGCGATCGACCCAGCGGCCCCGAGGATCGCGCTCCCACGCGCAAGCGTCGTTCTGGCGCAACTCCCTTGGCCGATGAGCCACCGGTCAGCCGCACCAACTACGTTGACGAACCGCCCGCCCGCAAAAGCAGCTACAGCGATGGCTATGCCGCAGAGGTGGAACCCGCCGATAGCTATGTGTCCTATCAACCGATCGACCCGGAACCCACCGAAGAAGATTGGGATCGCTACGCCGACCAGGCAAGCAGTCGTCCGCCCCTGGATTTGAGTCCCAAGGACGAAGAAGGTGATGGCTCCCTGGGCAGCAGCCGTGACTCGGAAGCCCGTTTTTCCGACGGTAATGGCAGCGATCGCTACGAAGACGACTTCGATCGCCCCGTTAAGTTTGAACGCTAACCTCCAGCGAAACTTCCCCTAAACGCCCTTGTCCGTTTTGCGATCGTCCCTCAGATTGGGTCAACGGGCCCTAAGCCGGAGCGCGGTTGTTCTCAGCACAGCCGCGCTCCTGGTTGCTTGCGGCAACGGAGCCAACCTCAACATTCCCCTCACCCTCAATTCCCGCTATGCCGATGAGCAGCCCAGTCTCAGCGGCGATGGGCGGATGTTGGCCTTTGTTTCCAACCGAGGGGGCAACCGCCAGATTTTGCTATTTGACTTGCAGCAGCGCCGCTTCATTGAGCTGCCTCGGTTAAACCGCCGAGACGCGATCGCCGAGCAACCCAGCCTCAGCCAAACCGGTCGCTATTTGGTTTATCTGGCCAGCGACTACGCCCGCCCAGAAGTTGAGCTATACGATCGGGCGACGGGCCAGGTTCAAGTGCTCACCCAGGGCTATCGCGGTTGGGTGCGATCGCCCCGCATCAGTCCCGATGGTCGCTTTATTGTGTTTGAAAGCGGGGCCCGGGGCCAGTGGGATATTGAAGTGCTCGATCGGGGAACCAACATCGAACTGGATTTGCCAGAAGGACAACCCCAACCCAGCACGGAACCCTAGCACTTCTCAGTTCTCAACCCTACAGGCTGGGGCCTGAGATTCTGGTTAAAGATTTTGGTTAAAGATTTTGGTTAAAGTTTTGGATTGAAGACCCTGGTTGAAGAGTTGGATTGAGGATTCTGGTTGAAAATTTGGAGAGAAATGCTTGGGTGAAGCGCTGGGCTGAAATGGGTTTCTAGGCCCGGGTTTGCTGGCGTTGAATTTCGTACAACAGGAGTGCCGCCGTCACCGACACATTCAGGGACTCAACCCCCGGCGCAAGAGGAATGCGCACAGCCGTATCCGCCTCAGCAATTAGCTCCGGAGAAAGACCCGCGCCCTCGTTGCCCAACAACACCATCACGGGCGATCGCAAATCCGCCTCCCAATAGCTGAGGTCGGCCGTGGGTACTGTGGCCACAATCTTGAAGCCCTGTTGCTTCAGGTCACGCACAGTCGATCGCAAATCTTCCGCCACCTGCATCGGCATTCGGAACCACTGACCCGCCGTGGAGCGCAACACCTTGGGATGATCCAGATCAACGCTGTCGTCACTTAACCAAATTTGGTCACAACTGGCCGCCGCCGCCGCCCGTACGATCGTGCCCAGGTTCCCCGGATCCTGAAGCCGTTCCAAGCCCAAGGCGATTTGGAGCGATCGCTGAGGGGCGATCGGGCAACGCTGGGCCACCGCCACCACCCCGTCCGGGTTCACCGTGGTAGCAATCGCTTGGAGCACTGGCTCGGCCACCAGCTCGATCGGGGCATGGGCCGCCGCCCGCGCAAAATCCGCCGGATATTTTTCTTGCCAAGTGGGTGTGCAACAAACAAAATCGAGGGAATAATCCACTGCAATTGCTTCTTGCAACAGATGAGTTCCCTCGATTAAGAATTGATTTTCTTCGCGTCTTCCCTTGGCTTGATGAAGCTTTTTAAGCTGCTTAACCAGTGGGTTTTTGACGCTTGTAATCATGTTGGCGTTTAAGATGCGGAACCCGGGACTTGAACCCGGAAGTCCTTGCGAACACAAGAACCTGAATCTTGCGCGTCTACCAATTCCGCCAGTTCCGCTTGCGCGGAATCAATATTAGCACTTTCAGTCTGGAGCGCAACCCCTTTTAGAAATTTTTTTTGGATTTTTTTGAGCAGCATTGAAAAAGTGGGTTCCATGGCGATCGGATCGCCAGCGATCGCCCATGATCTTTGCTCCCGCTCCAGTACCCCTCAGACGCTAGCTAACCGCCTCCGAGGAGCATTGGCTCAGGTAATCGACCCGCCCCGTCCGAAGCTAACCGCCTCCGAGGAGCATTGGCTCAGGTAATCGACCCGCCCCGTCCGATCGCCCTGACAGGGGTTCAGCTTGCTGGGAAAGCGCCGAAACCGGAATTGACAGATCGCCCCCCATACGTGGGTTTCAGGATCTGGAGAACATTGCCAGGGAAGTTGAGTTGTGTAGAATCTAAACGAAATTTGCATTCTCGCAACATTTCAGCTTGGCGCGCGTTTTTGGAGGACCACGGCCATAGTTTCCCCGTCTAGCACTTCCCCCCTCTCTGCTTCCCGCGAAGCGGATGAACCCATCCTAGAAATCTTGGGTGGTCAGCCACTCAGCGGCCATGTCTCAGTCAGTGGAGCCAAAAACTCCGCCCTCGTACTGTTGGCGGCCACGGTACTGTGCTCCGGAGAATGCCGAATCCGTAACGTGCCCTTGCTGGTGGATGTGGCGCGGATGGGTCAGGTGTTGGAAGCGCTGGGGCTGAAAACCCGCTGCCTGGGCGACACATGGGAAATTGACGCACGCCACATCAACCGCGCCGAAGCTCCCTATGAGTTGGTGAGCCAACTGCGGGCTAGCTTCTTTGCCATTGGGGCCCTGTTGGCCCGGATGGGCGAGGCCCGGTTCCCCCTGCCCGGCGGCTGCGCGATCGGGGCGCGGCCCGTGGAACTCCATGTACGGGGTCTCCAGGCCATGGGGGCCGATGTGCATATTGACAGCGGGATTGTATTCGCCAGCATTCGCGGTAAGTCGCGCCTCACGGGGGCCCGCATTTATCTGGACTATCCCAGCGTGGGAGCCACGGAAACCTTGATGATGGCGGCCACCCTCGCGGAAGGGGAAACCATTCTGGAAAATGCGGCGCGGGAGCCGGAAATTATTGATTTGGCGAATTTCTGCAACGCGATGGGGGCGAAGGTTCGCGGTGCAGGAACGGACACGGTGGTGATTGAGGGCGTGGAAAAGCTCCATTCCACCGAACATTCCGTCATTCCCGATCGAATCGAAGCAGGAACGTTTTTGGTGGCGGCAGCGGCCACACGCTCAGACCTGTTGGTGGGGCCAGTGATTCCCGACCACATGAGCGCCACTTTGGCCAAGCTAGAGGCGATCGGGGTGCAAACGGCGATCGAGGGAACCAGTATTCGCGTTTTTCCCGGCCAAGGTCTGTTTGCAACGGATTTGGAAACCCTGCCGTTCCCCGGTTTTCCCACGGATATGCAAGCCCAATTCATGGCCCTGCTCACCCTCTGCGAAGGCAGCAGCACCATTACCGAAACGGTGTTTGAAAACCGTCTGCGCCATGTGGCAGAGCTGAATCGCATGGGGGCCAACATTCGGGTCAAAGACCGGGTGGCGATCGTCAAGGGCGTGCCATTCCTGTCCGGTGCGCCGGTCACCGCTTCGGATTTGCGGGCGGGGGCAGCCCTGGTGGTGGCGGGCTTGGCGGCCCGGGGCAAAACCACCATCCGCGGCCTGCATCACCTCGATCGGGGCTATGAAAACATTGAGAACAAACTCCGCTCGATCGGGGCCAACATCCAGCGCCTGAATGGTTTTGCAGAGGGCGCAGTGCCCGCAGCCGTGAGCTAAACTCAAGCCAGAGCCAGGGCCCCGCGGCCCATCCTCCAAATCTTCCTTTCTCCAACACCATGGCTGACGGTTCCGAGCATTCCACCTCCCCAGCGCCCCTGCGGCTGTTGGGGCTGCGTGCCAACCAATTTCGACACCCCCTCGATTTGGCAGCGACCCAATCGCTCGATCGCTGGCCGGGGTTGGATTTGCTGGTGCGTAATTTGGTGGGCCCGATCGCGGAGGAGGTGATGTATCTCGAAAACATTGCCGCCAGCCTGTTGGTGGGGCCCCACCAACTGCCCCATTTGCACCACCTGTTGCAAGAGGCAGCCCAGCGGCTGGACTTGGAAGCACCGCAGCTTTACGTGCGCCAACACCCGGTTCCCAACGCCTACACCTTTGCCATGCGAGGGCGGCGGCCCTTCGTGGTCATTCACTCGGCCCTGTTGGACTTGCTCACCCCCCTGGAAACCCAGGCGGTGATTGCCCACGAGTTGGGTCATCTCAAGTGTGAACATAGCCTCTATCTGACCCTGGCCAACGTGTTGGTGTTGGCGGCGGGACAAGTGCCCGAGTGGGGACGGTGGTTCGCCCAGGGTTTGCAGGAGCGGCTGCTGGAGTGGTCTCGTTGTGCAGAATTCACCTGCGATCGAGCGGCTTTGTTGGCCGTGCAAGATCCTATGGTGGTGGCTTCGGTGTTGATGAAATTGGCGGGTGGCTCGCCGAATCTTGCGCCCCTGTTGAATGTCGAAGCATTCCTGGCCCAGGCTCGGGCCTATGACGCGATCGACCAATCCCAACTGGGAGCTGCCCTCAAACGCGCTCGCACCGCAACTTTGACCCATCCTGTTCCCGTGTTACGGGCCCGTGAAATTGATCGTTGGGCCCACAGCCGAGAATATCGAGATTTGTTGCACCATTTTTCAAAAAATCCGCTATAATTGCAGAGCGCTACGGGCAAGTGGCGGAACGGTAGACGCACCGCACTCAAAATGCGGCGGAGAAATCCATGAGAGTTCGAATCTCTCCTTGCCCACTTTTGACTGATCAAATTAGAAATCAATCAAGTTGGAAGTCGATCAAACTAAGTCACTCGATTGATCAGATCACCCAACTGATCACTAAGTTCGTGATTAATTAAGATTGAATTAAGCAAGATCGAATTAAGCTCGGGTTGAATCGACCCAGGAAGCTTCCTAAATCAACATTTCGATCCATACTTTCGGTCTGTAACTTCAATAACTTCGATCTGTAACCCAGAATCTCTATCCGCTATTTCTGAAGCTGAGTCACCAAGTGAATTAGCTCCGGCAGAATCAGAGAATCTAAGGCAAGGCTAACCGCATTGCTCGATCCGGGCATCGAAAACACCAACTTTCCTTGGCAAACCCCAGCGATCGCCCGGGAAGCCATGGCCCGTGAGCCAACCTCTGCAAAGCTCAGTTGCCGGAGCAGCTCACCAAATCCGGGCAAAGTCTTGTCGAGCAACCGGGCGATCGCGTCGTAGGTTGTGTCCCGAGGCGCAATGCCCGTGCCCCCATTCAGCAGCAGGGCATCAATATCTGGGTTTTGGCACAGTTGCAACACTGTTTCCGCAATCAGCGCCGGTTCATCCTTCAAAATCTGGTAGGTCACGATCGAGTGGCCCGCCCAGGTCAGGCGATCGCGAATCAGTTGCCCACTGCGATCGGTCTCAAAATTGCGCGTATCACTGACGGTGATTACCGCACAACGCACCTGAAGAGACTCGCGATCGGGATGGGGCCCCTCCAGGGACTGTGGCTGACTCATGGGCGATCACCCCCTCGGGCATGGTTCTGGGATGGTGGAATGGTCGGGCGCTGAGTGGCTAGGCGTAATTGAGTAGCTAATTGAGTAGTTGGGCGATCGCTAGCTGTCAGCCTTCGTGAAGCCCAAGCCGTTCGCTTCAGCGTAGCGATTCATAAACCGCATAAACCGTTCCCAATCGTTCTCCGAGGTCATGACGTAGTAGGCTTCAATGCCCGACGGCTGACCGTTAACAAACTTGCCTTTCACATCACGGGTCATCAACTCACCCTCTTCGTCGATCAGGTACATGCCGGTGATTTCTTGATCGGCGGATGCAGCCAACGTTTTAGGGTTATCAAAGATAAAGATGGCGCGGCCGTTGCTCCCATCACGCGATCGCGTCAAGCGGACATCAGGTACCACCTCTTCGTTAATGCCTCGGATGAATTGAATGACTGCCATATTGTTAAAACTGGTAGTTGAAGCGTGATGAACCGCCAAAAAGCGTCGTTCGATCATCGCACAAAACCTCCACCCCACCAAATGGGCAACCGCCGCCGATCGCCGTGCATCAATGCCTACAAACCCGCGCCTAGCAACCCGCGCCTAACACCCGCACTCCAACGAGCACAACAGGATTGGTTATGAAACCTAACCGCAACTTGCTAACGAATCAAGCTTGGATTGCTCTGAGCTGTGCCGCCACCCTGGCCGGAGCGGGACTGGTGGCGACCCTGGCAGAAGCAGCCACCCCAGCGAACCCGGCCAAGGCCGCAGCTCCCGCCATTCAAGGGGCGATCGAACAATCCTGGGAAGGGATGCTGGCGGTTTCCCCCCGGGGCTTGGCCCAACACCTGCGGCAAATTGGCGCAAAAATGTATGGAGCCTACTGGTGCGGCCATTGCCAAAATCAAAAGGAATTATTTGGTCAGGCGTTCAACCAAATTCGCTACATTGAGTGCGACCCCCGAGGCCGCAACCCGCAGCCGCAACTGTGCGCACAGGCGGGGATCGAGGGCTATCCTACCTGGGAAATTCGGGGGCGAAAATATCCGGGTGTCCAACCCTTGGCAACCCTGGCGCGACTGTCCAACTATCGTGGTCAGTAATTTTGCCATGGCCAGTGATTTTGCCGCGGCCAATGTTTACTACGGCCAATCACTAGTCTGGCCGATGGTTAAATTTGGCCGTTCCTAGGCCAGGCCTAACTCCCGTTGGAGATGGTTCATAGATTGGCTGCCGATGTAGTTTTCGCAACAGATCACCTGCGGGGGACGGATGATGTCTTCTCGGTGCGCGGAAACGGCGGCCTTGACCTTGGGGAAGCTGTCCCGATCGCACCCGATATAGCGCACGGTTTTGACCAATGCCCCGAGCTTGTAGGTGTCGCTGGGGAGGGTGGTCATCACCAAAATTTCTTCGCCCCGGAAGCTATGGACAATCACTTCCGAAGCCCGCAGCCAACCGGGACTGATGCTGACCAGACCGATCCGCGTACCGGCCGGGAGATTCTTCACAAATTCAATTTCTTCGGCATAGTCATAAATGTCCACGGGGATGACGCGGGCCGATTTGGGGGCGGCAATTTTTTCCGCATCGCCAATGAAGTAGCGGCTGGTGACCACGGTGGCGGAAGCGGTGCGATCGAGCGCGGCTGGCAAATCTTCCATGGCCACCAATTGCACGGGAATTTGCAGCGATTGCTCAATTTCACCGGCCATAATTTCGCCCACCCCCAAGTCTTGTTGAGGGGCGGTGACAATCACGCGGGCGCTGCATCGTAACCGCCAATCCACTTCCCCCAAAAACAGTTCCCGAGCGGTGCTGAGGCTGCAACCGGCTTCGATTAACCGATCGAGGCTTTGCTTCACCAGTTGATAGGCTTCGGGGTTTTTGTCAAAAACGGGCGATCGAAGTTGGGCCCCGCCTTCATGGCCCAAGGCCCGCACGTAAATGCCAGAGCCGGGCTGGGCTTCCACTAGGCCGTTATCTTCAAGCTGGCGATAGACCTTGCTGATGGTGTTGCGATGCAAGCCCGTTTCCATGGCCAGTTGGCGGGTGCTGGGCAAACGGTGCCCCGGCGGAAACTGCCGCGAAGCGATCGCAAACCGAATTTGGTTAAACAACTGCGTGGATGCCGGAATATCACTGTCAGCTTGAATACGGAACCGAACCATAGCTAAAGCTAGAGCCGCTCGCTCAATGGGTTAATGAATAGAACAGACAACGGTAAGCGTAGGGGAGAGAGGCGCTGAAGAGGAGTGGTCACTGAAGCCCTTGACCCAGCTTCCCAACCAGGATCCTTTCAGCGAAAAGGCGAAGAACTGACCGGAACAGGGCTGGTTTTGGGCTGATCTTGCCCCCCATCATACCCATGGAAATTCCAATCGGCCCGTTGGGTGGCACATCTTCCGCCCAGGAAGCCTGGCGCGATCGCCCGGAGAGACCCCGGCAGACCGGTGCAATTGTCCCAGGGTTGCGGCGACCGATCGGGGCATTGGGCCACAATTCAGACGTGGGGGGTTTCGCGGTTCGCGATAGGATAGGCTCTGCAAGGGGCTTATACGCTGTCTATTTCGCGTTTTTGTCTTGCGTTTTTTAACGATTTAAATGTCACGGTTTCAATGTCACGGATAGTCATGTGGGTTCGGGGTTTGGCACTGGGCAGCGCTATTGCTCGCTGGTGGGGACGACAGGGGCTAGCTCGGGCGATCGCCTTGTTGCTGTCCTTAACGATTGGGGGTTGGGCCTTGGGGGCCCTGCCAGCCCAGGCCACATTGAATGACGATAATTTTGATGGCAATATTTTTGCGCTCTATGCGGGCAACGGTTCTTTAGTTCCGCCTCGGGTGACCTTGGCCCAATCGCGGGAACGGCAGCGACCCACCCTGTTGGTGTTTTTTGTGGACGATAGCCGCGATTGCAAGCGATTTTCCTCCACAATCTCCCAATTGCAGGCGTTTTATGGCAAAGCGGCGGACTTTTTGCCTATTGTGGCCGATTCTCTGCCCCTGGAGCCGGTAGCGGATCCACTGCAACCGGCGCACTACTACCGTGGCGTTGTGCCCCAAACGGTTTTAATTGATCAATCGGGGAAAGTATTGCTCGATCGCGCCGGTCAAGTGTCCTTCGAGGAACTGGACGATCGGTTCCGAGCAGTGTTTAACCTGTTGCCGCGCTCGGAGTCCGTGGAACTGCGCCGCCGGGAAGTGAATGAGGTGAATGTGGAATTGGTTCCAGAACCGGCCAAGCCGGCCTCCAAGGCGCAATCGACCAACCGCGATCGCTAAGGAGGACTGCTATGCCGGTGAATGATGACCTCGGGTTACTCGACTTAGATTCAGCAGAGTCAGATCATCTGAACATTCTCGAAACTCCGCCCCCGAGCGAAGCCACGCCGCTCCCCGATCCAGACGTGATGTTGCAACTGTTGCAAGATCCGGATCCGGCCCAGCGTGCGGTGGGAGCCAGGGCGTTTTGTGAGCTGCAAGACCCCAGAGCCAGCGAACGGCTGATTTTACTCATTAACGATGTTTGTCCGTTGGTGCGGATGAGCGCCGCCTATGCCTTGGGCCGCAACCCAGATCCAGAGGCGATCGACCCTTTGATTGGCCAACTCCAACGGGATTGGAATGGCTACGTGCGCAAAGGCATCGTTTGGGCCCTGGGCAATGGGCGCGATCGCCGGGCCTTGGCTCCGTTGGTGCAAACCTTGCAGCGGGACATTGCGGCCGTGCGCCTGTGGGCGGCCAGTTCCCTGGGGCAAATGGGAGCCGTGGGTTATGAGGCGATCGTGGGGGCCGTGCCACCGCTGATTGTGGCCCTGCGCCAAGATCCTGTTCCGGCCGTGCGCAGTAACTGTGCTTGGGCCCTGGGGCAACTATGCCGCGACTTGCCCTCCAATGCGATCTATGCGGGAGCCGTGGATGGGTTGATTGAAGCCCTGGTGGAAGATCGCGAACTCGGCATCAAGGAAGACGCGCGATCGGCCCTCTTGAAGCTGGGAGATTCCCGCGCCCTGCAAATCATTGCGGAACTGGAGCAGGAAGGCTGGTTATAACCGGGCCGTCAAACTCCACCCCTAATCCGAACGTGAATTCGGGATAAGGGGAGCGAAGGAAAGACGGGACTGGTTAAGCTGAGGTATTAACCAAAACAACACTCAGCCCAACCCCGTCATGCTTAGTCTAGAAGCTCTGTTCTGCAAAATCGATGACTGCTGCTTTGTCGCCCCCAACGTGCTCACCAGCATCAGGTGTTTCAGGAGTTAGCGGCCTGGGGCAAAACCTCTATGGGTTGGTTCTTTGGTCTCAAGCTGCATCTGGTGGTCAATGACCAAAGTGAACTGCTCGACTGCTGCTTAACTTCTGGCAATACCGATGGCCGCAAACCAGTACGCAACTTACTGTAAAGACTGTTGGGGCAAAGTGTTTGCTGACTGAGACTACGTCTCAAAAGCGTTAGCTCATCAGTTGTGGCAGGACTATGGCTTGCAATTTCTGGTCAAGCCTCGCCGCAACATGAAGAATTCCTTGATGCGGCATCCCGCGTAGTTTGTTTCAATCCCCATTTAGAGCTGCCAAGATTGAAAACCTCGGCTTTAGATTCTCTTTATGAATTAGCTCTAAACAACATCTGCAACAACATTTGCTGTTTAGGTGGGCTGTCGATCGCTGTTGCTGGCATAGACCGGACAACAACCATCGGGAGCCACACGCCGATCGGCCAGGGGAGAGGCGGGATTTCGGCAATGTTGCCCCCGATAAAATTGGCAAGTTTGGCAACAGATCAAGTCCGGTGTGTCGGGCCAGGCGGTGTTGCGATCGAGCACTTCCCGAGGGGACATGCCTCGCAACACCAAATCCGATCCCTGCCAGCGCACTTCCACCAGCCCCGTTTCCGCAAAGGCTTTCCAGCGGGGACTATGGACGATCGCATCAGGCAGATGCACCGTGGCGGCTCCCTCTCCGGTGCTAATTTCCCCTTCATATCGCTCGATCGGGGCGGCCGGTTGGGCAAAGCTTTCCCCGATCGGCAACTCCAAAGCAGCACCCGCACTGGGGCAATGGATTTGGTAGCGGCTGTTGAGTTCATCCAGGGCCGCCAAACCCGACAAATGATCAATGCCCCCATGGACGAACACCACATGCTGAGGGCGCATGTTGTGGATCAGTTGCAGCGTGCCCAAGCCGTCCGAATGTTCCGACAGTTCATAGGTGCTGTAAAGAATTCGATCGCCCTCATGGGGGCTGCGGAGAGGCTCGGCTTCCAACCGGCCACCCGCGGCCGCCTGCACAGACACCAACCAACGTCCTGTCTGACAGAAGCGATCGCACAGTTGGGCCACGGGCAAATCATCATCCACCAACAGCAGGCAGGGGCCTTCCAGGGCCAAATCGGGCCCGTTTTGATCGCTCGACAGCCGCCGCACCAGTGGCCGCACCCGATCATCCCAAAACAGATTTTGATGGCGGGCAAAATTCTGCACCGACTCCGGCAATCGATCGAGAATTGCCAAATAGGCATCACAGCCGGCCGCCACCTGGCGATCGACCCAAATGGTGAACTCGCGCCCCGTGAAGTAGTGGTGGCTGCGCAACAGCATCAACAGTTCTTGGCCCAGACCCAACAGCGGCACGGGCAACAGCACCGATCGCCCCTGGGCCAGGGCTTGGCTAACCTGATCCGCGAGGTCATTTTCCTGGCGGCGACGACGCGATCGGCGGGCCACCCCGTAGGATCCCTCCACGATCAGCACATCCGGCGCAAGGCCGCGCACCTCCGTGAGGGGCATTCCTTCCACCAACCGGCCATTGGATAGGAAAAAATCCCCGCTGTAAGCCACGCAATATTCGCGCGATCGATTGCTGCGGGATTCGGCCCGGGACTGGTATCGCAACAGGGTGAGGGCCGCTCCCGGCAAATGACCAGCAGGCAACAGCTCCACCGTCAAATCATCAGCCAAGGCCACGGGCGATCGCCAAGGAAGGGACTGACAAAACAGCGGAATTGACTCCAGAGGGCGATCGAGCCAATTGGTGGGCAACAGTTGGGCTGTTTCGCCGCTGGCAAAAATCGGCAAATGGGGAAATTGCTCATGGAGCTTCAGCAAGCCGCGTGCATGGTCGCGGTGGGCATGGCTGCAAACCACCCAATCGGCCGGCATTCGGCCCCAGCCCACCATGCCCGATCGCGGTCGGATGGGGTTTGGATGATCCCACGCTTCACCCAGGAGGGGCGACAGGCTCCGCAAGCCACAGTCCAACATGACGCGATGGGTTCCCAATCGCACCACCAGACACATCCCTTCGCCCCCATGGCCCACGGCATAGGGCAAGCACTCTAGCTCGGTCACAGGTTTGGGTTCCTTGATCGATCGGCCGCCACTGGGCCGATCGCCCTTCGTTAGTGAGCCGAACCGTTGCCGTGATAGTTATCCGTGTCGTAAAACCCGTTGCGCGTGCCAAAAAACAGGCAAGCCACCGTGAACAAACCGGTCAACACCGCCAAAATCAATTTCACATCCATGGGACGCAACCACTCACACCAGCTAAAGGAAATAGGGGGGGAAGCTTGGGGAAATGTTAAATTCCCAAATTTTCCCAAATTTCATTGATGCCCCGGGCCGAAACCAAGGATCCGGCGGCGGGTTTGAGGCTTCGAGCCTTTCCTCTACCGTATCGAGCGGCTCCCGGGCTGTCAAATCGGGATGCAGCCAACGGCCCTGAGCAGATTGAGGCCAGGACAGATCAGATCCAACTGAGACCCAACTCAGGCCCGATCGGTTGGCAGCAAATTCCAAAAAATTTCAAAAGCTAATTCTAAAATCCAATTCAAAAGCCCAATTCAAATCGGGATTTCCTCGATCGCGTCCCACAGGCGATCGAGCGGTTCCGTCAACGTCCAAGGCAAAGCCGCCACGGCCGATTCCGCCACCGAGGGCGATCGGCCGCAACGGCTGGCAAAGGAACATGATCGACAGGCGGGGCTGTGGGCCGGCAATTGCGGCAGCGCCTGCCCTCCGTGATAGGCGGCGATCGCCTGATCAATCGCTTGGCCCATCTCCAGCAATTGCGCTTGGGTGGATTGGTGCCAATCGGCGCTGTATGCAAACGTTTCGCAAGCCAACTCCGGCCCGTTGGCGGCGGTCGAAGCGGCCGGCGATCGGACAAACCAATAACTCATGGCCAGGCGATCGGGCGGTAAATGACTCGTTTCCGCCAACACAAAAAGATACAAACGGGTTTGCCAATCCTCTTGCAGTCGATCGCGCGACAGGGGTTGGGCGTGAGTTTTCCAATCAAAAATCTGCGCTTCTGTGGGTCGGGTTGCCAATAGGTCATACACCACAGTGAGCAGGCGATCGCCCATCACCCAAGTGCGGCGATGTTCCGCATCCAGTTCCCAATCGCTGGCTCCCGATTGATCCCACCACTGGCGCAGGCTATCCCAGGTGCGATCGACCGCATGATGGAGCGCTTGGGCTTCCGCATCCTCTTCTGCCTGCAAAACCAAGGACATCTTGGCCGCCGATTCAGCCCCCAATTCAGTGAGTTTGCAGTCCGTTCCACGGTTCTGAATGGATTGTTGCATCAGCCAATGGAATCGACTTCCCCAAACCATTCGCTCCTGTTGGTGGGGATTGGCCGGCAACAGTAAACAATCCAAATAGAGATGTTGAAACTGTCGCGGACAGGTCATCCAAGCATTCAAAACCCCTTGGGACAAATGCTGCATCATGCAAAACAATGTGGCTATCCAAAGCCATTAAAAATCAAGTTCTTGAAATAGTTCAGCGATCGGGAGGCTGAAACCTGGAATGATCGCTTCACCATCGAGGCGATCGGCTGTTTTGAGCAGGCGATCGGGTTCTTGGGGCGATCGATAAACCAAAATATAGCGCTGCTGTGGATTAATCACCCACATTAACCTTGTGCCATTAGCAAAATATTCCGTGATTTTCCCGTCAATTTCTTCGACGGTGTTTCCTGGCGATAATACCTCAACGGCTAAGTCGGGTGCGCCTTCGAGAAAGCCGGTGGGTAGGGTGGTGAGTCCTTGAAGTCGGTTTTTGGCAAAAAAGGCTAAATCGGGCGATCGTGTGTTGCCATTTTGCATCTTGAAGCCGGTGCTGGAGTCAAAGAGCAATCCCAGTTTTTGGCTCCGAATATAACTCCCCAATAAAATCATCAGGGCGCTACAAATGTGGCCATCTAAAGCACCTGAATTTCCTATATCAATTAGTTGATTATTGACAAGTTCATAGCGGTGGCCGTCGTTGGGCAGGGCCATGAATGCGGCATCTGTCCATGGGGGTGATGAGGTGGATTCGGAGGTGGATCGAGGTTGCGTGAGGGTCATGGCTAGCCTCGGGCGATCGCCTGGATAAGACCGATTATAGCGATCGCCCCTGGGCTGACCTAGAACGGCTGACAGGGCATAATCGAGGGAATGCAGTCGCGGACAACGGCAAGTGAGATGACGCTGAACCCCGGAGATCGGTTAGATGGCGATCGCTACGAAATTGAGCGGGTTTTGGGTTGTGGGCGATTTGCAATTACCTACTTAGCGATCGATGGTCAAAACCAAAACCGGGTAGCGATCAAGACCCTAAACGATAGCGCCAAGGTTCATCCTGACCTGAGCAAGCTCTGTCAAATTTTTCGGGATGAGGCGATGCAACTCAGGGCTTGCAACCATCCCCATGTGATGAAGGTCGATCGCCTGTTTGAGGAGGATGGTGCGCCTTGTGTGGTGATGGAACACATTGCGGGCGCAGATTTGGAGGAATTGGGGCGATTGTCTGTGGATGAAGCCATGCGCTACGTTCGGCAAATTGGCTCGGCTTTGGACTATATCCATGGGCGCGGATTTATCCATCGCGATGTGCGACCGGCCAATATTCGGTTGCGGGCAGGCGAACCAGCGGCTGTGTTGATTGATTTTGGGTCGGCGCTGAATTTTTCGGATGAGTTGAGCGCGACCCAAACCGCTAGCCATGCGGGCGGTTGTGCAGCGCCGGAAGCCGGCAAGAGCAAGGGCGATCGCGGTTCCTACACGGATATCTATTCCTTGGGGGCGACGCTCTACACGCTTTTGGAGGGAAAAGCACCGCCCGATGCATTGGAGCGACACCCTAAAGGAAAGAATGTGCAGCTTACCTTTTCAGGGCAATATGATGCCAAGATTTGCCGGTTAATTGAAAAGGCGATGGCGTTGAAACCGACTGATCGTCCGAAATCGGCGGCGGATTGGTTGGAACCGTTTTCCCAGAAAGCTAAAACGCCATTGCTCTTGGACTTCAAAAGCTGGAATTGGTTAACTATTTCAGCAGTGATCGGAGTGGTTACAGCAGTGATCACAGCAATTGGGACTCTGCTAGGTGGATTTGGGGCAATGGGCTGGTTTAAAAATGAACCACCTACAGTGCCTTCGCCTGCTGCTTCGCCAATTCAATCCCCTGCAAAGTCAACTAAATAGAGCGAGTATTTTTATTTTTATGGTTTTGAGACCGGGCGATACCCTGCGCGGAGGGCGATATGAAATCAAGGCTATTTTGGGGCTAGGGGGCTTTGGAATTACTTACAAAGCCTGGGATTGTCATCTCAAGCGGTATGTAGTGCTGAAGTCTCCACACGAGTATAGACAGCATAAGTCGGACTATATGACGCAGTTTGTGAGAGAAGGACAAATGATGGCCAAGATCGAGTCTCATCCTAACTTAGTCAAGGTGTTTGATCTATTTTCAGAAACAGCTAATAATTATTATCTCGTGATGCAATTTATTGATGGTCAGACCTTATCTGATGTCGTGAAAGAAAAGGGAAAATTACCAGAAAAGGAGGTAATATCTCTTGCCAAACAACTTGGCAGTGCATTGGAACTAATGCACAATCACAAGCTTGTTCATCGAGATGTGCATCCCGGCAATATTATGCTGTGTTCTGATGGAAAAGCAGTACTGATTGATTTGGGTGGAGCCAAGGAATTTGTTGCATCTCCTAATACTTCAGAAGGTACTTATCACCAGATTTTTTCGCCATGCGAACAAATTGATTACCCTAAAGATACTAGACATCCTTCAGCAGATATCTTTAGTTTGGCAGGGAGTTTATATTTTGCAGCAACTGGCAAATATCCTGCCCAACCTTTTGCCAGACGATCTACTGGCGGAAGATTAATACCACCTGGCCAACTGGTTGAAATTTCTGAAGATCTCAATACAATGCTGATGGCGGGATTGGAGTTAGAAGCGGACGATCGCCCGCAATCAGTGACTCAGTTTTTGCAAGTCTTCACTGATAGGGATTGGCGATCTGAACGAATTGCTGAGAACTCTCCGCAACCTGAACCATCTGTCCAAGATAATGAGACCGCTAGTATCCCTTGGGGATTGCTTCAAGGTTGTGTGATCGCTTACACCATCATTGGGATTGGTGTCAGTGTGCCGCCATCACCACTAGTTAACTGGGCTGTGGCTGGGGCTGAGGCTTTGGCTGTGGCTGTGGCTGGGGCTGAGGCTTTGGCTTTGGCTGTGGTTTGGGCTGTGGTTTGGGCTGTGGTTTGGGCTGTGGCTGTGGCTGGGGCTTTGGCTGTGGCTGGGGCTGAGGCTTTGGCTTGGGCTGTGGCTGTGGCTGTGGCTGGGGCTGTGGCTGTGGCTGGGGCTGGGGCTTTGGCTGTGGCTTTGGCTGAGGCTGAGGCTAAGGCTGTGGCTTGGGCTTGGGCTGTGGCTTTGGCTGTGGCTGTGGCTGTGCTTGGGGCTGGAATGGCTCTATGGCGGGGATCTTGGGAGTTGATTGGTGGCTATGGATTTGTGTTTGTGGGTCTGTGGTGGGGGAGCTGGCCCCTGAGCTTGGGTCTGCTCCCAGGATTCGCGGCTGTGGAAACGCGAGACCGCAAAGGGTTGGCGGTTGTTTTGCCGACTTTGGCGGCTGGGGTTGGGTTGGCGATCGGGTGGTGGATCTATCGCGCCGTGCATCCTGCCTAGATGGTTTTGGAGGAAATGCAGTCGCGGAAAACAACAAGTGAGACAACGCTGCACCCCGGAGATTCGGTTAGATGGCGATCGCTGCAAAATTGCTGCTGAATTGCATCATCTCGTACACCATCATCGGGATTGGTGTTAGCGCCTCAGTCACCCAACTGCCATCGTTTAGCGGGTTGGTTTTCATCGCAGTTTTAGCCGGGTCTGGAGCTTGTTTTTGGGCTGAATATGCAGCTCTTAGCTATTTACTCAATGTGCTTGGCCATGCCTTTAGACTGACATCTAGACTCTTCCCAAATCTGATATCTACACCGCAAGATCGCACCTCAAAAGCTCTCTGGGACATCGTGGGCGCTGCTGCGTTGCTGGCTTTGAGGGGCGTGGTGATCGCCTGGACTGTCGCCGGGGCTGGGGTCGTTCTGTGGCGCGGATCCTGGGAATTGGTCAGTGGCTATGGATGGGGGTTTGCGGCGCTCTGGTGGGTGAGCTGGCCCCTCAGCTTGGTTCTGTTCCCAGAATTCACAGTTGACAACCTGGGAATCAACAAAAGATTAGCCGTTACTTTGCTAACCCTAGCGGCTGGAGTCGGCCTAGCGATCGGGTGGTGGATCTATCGCACCTTGCATCCCGCCTAGCCAGTTTGAGTTGAGTTGCTAAGCTCTAAGTTCAGCAAACGATTTTCTTAAAAATTTAATCTTTTTCTGTATTCTGACTTCCTAATTTCAGCTCCATGAAAATTACTCATTTTACAGAAAATCTTGATAAGAATTTTTAGAAACAATTGACCTGAATTCTCCACGTCCGGGTTACCTTCAACAGAGTCTCAACGGCCCAAAATTATCGAGCCGATCGCTCCAAAAATCCACACCAGCCCGATCGCGCAGCTTTCGGCGCTCAGCCAATCACCCCAACCAAGCATCCATCAGCCCCAAAGAAGTCCCAGCCCAGACACAGAAATTTTCACCTCGCATTTCTGAATTTTCACTAAAAGTAAGTGAATTTTTCGGCAACCATGCGCCAGAAACTGCGCGGCAACCTAGACAACTGGCTCAGGATCCATTCCAAGTGGGCCCCAGGGTGGCAAAAATACGAAAATCGTCGTTGACTGGTGGCGGATTCGCCATCACCCTGGCAACAATCATTTACAAGTCACCCAGATTTGGTGTTTATTGGATCGGCTGGTCATCGATCAACGCTACATCTTGCGTTGATCGATGACCAGCGGCCTTTCGTGTCGTCTCAACTGTTGTTCACAGCCAATCCCATGGTGCAAGAACTGAACCGCGCTCAGCAGCAACCCGTCGATTTCCCTGACCACGCCCCCACCGCCTACCCGGTGTTTTACCGCACCTACAGCCGTCGGATGGACGGGGAGCGGGAATCGTGGCAGCAAACGACCGATCGCACCCTGCGCGGCTTGGTCAAGTTGGGCAATCTTTCCGATCAGGAAGCGAGCCTGCTCGATCGAATGCAGAAGCGGATTGTGGCGCTGCCGTCGGGGCGTTGGCTGTGGGTTGGGGGCACGGACTGGCTGGAAAACCCACAAAACTTTTCAGGAGCCTACAACTGCACCAGCACCAATGTCATCGACTGGAAAGCCTTTGGGCTGATGATGGACTTGGCGATGATGGGCTGTGGCACGGGCGGCGTGCTGGAACCGCGCTACATTGAACAGCTCCCGCCAGTGCGCAACTCAATCACCGTGACGGTGACGGGCGAGCTGGGTACGGTTCCGGTGGGTCAACGCTTGCAGGAAACAACGGTGGATATCGTTGGCAACGCGGTGCGCGTGGTGGTGGGCGACAGTCGCCAGGGCTGGGTGAAGTCGTACCAAACCTTGCTGGATCTGTGCAGCGATGAGCGATTTGACGGTGAAGTGCAAGTGGCGATCGACCTCAGCAACGTGCGGCCGGCCGGGGAAACGCTCCGGGGCTTCGGCGGCGTGGCTAACCCGATCAAGCTGCCGGAACTCTACGATCGGGTGACTCGCATCTTGAACCGGGCGATCGGTCGGCAACTCACCTCGGTGGAATGCTGCCTATTGATCGACGAAGCAGCCGTGACGATCGTCGCAGGAAACATTCGCCGCAGTGCCGGAATCCGTCAGTTTGACAGTAACGACGAGCTGGGAGCGACTGCCAAAGACAATTTGTGGCAGCAAGATGAGGCCGGCAATTGGCGAATTGATCCCGATCGCGACTCCCTGCGGATGGCCAATCACTCGCGAGTTTTTCATCACAAACCCACGGAAACGGAGTGCATCGACGCGGTTCGCAAGCAGTTCTATTCCGGCGAAGGTGCAATTCAATGGGCTGGTGAGGCGATCGCCCGCAGCAATGCCGATTTAATCGCTGGAGATGATGAAAAGAAAGCGTTTATTGCTGCTTTTCAGGAACAGAAGGGCGCAGAGTGGCTGAAAGAAAAGTCACCAGAAATTGATGAGCGAGAATCTGCCCATCGTCTGCAACGCTATGGCTTGAATCCTTGCGTCACGGCTGATACCTGGGTACATACAGAATTTGGCCCGCGCCAGGTCAAGGAGCTAATTGGTCAACAGCATGGAACCTATGTCAATGGCGAGCTGTTTAGCACCACGGCAGAAGGCTTTTTCTACACAGGCGATAAACCAGTCTTCAAAGTAACCACTCGCGAAGGGTTGTCGCTGCGACTGACTGCAAACCACCAACTCTTGCGCGTGAGTGCTCAAACTCAAAAACGGCAGTATTTGGAATGGATCGCTGTTGAAGATTTGAAACCAGGTGATCGCCTCTCCATCCACAATCACCGTGATATTCAACCCTGGTCGGGTCACGGAACCTTTGATGAAGGCTGGTTGCTCGGAAACCTGGTTGGTGATGGCTCCCTCGCAGAAACAAGCTGGAGTGATCAAGGAATCCTCCGCTTTTGGGGTGATTCGCAACAGGAAATGGCTGAATATGCTGTGGCAACACTCCAAAAAACCGTTGCCTGTGGTGCAAAATTAGCTGGTTCCTATCATCCCCATCATCACCTACATCAAATTGCTTCGAGTGGCTTGGCGGCCCTAGCTGATCGCTTCGGTATCCACCGCCGCGAGAAATGGGTGACCGGTGAAATTGAGCGATCGAGCTATGAGTTTCACTGCGGTTTCTTGCGAGGGCTGTTTGATGCGGATGGCAGCGTTCAAGGCACTCAGCAAAAAGGCATTAGCGTCCGCTTGGCCCAAAGCAACTTGGCAACCCTAGAAGCCGTTCAGCGGATGTTGCTGCGGATTGGCATTGTTTCAACGATCTATCAAAATCGTCGGCCAGCCGGTGTTCGTTTGATGCCCGATTCCGATCGCAACTTGGCTCCTTACTTCTGCCAAGCGCAACATGAATTGGTGATTGCCAATGACAACCTCCCGGAGTTTCGCGATCGGGTCGGCTTCCAGCAACCAGAAAAACAAGCCAAGCTCAACGAGCTATTAAGTAACTACAAGCGCAAGCTGAATCGCGATCGCTTCAGTGTCACGATCGCTGCAATCGCACCTGACGGAATTGAAGCAGTTTATGACTGCACAGTTCCTGGCCCATCACGATTTGATGCGAATGGCTTCATGGCTCACAACTGTGGTGAAATCCTAGGCGCTGATTTCCACTGCGTTGCCGGGAATACGCTGCTGATTACCCGGGATGGATTGCATGAAATTCAGTCCTTGGTAGGGCAATCCGTTGAAGTTTGGAATGGACGGCGCTGGAGTTCTGTCACGCCAATTTTGACCGGCCGCGATCGCTCCCTGTTCCGCGTGCATTTTGCAGATGGCACGCATTTGGATGTCACGGAAGGCCATCGATTCTTTGTCAAAGATCGCTTTGGTCAAGCCTATCAAGAACGGACAACGGCCGAATTGATCGACCAATTGCCGAACCTGAAATACGCCATCCATACGGAACCCTTCCAAATTGATCACCGGGATGGCGAGGCGATCGATCCGATTTGGGCCTACACCCTTGGGCAATTGGTTGGGGATGGTTCTCTGTGCCAATCCCATGGCAAGCCCCAACTGCAACTGCGGCTTTATGGGGTCAAGAGCTACCAGAAGGAATTGGCGATCGCGGGTCGCACCTCGGGTCAACCTCGGTTCTACGCGGAAAATCCCGATACCCCTTGCTTGCTCTACACCGGCTTCGATCGAGAATTTGATCCGGAGCAGGTGCGGAACCTGAAGCAGACCGCTGAACCCTTTGAAGCGATCGCTCGCTGGAATCGTGAGGCCATTCTGCACTTCATTGCCGGTTTGATTGATGCGGATGGTTCCCTAACCGCAACCGGTGGTGTCCGCCTCTACCTCTCGGGCTACGATCGCGCCTATCGGGTCTATCTGTTGTTGCTGAAATGCGGCATTCGCTCTTCCATCAACCTGATGGCTCGGGCGGGAGAAGCGACCAACCTCGGCGTGCGTCAGAAAGATTTGTGGTACTTGCAAATCACTGACTGCGCAGCCATTCCTTGCCAGCGAGTGGATACCAGCCGTGGTCATCAACCGGCCGCTAAGGGGAAATGGCAGGTGATCCGCTCGATCGAACCGTTGGAGGGTCGCCACGACACCTTCTGTTTCAATGAGCCAGAGTTCCACAAGGGCGTTTTTGGCGGTACGTTGACCGGCCAGTGCAACCTGAGCGAAATTCACCTCAATCAAATTGACCCAAAAGATCACCAAACCCAAGAGGATGCCTTCAAGGCTGGGGCCTTGTCGGTGGCAGGTTTGCTTAACCACCGGTTCCAGGAAGAGCGCTACCAATACAGTCGATCAATTGACCCGATCGTGGGCGTTTCCTTCACTGGTTTGTTCGATTTCTTTGTGCAAGCCTTTGGGGTCGATTGGTTGCGCTGGTGGGAAGCGGGTCGCCCGGACACCGTGCAAGGTTTGGAATTTAAAGATCAGGAGCGGCAATACCTCAACCGTTGGCGGGAAATTGTCCACCAAACGGTTTGGGACTACTGCGATCGCCATGGTTTGCGCCGCCCCAACCGCTGCACAACGGTGCAACCCTCGGGCACAAAATCGCTGTTGACGGGGGCTTCACCCGGTTGGCACCCACCCAAGGCCGCGCGGTTCATTCGGCGGATCACGTTCCGCAAAAACGATCCGGTGGCGTTGGCTTGTCTGGACTATGGCTACAGCATTGTGCCGTCCCAGTCCGATAAGGATGAAAACGGCAACTTGCTGAATGATCCGTTTGATCCGCGCTGCACTGAGTGGCTGGTGGAAATTCCGGTGGCAGTGTCTTGGGCGGACTTGCCGGGGGCGGACACGATCGCGATCGAGCAGTTCAGCGCCCTGGCTCAGTTTGACTTCTACATGCAAGTACAAACCCACTACACCACCCACAACACCAGCGCCACGATCGAACTGCGGGAGCCGGAAATCGAACCGTTGGGCCGCCGGATTCACCAGGCGATCCAAAACGATGAGGGCTATATCTCGGCGGCGTTGCTGGCCCGGTTTGACGATCTGCAAACCTTCCCCCGGTTGCCCTTCGAGCCAATTTCGCGGGAAACCTATCAGGAAATGCACGATGCGGTGCTGCAACGGCGGCGGATCAGTAGTTTCCATGAGGCCCTGCGACGCTATGACAAGGGCGAAATGGCGGAAGCGGGCCCGGCGGGCTGCGATTCGGACAAGTGCCTGCTGCCAGAAACGAAGGGCTAGAGCCGGGGGCGATCGCGCCGGTTGAGGCTGGGGCTGTGGTGGTCAGCCCAAATGGCTGATTGTCAGCGCCCCGGCCATCCTAGACTAAAGTCTGTCTTGGGTTGGTTTTGGGGTGATTTTGAGTTCGATCATTGCGAAATGGCGCGATCGGTTGTGCCACATACCGAATGCTGCTGAGTTATATCAGCAATTAGCAACGGATTTGTGGGCCGCCGGTCAACTGGCCGCGGCCGATCGCGCCTTGGCCCAAGCATTGAAATTAGCCCCCGATCGCGCCAGTTTTTGGGTGCAGCGATCGGCCCTGGCTCACCAATTGGGAAACATTCAACGAGCGGCAACCGATCAGTGGCGGGCCCTGGAACTTGACCCGCAATTGGTGAGCAGTCGTGACCATTTGCAATTGGGTAATCAACTGGCTCAGCAGGGAAAATTAGCCCAAGCTCGCCAGTGCTATGAGTGGGCGATCACCCAAGATCACCAATGCTGGGAAGCCTATTTTAACTGGGGTTGGGTTGCCCAAAAAAGCCAGGATTTTGCGGCGGAAGTTCAGATTTACCAACGGGCGATCGCTCAGGGTTGTCCCGATCCAAGACTGCCCGATCGCTTGGCCCAAGCCTGGGCCCGGCTCGGCAAAGCGGCCTATCTCGATCGAGCCTATGGCCAATCCATTCAGGCCTATCAAAACGCCCTGAATCTCAATTCCCAACAAGCCAGCTACTGGAGTGATTTGGGTTGTGCTTTAACCGCAGTGGGACAATGGTCTGAGGCAGAAACAGCGCACCAAAAAGCAATTGCCCTTGATTCTCAAGCTGCCAATTATCATTACAATTTAGGAAATTTCTATTGGAAAAAGGCTGATTATTTACAAGCCATTTCAGCCTTTCAGAGTGCGATTCAGCATAACCTGCAAGATGCCAAAAGTCATTGGAATTTAAGCCATATTCTCTTGGCGTTGGGTCAACTCACCGAAGGATTTCGCGAATATGAATGGCGCTGGGCAACGGTGCAACCACCCCCAGAATTACCCCATCCCCAATGGCAAGGAGAATCGCTACATGGCCGCACCATTCTCTTGCAGGCAGAACAGGGACTAGGAGATTCTTTGCAATTCATTCGCTATGCGGATTTATTAGCAAGCTGGGGGGCAAACGTTTGGTTTAGTGGCCCTACCGTTTTGCATCGACTTTTTGCCCAATTACCCGCCATCGATCGGGTCTTGCCGGTATTGGAACCAGGGCAAATTCTTCCCGGCGTAGACTATCGATCGCCCCTCTTGAGCTTGCCCCACCAATGCAAGACCGATTGGGCAACAATTCCCAACCAAATTCCCTATCTAACCGTTGATCCTGCCTGGCCACTACCGCCATCTTTCAAGGAATTACCCGCAAAACCCAAAAAGATTGGCATTGTTTGGGCGAGTGGCTATCGAGTGGAAGACGAACTGCATGATATCTATCTTGATAAGTCCCTACCTTGCGAGCTTTTGCTGAAGGCTTTGCAGGAATTTCCAGTGATGCTTTATAGCTTACAAGTTGGAAAAAATGCCCAGGACTATCAACCCTTGATCGGTCAATTTCCAGACCTCAATTTAGTGGATTGCAGCCCCTGGATTCAGGACTTTGCGGATACAGCGGCCATTTGTCAACAGCTTGATTTGTTGATCTCGGTGGATACTTCGGTGGTGCATTTAGCGGGTGGGTTGGGCAAGCCCACTTGGGTGTTGCTGCCGGCCCGCTGTGATTGGCGGTGGCTGCTCGATCGCCCCGATTCTCCTTGGTATCCCACCATGCGGCTATTTCGACAAGCGAAACCGGGCGATTGGTCAGAACCCTTGCAACAGGTGCGATCGACCCTGAATCATTGGTTGACCGCATCCTAGATTCCGATCATGGTGATTGCCTTGAGTTAAAGATTAGGTCACAGGGTGAAGACGAAATTGCAGGTTAGATCGAGCAATGTAAATTGCCGGATTTTTGCGAAAACTTGAAATTCTCCTGATAGTCCACAGGGCAATCAATCACAGCAGGTACAGAATCCGCCAAGGCCTGTTTCAAAATCGGCATTAAGTCTTCATTGGACTCCACCCGATAGCCTTTTAAGCCCATACTTTCGGCAAATTTCACAAAATCAGGATTGCCAAATTTGATGTAGCGCGATCGCCCAAAGGCATCCTGTTGTTTCCACTCAATGAGTCCGTAGCCACTGTCATTGAAAACCAACGTGACAAAGGGAGTGCCAATGCGCAGGGCGGTTTCTAATTCCTGGCAATTCATCAAAAATCCACCATCACCAGTCACGGCCAAAACCTTGCGATCGGGATGCACCAGTTTGGCGGCCACGGCTCCCGGAATTGCGATGCCCATGGCTGCAAACCCATTGGAAATGAGGCAAGTATTGGGGCGATCGCAGTGGTAATTCCGTGCAATCCACATCTTGTGGGCCCCCACATCGGAGATCAGAATATCTTCGGGGGCCAGCACTTGCCGAATGTCATAAACAATTTTTTGAGGCTTAATCGGAAACGCTCGATCGCCTGCATATTGTTCATAATCCTCACGAATTTCAGCCCGCAATTGAACCGCAAAGGGTTCTGGTTGGTGGGAGCGATCGGTGCGTCGCAACAGCTCCAACAACGAATCAGAAATATCGCCTACCACTTCCACTTGGGGGATGTAGCTACTATCAATTTCAGCGGGCATTGCACCCACATGGATAATTGGAATGGAGCCGTAAGGATTCCAGCGCTTGGGTGAATATTCCACCAAGTCATAGCCGATCGCAATGATCAAATCAGCGGCTTCAAACGCACAGGTAATAAAGTCCCGTTTTTGGAGTCCCGTTGTCCACAGGGCTAAGGGATGAGTGTAGGGAATAATGCCCTTACCCATGAAGGTGTTGACCACCGGAATTTGCAATTGGGTGGCAAACTCGGTGACCGCTTGATCGGCCCGGGCCCGAATGGCTCCATTGCCGGCCAGAATCAGGGGATTTTTTGCTTTGGCAATCAGGTTTGCTGCTGAATTGAGGGCACTGAAAGAAGCAAAAGTTTTTTCGTTTTGATCCGTGGCTAAGGGTTTGCCTTCCACGGCCATGGCAGCAATATTTTCGGGCACATCAATATAAACAGCGCCGGGTTTTTCACTTTGGGCCCGTTTGAAGGCTTTGCGAATAATTTCCGGGGTGTTGCTGGGGCGAACGACTTGGCTGCTCCATTTGGTAATTGGGGCAAAAATTGACACCAAATCCAAATATTGATGGGATTCAATGTGCATTCGATCGGTGCCCACTTGTCCCGCGATCGCCACGACCGGTGACCCATCCAAATTGGCATCGGCCACACCAGTAATCAGGTTGGTGGCTCCGGGGCCCAAGGTGGATAAACAAACCCCAGCTTTGCCGGTTAATCGACCATAAACATCAGCCATGAAAGCGGCTCCCTGTTCATGGCGGGTGGTGATGAATTGAATTGAAGATTGGCTGATCGCTTCTAACAAATGGAGGTTTTCTTCTCCAGGCAGTCCAAAAATATATTGCACGCCTTCGTTTTCAAGGCATTTGACCAATAATTCTGCGGTATTCATAGATTAGGTTCCGGGATCGTCAATGGTGGTTGTTTAAACGGATCAATTCCTGAGAGTCAATTCCTGAAGGGCGACGGTAGCTGTGGGTCATAGCAAGGGGCCGATCGCCACGGGAGCAAGGGGCTGAAGCTGCTTGTCTTCTTCAATTTTCAAATGCCTAGTGAACCCAAACAGTTTTGGCGTTCATAAATTCCAACATGCCCTGACGAGCGAGTTCACGACCATAGCCGGAACGTTTGATGCCGCCAAAGGGCAGTCGCGGATCCGATTTCACCAGGCTATTGACAAACACAGCGCCCGCCTGTAGTTGTTGAATTCCTTGCTCAATTTCTGAAGAATCCGTAGTCCAAATGCTGGCCCCCAAACCGAAGGGTGTGTTGTTGGCTAGGGCGATCGCCTGGTCGAGGGTTTCGGTGTGGAAAAGGAGGGCAACGGGGCCAAAGAATTCCTCTTGGGCGATCGGGGCGTTGGGGGGCAAGTCCGCCAGCAGGGTTGGGGGATAGAAGTGGCCGCCTTGCAGGGAGGGCGGCAGACGATCGAGCAGGTCCGCCCGATCGCCCCCAACCACCACTCGGGCCCCGGCAGCGATCGCCCGGTTCACTTGGTCTGCCAACTCCTCCAGAATTGAGGCCGTGGCCAGGGGCCCCAACTGGGTTGCGCGATCGCCCGGATCGCCAACCACCAACCGAGCAAAGGCTTGGGCAATGGCTGCTTCAAAGGCCGGCCCGATCGCTCCCACGGTGATGAATCGTTTGGCGGCGATGCAGGTTTGGCCATTGTTCAGCATTCGCGACGCAACGGCCGTGGCCACCGCTTGCTCAAAATCAGCACTGGGGCAGACGATGAGCGGGTCGCTGCCGCCCAACTCCAGCAGGGTTTTTTTGAGGTGGGTTCCGCAATGGCTCGCCAGGGCGCTGCCTGCCCCTTCGCTGCCGGTGAGGGTAGCCGCCGCCACGCGCGGATCCGCCACCAGGGCCGCCACCCGATCGCTCCCGATCAGCAAGGTTTGGAAGATGCCCGCCGGAAAGCCCCCCGCCAAAAATAAGTCCTCTAGTTTTTGGGCCACCTGCGGCACGTTAGACGCATGTTTCAGCAGGGCCCCGTTACCGGCCATCAGGGCCGGAGCGGCAAAGCGAAACACTTGCCAATAGGGAAAGTTCCAAGGCATGACGGCCAAAATGAGGCCCAAGGGTTGATACCGAATGAAGCTGCGGTGAGCATCGGTTTCAACCATTTCATCCGCTAAGAATTCAGCTGCTCGATCGGCATAAAAACGACAAACGGCGGCGCATTTTTGCACCTCCCCGATCGCTGCGGTTAGGGGTTTTCCCATTTCCAAAACAGCTAACTGGGCGAGGGCTTCGCAGTCCGTTTCCAGGCGATCGGCTACTTGGTTTAACCAGGCTGCTCGTTGGGCGATCGGCACAGTTTGGTAAGCCTGAAAGGCGC
Source organism: Limnothrix sp. FACHB-881 (assembly GCF_014698135.1). NCBI lineage: Bacteria > Bacillati > Cyanobacteriota > Cyanophyceae > Pseudanabaenales > Pseudanabaenaceae > Limnothrix > Limnothrix sp. FACHB-881. The sequence goes on from NZ_JACJSN010000014.1 coordinate 39,746, forward strand.
GATCGGCTAACTCCAGTTTGGTGGCTAATGCCTGATCCGTGAGGGGTTCAAAACTTTGAACCCATTGCCCCGTTGTGGGATTGACGGTTGCGATGGCCACTGGACACCTCCTAGTTTGTCCATATCTGATCAGCACCTCTCTAGAACCAATCCGGAACTCGTTAAGGACTGATCAAGCACTAATCCAGTTCTAACTCAAAGGCTGATTGAAGGGTCAATAAAGGGCTAGTCAAAAAAATAACAGCAAAAAACAACGAGTAATTAAGCACTAATCAGTGAGCAATTCAAATTAATTATGAACATCAATTGTGAGCATCAATTGAGAATACCAAATTATTGTTCAGGAATTGCTGAAGTAATCAATAAAAAATCAATGAACAGGAATCAAATAATCAAGATCGAAAAAAGAATTGAAAAACCTGAAAGAAATTCATGATCGATCATGATCGATTCATATTTCATTCAACCCCTATTGCTATCCTAGATGGGTTTTGGGGCCCAATTCTCGGTACTTCACAAAAACCGTGTAACCTTATACAAAACTACATCATGCCCAATCACACCAACCGTTAATGGGCCGTGAATTGGTCACTAGGGTGCAGCGCTTTGCGAGCGCCGGCAACTGAGTTTGCGCGACTGGGGCCAAGGGGTGTTGTCTTGAATTGCCGTTGTTTTTTGGATTAAGACTGTGCTGAGTTGCGCGTGACCTAATCGTTCTGCCGGGTCGCTTCAGCCTCGCCTGCGATTCACTGCCGCATCACTGGTTTCTCAGCTCTCCTCTTACCCACCCAAGGACAACTCCCATGGCAACTTGGCTCGATCGCTCTGGTAATCGGTTGCTGGTGCTGCTGTTGTGGGGCAGTTGTTTGGGGGGTGGGGGCGATCGCGCTTGGGCCTTTGATCCCGAGCATTTGCGCCAACTATTTGCCACGAACCAATGCGAGGGCTGCGATCTATCTGGGGCGGATCTCAGCGGCCAACGGATGGGCTATGCCAACTTGAGCGGGGCGGATCTGCGGGGCGCAAATTTATCGGGGGCCAATCTGGAGTCGGTTTTGGCTTGGAATGCTAACTTTGCCGGAGCCAATTTGACGGGGGCCAATTTGGAAGATGCCACCCTGTCGAGGGCCAATTTGCAGGGGGTGAATTTGCGATCGGCCACCGTGGAGGATTGCGATCTGGATGGCACAGATTTGACGGGGGTTGACCTCAGCGGCGTGGATTTGTCCCGCGTCAATTTCAACGGGTCTAACCTGACGGGGGCCCAGTTGATGGGGGCCGATTTGTCTTGGGCGGAGCTAAACCGGGCCAATTTGACCAATGCCGACCTCACGGGGGCGATTCTGTTTGGGGCTGACTTGAATCAGGCGAATCTGACCGGGGCCAAGCTGGACGGAGCCAACATCGATGGGGCCGAAATGGCGGGGGTGATTGGCTACAGCGGCCCGCTGCCCAAGGCGGGGCCGGCGATTCTGATTCAGGAGCAACAGGACTCGGCGGAGGGTAATCGCCTGTTGGAGCAGGGGGTGAGCCTGTTTAGCCAAGGTCAGTTGCCGGAAGCGCAGGCCACCTGGGAACAGGCCCTGGGAATTTATCGGCGCGATCGGGATGGGGCGGGCGCGGCGGCGGCCATGGCTCAGTTGGCCTTGGTCAACTTTCAGCGGGGGCAACTGGATCAGGCGATCGATTGGGGATTCCAGGCGCTGAATCTGGCGCGGCAGGAGCGATCGGCCAGTGCTGAATCGGTGGCCTTGGGAATCATTGGCAATGTTCACTACGAACGGGCGGATTATCTGAAAGCCCTGGAGTTTTATCAACAACGGTTACAGGCTTCCGCTGGGGGGCCCTTTTACCATGCGGCTTTGATCGATCGCGCCAAGGGGGCGATCGCCATTGGCGACTATGCCACCGGCATGATCGACAGTTTGGAGGTGCTCAACGATCCGCTGCAAACGGCCACGCCTGTTCGGCGTTTAGGGGCCTTGATCACCATGGTGCAGGGCCTGATCGGTGCGGGAGACTATGCCCAAGCTCGCCGCTACCTGAGCGAAGCCCGCCAAGATCTGAAGGGGGTCAGCAATCGCCTGTGGGAGCCGGAGTTTTGGCAACTGAGCAGCGCCCTTGACTTGAACCAAGGCAACTTTGCGGCGGCGATCTCAGCGGCGGAACAGGCCTGGGCGATCGCCCCCAGCCCCCGATTGAAATATGCGGCCCAACGCTCGATCGGCCTGGCCCAAGCGGCCCAAGGCAACTGGGGCGCGGCCATCAAATCCTATGAAGCGGCGCTGAAAATTGCCCAAACGGTGAACGATCGACGGGGCCAAGTGGAAGTGCTCAGTGATCTGGGCTTGGCCCTACACCAATCCGGTGACCTGAACCGAGCTGCCAGCGTCCTCACCCAAGCGAGCGAGGGTTGGGATGAGCTGGTGAAAACCTTCATTGGGGAAGATTATTTCAAAGTGGGCTTTATTGAGCTGCAAACTCAAGTCAATCAACGGCTTCAGGATGTGTACTTGGCTCAAAACCGCCCGGAACAGGCCCTGGTGGTGTCCGAGCAGGGGCGATCGCGCGTGTTTTTGGACTTGATGATGGGGAAATTGGCCGCCCAAGGTCGTTTGTCGAACCCTGATGCCGCTGTGTCGGTGGAAAGCATCCAGGCCACAGCCCGATCGCAGCGGGCCACCCTGGTGATCTACGCGGTTCAGCAAGAGGACAGCACGACCTATTGCAGCATCTACAGCAAGTCTTGCCAATTAACCACCGCCAAGCCCCAAACCAGCGCCCTCAACCCGCCGCCGCCGAACCAGGTGAATATTTGGGTGGTGTCGCCCGAGGGGCAAATTCACTTTCGGCGCGGCCAGTTACCCCAGGCCGAAAACCAGCCTCATCCGGTTCCCTTGAATGATCTGGTGAGTCGCAGCCGCAGCAAGGTGACCTTTCAACAATTGCCCAGCCTGCGCCAACTCCACAGCCTGTTGATTGAGCCGATCGCCGATCTATTGCCCAAGCAGCCGAGCGATCGGGTGGTGTTTATCCCCCAAGGCACGCTGTTTTTGGTGCCCTTTGCGGCCCTGCGCGATGCCGATGGCCAATACCTGATCCAAAATCACACCCTGTCGGTCTCTCCCTCCATTCGTGTGTTGGCCCTGGCCAGCAGCCAACTGCCCCCGCTCTCGGCGGGACAACCCCAACCCCTGCGTGGCCCGGCTTTGGTGGTGGGTAACCCAACCATGCCCCAAATTCCCGATCGCAACTTGGGCGACCAGGAGCGCTCCTTGGCCCCCTTACCGGGAGCCAGCTTGGAGGCCCGGGCGATCGCCCAATTGCTGAACACTCAGCCCCTGGAAGGCGCAGCGGCCACCGAAACCGCCGTCACCGCCCGAATGGAAGAATCCCAAATTATTCACCTTGCCACCCATGGCCTGCTGGATGACTACTTTGGTGAGGGGGTCATTCCAGCGGTTCCGGGGGCTTTGGCTTTGGCTCCCAGCCCCAATCCGGAAGGGGATGACCAAGACGGATTTCTGACCACTGAGGAAATCTTGAACCTGAAGCTGAAGGCGCAGTTGGTGGTGCTGAGTGCCTGCGATACGGGGCGGGGCCGACTCACCAGCGATGGGGCGATCGGGCTGTCGCGGGCGTTCATTGTGGCGGGCGCACCCAGCACGGTTGTTTCCCTCTGGGCAGTGCCAGATCAGCCCACGTCGGAATTGATGTTGACGTTCTACCGGGAATTTTTAAAATCGGGCGATCGGGCAGCGGCCTTGCGGGCGGCCATGCTGGATACCCAACAGCGTCATCCGGATCCGGTGAATTGGGCGGCCTTTTCCCTGGTGGGGGCAGCCCGTTAGGGATCGACAGGAAAACAGGCGATCGTGCGTGAATCTGTAACGTTCTTCAACGGAAGATTGACAGGCTTGATGATCATTCCGTAGCTTTAGATACAGAATTAGATACAGAAAAAGACTGGTCTTTTAAGCTGGGCGTTGATGTCCAAAGGAGTTGAGGCCATGCAACTGAGCGATCGCGTCACCCGTTCCTACAGCCCCACAACCTGGACGGCCGCGGCCAACCTTGCCCGCCCTCAGGAGCGCTGCTGGGTTGATCTGCTCTGGTTGCCCAATGATGCTTGCCACGATCGGGCGCTGTTGCTTTGTGAGCATGAGGATGAAGCCTGGACGGTGTGGATTCCTGGCCATGGCGAAATGGTGATTGCTCGATCGCAAATGGGCCCGATCGTCTGCGAAGCGGCCTAGCAACTTCGGCCAAGATTTCCGGCTGAAATTTCCGAACAGAGCAGTGGCCAAGCAGCAGGACAAGCCGCTTGGCCACTGTTTGGTTTGATCAGCACCGTCCTGACTCACGCGAACCAGGGGCACGCACAGGGCATGAGCCGGAAAGCCAACACCCGATCGAGGTCAGCTCCCGGCAAGGCCACCCCTGCGAACGCTGATCAGCCTAAGGCGCGAGGTAGGTATAACCCTGAAGGCTGCGCTCATAGTTTTGTAGCAGCAGTTGCGACTCGCGCAAGGAAATGTGTTTTTCCTGCATGGCTTGCTCTGCCTGGCGACGAATACTTTCCACCAAATCATCCGACTCGTATTGCACGTAGCTGAGGGCTTCCTTCATAGTGTCGCCCTTCACCACATGCTCAATCCGGTAGCCCTTGGGGGTGAGGTGGATATGAACCGTGTTGGTGTCGCCAAACAGATTGTGCAGGCTGCCCATAATTTCCTGATAAGCGCCGTTCAGGAACATGCCGAGGTAGTAGGGTTCATATTCCCGATCGCCATAGGCCTCCTGTTGGCTGGGATCAACCGGCTTCAGGGCGTGCAGTTCCAACACGTTTTTCACGTCGCGCAAATCGATGAATTGGTCGATTTTGCCGTCGCTGTCGCAGGTGAGATCGGCCAAAATTCCCCGCTCGGTGGGTTCTTCATCGAGGCGGTGGATCGGCGCGATCGGGAAAAGTTGCCCGATCGCCCAAGTATCCGGGGCCGACTGGAACACCGACATATTGATGTAGTAGATCGACGACATCATCTGTTCTAGGTACTCCAAATCATCGGGCACGTAATCTTCCTTGCGGACAATTTCCCGAATCTTGGTGCAGCAAGCCCAATACAACCGCTCAATTTTGGCGCGATCGGTCAGGCTCAAATAACCAAAACTAAACAGACTCAAGGCCTCATCCCGGGTTTGCGTTGCATCGTGGAACATCTCTTGATAGTTGTCCCGATCGATCAACGAATAGGTTTCGTAAAGGCTCTTGAGGGCTGCATGGTCTTCCGGTTCCGACGGCTGCGGCTCCGTGAAAGCCATTTGGCTCACACTCAACACATCAAACACCAACACCGACTGGTGCGAAGCCACCGCCCGCCCGCTCTCGCTAATCAGGGTGGGAACCTTCACCCCTCGCGACGAACAGGTATCATTCACCGCCGCCACGATGTCATCGGCGTAATTTTGCAGCGTGTAATTGGTGGAAGCGTGGAAATTCGTCTTGGAACCGTCATAGTCGATTCCCAAGCCGCCTCCCACATCCAGGTATTGCATCCCCGCGCCCAGTTCATGCAGCTCCACATAAATCTGGCTGGCTTCGCGGATCGCATCCTTAATCACACTGATTGAGGAGATCTGAGACCCGATGTGGAAATGCAGCAACTGCAAACAGTCGAGCATATCCGCTTGGCGCAGTTGATCCACCGCGCCCAGAATTTCCGGAATCGTCAGGCCAAATTTTGCCCGATCGCCCGCCGAATCTCCCCAGCGGCCTACGCCCTTGGCATTCAGCTTGGCCCGGACACCCAAAATTGGCTTGATGCCTAACCGTTGACTAGCGGAGATGGCAAGTTTCACCTCTTCCACCTGCTCCAGCACAATCACGGGCGTTTTGCCCAAGCGCTGGGCCAAGATCGCCGTTTCGATATATTCCCGATCCTTGTAGCCATTGCAAATCAGCATGGCTCCCGGGGTGGTCAACATCGCCAGGGCGATCATCAATTCTGGCTTTGACCCAGCCTCCAGGCCAAATTGATAGGGCTGGCCAAATTCCACCAGGTCTTCAATCAAGTGGCGCTGCTGGTTGCACTTGACGGGGAACACACCCTTATAGCCCCCGGCATATTTGTACTTGGCGATCGCCTTAGCAAAAACCGCCGTGAGCCGTTCAATGCGATCGGCCAAAATATCCGTGAACCGAATCAACAGAGGCAGACCCAAATTTCGCTGCTTGAGCGCTTCAACGAGTTCATGCAGGTCGATCGCCCCGCCGCGCTCCGCTTTTGGCGAAACCGTCACGTGACCCGCTGCATTAATCGAAAAATACGGCTCACCCCATGCCCGAATGCGATAGGTGGCTTCGCTGTTCTCGATTGTCCAGGGACGTTCCCCGGTCACGCTATTTGTTTTTTGTGCCAATTCCGTTAAACCCTGAATTGCCGTGCGTGCATCGGCCCGCATTCCGCGCTTGCGTCGTCCGCCCCGGTCACTGCGGGCTGTTGCTTCCGCTGCCTTTGCAGTAACCGACCCGTCCACCATTGGACTTTCGGCCTGGGCGATCGTCGATTCCGCCGTGGCAGTCTCGACCGTCAAATCGATCCCCATTTTTCGTCAACCTCCAGACGACAGTCCAGCTAGCAGCGGGTCTGCTTGATTGATATTGACCGGCAAGAACCGGACTAAGATAAACCAGCTTCTCAGTGTATCCTAATTCCAATCAAAAGGGCGGCAATCCTGACGGGGTAAGGATTTGATTAACTTTTGGTTATCCTCCCGCATCCCGATCGCGACCGGTGAAGTCAACCGTGAAGCCCTAATCGACAGTCCCGGCGATCGATCCTGACCAAACTGGCCCATTTTTTTGCACTATTAGAAGGGCAAAAATTTCCCGCCCCTATTATTTTTCCCTTTCTTGAGGAGTGCAAGTCGTGGAACGTACGTTTATTGCCATCAAACCCGATGGCGTGCAGCGCGGTCTGATTGGTGAAATCATCAAGCGTTTTGAAGTCAAAGGCTTCACCCTCGTGGGTCTCAAGCTGCTGAACGTGAGCCGCGAGCTAGCCGAAGAGCACTACTCGGTACACCGCGAGCGCCCCTTCTTTGCTGGTTTGGTGGAATTCATCACCTCCGGCCCCGTGGTGGCGATGGTGTGGGAAGGTGACGGCGTGGTGGCATCGGCCCGCCAAATCATTGGGGCCACCAACCCCCTGACCGCCAATCCAGGCACGATCCGGGGTGACTTCGGGGTCAACATTGGCCGCAACCTGATCCATGGTTCCGACGCAGTGGAAACGGCCCAACGTGAAATCGCCTTGTGGTTCAAGGATGAGGAGCTGGCCAACTGGTCTCCGACGATCAGCAAGTGGCTGTACGAATAGGATCGTTGACTAACCCTCGCCACTCGCGAGATTGGGGCGCGTCCTCAAATTCGATTCATGAAAACTTGATTCGTTGGGGCTGAGATATGTGAATCTGCTCAACCCCATGATCCTGGGCAAGGGGCTTCAGCCCCTTGTCTTTGCTGCTTTTGGGGTCTTTTAGCCGCGACTGTGGAACTCGATTTGATTGCCCCGAATGATCAGGTCATAGCCACCGAAAAAGTTTTGACCCAATAGCCCAATTTCCAAGGCCGGCGCAACGCCCACTTCTAGGTTGCTGACCGACAGGCCTTCCACTTGCACGGTGTCAACGCGGGCCAAGTCCATGGTGACGCGGCGATCGCTCGGGGTGGAAACCAAGATTTTGTCGTGGGGCCGAATGCCGAGGGTTGACAGCATTTTGCTGGTGATCACGGTGGCGCTGGCTCCGGTGTCCAACATCATGGGAAATTTGCGCCCGTTGAAGGTCACTTCAATGACGGGAATGCCACTGACCCGCCGGATGATGGGGATGGTGGCGATGACGGGCCCGGAACTGGCGGCGGTGCTGTTTGGGCTGTCGCTGCCGGTTTCCGGAGCGGGCAGGTTGGAGCTGGTGTCCGGGTTGCCGCTGGGGCTGCTGGCGGGAATGGGGGTGGCGGCGGCTCCGGGCTGGGTTCCGCCGTTGCTGTCTGGGGTGGTGTTGCTGGCGGGGGCGCTCAGGGGTTGGGCGGCAATGGTGGCGGGGGGTTGAGCGATCGGCTGGCGCGATCGCTCCCGAGCATAGGCCAAGTTGCTGCGGTATTCCTGGATTTTGGCTTGGGCTTGGGCATGTTGGGCACTTTGGGGCGGAACTGATTGCAGCACCACGATCGCCTCTTGCCAACGGGACATGACATATTGCCAATCCGCTGGAATGTAGGCCGATTGGGTGAGCTTCGCTGCGCCATAGCCCAAGTCCAGGGCTTTTTGGAAGGTGGCGGCTCCGTCGATCGACGGGGTGGGTGCGGTGGGGGCTTGGGGCTTGGCGGCGATCGGGACGGGGGCGCTTTCGTTGGTTTCGACGGGCGCGGGGGCGGGGGCAGAGCCAAGGGGCAGCGCCTCACAACCGGCCAGGGCGATCGCCCCTAGCCCAATCCAGGTTGCCCACAGTTGCTTCCACATGGCTTTGATTTTTGGCTTGAAGGTTAACTGCAACGTTGACTGTAAAGAAGCCCCTTAATTTGGGGGATGGGTCGGGAAAATCAGCCCTTGGCATCTTGATCGATCGAAGTTGATCGAACAGGCGACAACCCCTGAAACCGACCTTGCCCCAATGTTTTTTCCTAGGTTTCCCAAAATCCTATAGAAAACTGTCGAATTTGATAGCACTCGCGGGCCAGAAATGATTCTATATAGACTTGATTTTATGCTCACTTCATCGACTGCTGCACAGGCATTGCTCACCATGTCTTCAACTTCCGATCGCCCAGCGCTTTTAGTCTTGGCCGATGGCAGCGCCTATTTGGGTCGCAGCTTCGGAGCCACCGGCACAACCGTTGGCGAAGTCGTCTTTAACACCGGCATGACTGGCTATCAGGAGGTGCTGACCGATCCGAGCTATTGCGGCCAGATTGTGCTGTTCACCTATCCGGAGCTGGGCAACGTTGGCATCAACCCGGAAGATGAAGAGTCCGATCGCCCCTACGTGTGCGGGGCGATCGCCCGCAACGTGTCTCGCCGGCCGAGCAACTGGCGATCGACCGAGGCCCTGCCCGACTACATGGGCCGCCATGATATTCCAGGCATCTACGGGGTTGATACTCGGGCGATCGTCCGCAAAATTCGGGCCGTGGGGGCCATGAACGGGGCAATTTCCACGGAAATCCTGGATCCGGCGGATTTGCTGCGGTTGGTGCAACAAACCCCGAGCATGGCGGGCTTGAACCTGGTGAAGGAAGTCACCACGGCAGAAGTTTACGAGTGGACGGAAGGAACCCAACCGGAATGGGAATTTAACCCGGCGACGGAGGCGGCCAAGGCCACCACGGGTGATCAGCCGTTGACGGTGGTGGCGCTGGACTTTGGCGTGAAGCGGAATATTCTGCGCCGGTTGGCGAGCTTTGGCTGCCGCATCATTGTTGTGCCCGCCAGCACCCCGATCGACACCATCTTGGGATTCAATCCCGATGGGATTTTCCTCTCGAACGGCCCCGGCGATCCGTCCGCTGTCACCGAGGGCATTGAAACCGTGCAACAACTGGTGAATGCCAACAAGCCCATGTTTGGCATTTGCATGGGTCACCAAATTTTGGGCTTGGCCCTGGGAGCCGAAACCTTCAAGCTCAAGTTTGGCCACCGCGGCCTGAACCAGCCGGCTGGCTTTGCGGGGCAGCAGGTGGAAATCACCAGCCAAAACCACAGTTTCGCCATTTCCGACGGTTCTCTGACGGAAGGAGAGGTGGAAGTGACGCATTTGAACCTGAACGATCGAACGATCGCAGGGTTGCGCCACCGCCAACTGCCGCTGTTTTCGGTGCAATATCACCCAGAAGCCAGCCCCGGCCCCCACGATGCCGATTATTTGTTTGAAAAATTCGTGCGATCGATGCAAGATGCCCGCCGCAATCGATCGGCTGTCACGGCCTAGGCAACTGGGATCGTGTTTGGGCAATCAATCCCAATCAACAGGAACTCAAGCACGTTAACCCAACAAATCTAAACAAATCTAAGGTAGGGGCGCACCGATGTGCGCCCTAAATTGATTGTTTTATTTACTATTCTCGTGCAGAAATTTCAAATTCTTCCATAAAAAAAGGGGCCGAAGCCCCTCAACCACCAAAATTCCACCAAAGATTTAGAGAACTTGACCAGTTAACGATCGCCCTCATGCTTCATGATTTAGCACTAAATTTAGAACTAACCATCAAGCATCAGAATCGATCGCGTCACCGGACGAGGAAAGCACTCAATTACAGACAATTCAGCGTGGGTCACTGAGTTAACAACCTAGTTACCAACTCAGCTAGCACCTCAGTTAGCGAACGGTTCCCCGTAGCGCTTCCGCATCCACCCCTGGCAACAGGAACAGACGCAGCAAATGCCCAAAAATTTGCACCTGAATCGGGAGCTTCTTCAGGGATTTCAACCACTTGGGCTGTGGCGATTTCTCGATCGCGCTCATCCGCTGATTCAGATCAGAACATTGATGGAGTCGATCGAGAAATTCTGGATGATCCACATTTAAAACAGACGGGAAAGCCCGCGCCGCCGTTTCGTTGGTTTTGCGAATCACTTCCGCATCAAAGTCCGTGGGATTGATGCCAAGGGTGTGATAGAAATTCGCGCGCTCGTGAACCGTTAAGGTGTGGGTTGCAAACACCGTCAGCAGGAAAAAACGGCTCCAGAGGCGCGATTGCCAGGTTTGCCACAGGCCGGGCTGCGATCGCAGGAGGGCCTTGAAAATATCGCCATGGCGATTTTCATCCTGACACCAAGGTTCAAAGTATTTGAACAGGGGATAAAACTGATTTTCGGGATGGGCGGCCAGGTGACGATGAATCAGAATATAGCGCCAATAACCAATTTTTTCAGACAAATAAACCGTGTAAATCACCCACTCGATCGGGAAGAAAGTGTACTGACGATTCTTGGTTAAATGTCCCAAATCCAGAGTACGCCCAAAGTCTCCCATAGCTTTGTTCAAAAATCCCGCATGGCGAGCCTCGTCCCGCGCCATCAGTTGGAACATTTCCGCCAACAAAGGGCTGCGCTGCTTCACACGGCGCGACAGTTCCTTAAAGAGCAAAAATCCCGAAAACTCAGAAACGCACGATCGCTCCAGGTAATCAATAAACGCTTGCCGAGCCTCGCCCGTAATATGATCCCAGGACTGATTAAACGATTGATCACGCACAAAGTGGTCGCGATTATAGTCCGCGCGCATTTCCGCCAACATCGCTTCCAGTTCCGTGGCTTGGGCTGACAAGTCCAAGCCCGCAGCCACCTCAAAATTTGTGGTGTAAAAGCGCGGTGTCAGGAGATTTTCTTGAATTGCGACCTGCTTGGCGATCGCGGGTTTTGCCAATGAATCAACCATGGTCAAAGATCAAAGATCAGAAATTAAGGACTAGACCAAAACGGAACGAAGACTAAACAAAAACTCAACTTGCGCCTGCGCTAGCGTTCGGAGAACCCCAACCGTCAGCACTGAGCCATGGGACAGGGCGGGAATTGGGTTTGCTAGCGGGACTGGATGAGCCGGATCGTTGGGGATGACCGCCTGCCGGGGGCTGGTTTGTTAAGTTATGAGAATTTCCTACTATTGAATCATTTAATCGCTATATGGTTATTTATCGTTAACAGAATTTTACGCAGCCTAGGAGCGGGCCACCATGAGCCACGACCTGAGCCACGACCTGAGCCACAACACCCAACCCCTCGCCCCCGGCCACCAGCTCGCCGCGCGCCTGCGGGAGGGAACCCAGCAATCCCACACCAGCGCCGAGAACACGGCCTACATGAAGTGCTTTCTGAAGGGCATTGTGGTGCGCGAGGCTTTCCAGAAACTTTTGGCGAATTTGTATTGGGTTTATGATGCCCTGGAAACGGAACTCGATCGCCTGAAAAATCACCCGATCGTTGGACAAATCTACTTTCCAGAGTTGCTACGGCGGGATCAACTCGCCCGCGATCTTGCCTTTTATTACGGGGAAGATTGGCCAACCCAAATTACCCCTAGCCCAGTCACGCTCAACTATTTGATGCGGATTCATTGGGCGGCTTCAGAGCAGCCAGAACGGTTAATCGCCCATGCCTATGTGCGCTATTTGGGTGATTTGTCCGGTGGTCAAGGTCTGCGAACGATCGCCCGATCAGCTTTGAATTTGCCAGCCGATCAGGGAACCCGTTTGCATGAATTTGACTCATTGCCAACACCTGAAGCCAAACGAGATTTCAAGATGCGCTATCGGGATCTCTTAAACGCACTGCCCTTGAATGAATCGCAAGTGGCGGGCATCGTTGAAGAGGCGAACCTCGCCTTTAGTTTGAATCGCCAGTTGGTAGAAAGTTTGGAACCGGTGATTCAAGCGGCCGTGAATCCCGCGATTTTTGAAGAAGTGGTTTTGCAATCTCGTAAGGGCAGCACCGAATTGGTGAGTGTGAGTTAGCGATCGCCCGCCATGTTCGCCATTCATCTGCCATTCACTCGCAATTGCTGGTGAATCTGGTGAATTCTCAGCCAATCAACTGTCCATCCCACAACAACTATTGCTCGGGCGATCGCTCGGTGAATTGATTTATTGATTTTCTGGGCGATCGCTACTTTCTTTGTCTGTTCGCATTTTGCCTTTTGGTGTTTTTGAATCCCGCTAGGAACTCCACCCATGCAAGTTTTAGATCAAGCTTTAAATTTGGCCTTTGATGCAGATTTGATTCAAAAATATAATTGCTCTTTACCTCGCTATACCAGCTATCCGCCAGCCACAGAACTTTCGACTCAGTTTCCAGAACAGGACTGGATCCAATCCATTCAGCGTGGCAACGATCGCAAAACGCCCCTTTCCTTATATTGCCACATCCCCTTTTGCGAATCGGCTTGCTATTTTTGTGGTTGCAACACGGTCATCACTCAACACAAGGCCGTCACAGAAACCTATTTGGATTATCTGCAACGTCACATTGAGCAAGTTTCAAGGTATTTATCAGATGACCGACTGGTCAATCAGATGCATTGGGGGGGTGGCACTCCGAATTATTTATCGATCGAGCAGGTGCAGCATCTCTGGAAAATTCTGCACCAACATTTTCAATTTACTGACGATGCAGAACTGTCGATCGAGGTGAATCCGCGTCCTCTTACGGAAAGCTATGTTTCGGCCTTGCGATCGCTCGGCTTCAATCGCATTAGCTTTGGCATTCAAGACTTCAATCCTGTTGTTCAAGAAGCCATTAATCGCATCCAGCCAGAAGAAATGCTCTTTCAAGCGATGGATTGGATGCGGGCGGCTGAGTTTGAAAGCATCAATGTCGATTTGATTTATGGGTTGCCTTTCCAGGATCTCAACACCTTCCGGGAAACGCTGCATAAAACCCTAGCCCTGAATCCCGATCGAATTGCAGTGTTTAACTTTGCCTATGTGCCCTGGATGAAACCAATTCAGCGGCGGATTCCCTACGATGCATTGCCATCGGCGGAAGAAAAACTAGACATTTTGCAGATGACGATCGCCACCCTCACGGAAGCGGGCTACACCTTCATTGGCATGGATCACTTTGCAAAACCCGATGATGAATTGGCGATCGCCCAGCGCCAGGGCCAGCTTCACCGCAACTTCCAAGGCTATACAACACAGCCCGATTCTGATCTGATTGGGTTTGGCATGACTTCTATCGGAATGCTGAATGATGTTTATACCCAAAATCAAAAGCGTCTGCGGGATTATTACCGAGCCATTGACTATCAAACGCTCCCGATCGAGCGTGGGGTGACCTTAGACGCTGATGATATTTTGCGGCGTTCAATCATCATGGAACTGATGTGTCAATTCCAGGTTGATCGGGATGCGCTGGCCCAAAAATATGGGCTGTCCTTTAAGCACAGTTTGGAAGCCCATTTTCCGCAGGAATATTTGGATTTACGGAATCTGGAAGCCGATGGCCTGTTAACCCTGATGCCCAACCGGATCACCATCACCCCGATCGGTCGCCTGTTGGTGCGCAATATTGCTTCTGTGTTCGATCGCTATCTGCGTGCTCAGACCTATAACGGTTTCTCAAAGGCAGTTTAGAGAACGAATGAAGGGGATCAGCCTGGCGATTATTTTGAAGTGATCCCAAGCTGTAGAGATAAGGGGCTTAAGCCCCTTGTTTTTGTTGAACATTATTTTAGGGAGTGATCTTCACTTGCCCTGAAAGCTATCTGTGGCATGGTGTACCGGTCATACTGGATAAAGGCTGTATTTTCGGGGAATGATCTTCATTGGTTCTGAAAGTAAGCTTCAGTTGATCTTCATGAACTCAAGTTTGCATCCTAAAACTCATTGCCAAAAAGTTGCAGCTTCAAATTGGTAAACAATGGGCAATGTGATACATGGTTCGTGATAATTGGTGTGTCAAAAATAAGGTTAGAACCACAGGGGCAAAATGATTGGCAGCAAAATAACCGAGGTGCAATAACAGGGCCCAATCAAGGCCCGTGAACCCCCAATCCCTAACGCTGACAAATCAGGCCAGCGGCCATCAAGCTAGACAGGGCCTGTTCCACTTCCGGGCGTGTGTATCGAGAGCAGGCGGAAATGGTGGCGGAGCTGATGGCGGTGGAGTTGTGGGCCAGCATTTGCACTAGGGCTAAAATTTCTCGTTCCACTTCAGTCAAAGTGTACTGAATGCGTTTACCCATGCGAACTTCAGTCATGACGGCAACTCCAACCTGTGTGATGCAACCAAAAATCATTTCACCGAGCCGCGAAATTCACCCCATGTGCATCGGGGTTAGCAATTGTCGCGACTGGTTCGTCTAAAGAATCGTGGTTTTCAGATGGTTTTGCGGCGATCGCCATCCGTAGCCAGTTGTGAAATTGCCCTAGGCGAGATGCGATCGAGTGGGGGTGAGTGGTGCGATCGCGATCGCAAGCCAATTGCTTTCCGGTTGCCCTGGCCCGATCGCTCCCCCAAGATTGCGCCAAAAGATTGCCCCATCAGCTTTCC
Source organism: Limnothrix sp. FACHB-881 (assembly GCF_014698135.1). Taxonomy (NCBI): domain Bacteria; kingdom Bacillati; phylum Cyanobacteriota; class Cyanophyceae; order Pseudanabaenales; family Pseudanabaenaceae; genus Limnothrix; species Limnothrix sp. FACHB-881. The sequence goes on from NZ_JACJSN010000014.1 coordinate 54,793, forward strand.
TGACAAGGGTTGATCAACAGTACAATCGCAATCAACCGAGGTTCTTCAACAGCTACGGCAACCCAATTCAGCCGAGTTCTGTTGATCTGGTTGGGAAAATCAGGACACCTTGGGAACCGACGGGTTGCGTTTGCACAATTTTTGGAATCTGGCTGCGTGATTGATTCATCTCCTAACTCACCCTTGCTCCCGAATTCGGCAGAAACCAGCGCTCCTGAAGGGCTGATCGAGCCGACTGTGGTTACGGATCCCGATCGGCTCGATCGTGCCCTGCTGCAAGGGGCCCACGCCTGGGAGGCCTCCCGTGGGGAGCTGGCCCTGCTTTGTGTGCCGGGGATGATCGATTTGCATGTGCGGCGGCTGGAGATGTTGGCCGCCGTGTTGGGCTATCCCTTTTCGCCGGAGGAAATGGCGCGGGTGCGAGCCACGGTGACCCAAAACGTGGAGGAGGGGTTTGCGGCTTCTCCCTATTCGCAATTGCTGGTGCGCTATTCGCCAGCTCCGCCTCCCCATCGGGGTCTGGTTTGGGACATTCGACCGGTGGCTATTTCTTACAGCGATCGAGCCAAATTGTTTTTGCAATACCGCCCGCCTAAGGATAGTGATCGCTATCCCGATGCCAAGGTGTTGGATTTGGCGGCGGCCCTCAGGGCCCAAGCCCCCGCCGCCACAATTCCGGTGTTGGATGTGGGAGCCGGGACGGGGCGCAACGCGATCGCCCTGGCCCAACAAGGCCACCTGGTGGATGCGATCGAGTTCACCCCCGAAATGCTCGACACCATTCGCCAACTGGCTAAGGATGCGGGTGTGGCGATCGACCTGATTGAGCAAGATATTCGTGATCCTGCCTTTACCCCCAAGCCCGATCGCTACGGTCTGATTGTTCTGACCGGTGTGGTGCAATATTTCAGCGATCCGGCCCAACTGGCGCATCTGTTGGCCAAGCTGACTCCGGCGTTGCGGCCCGGCGGGAAAATTGTGATGGACTGCTTTGTCACCACCGATGGCTATGACCCCACGCCGCTGGCGCGGCAACTATCCTACGTGACTGATAGTTTTCTGTTGCAGCCAACGGAGCTAACCCGGGCGATCGCCTCGTTGCCCCTGCGGGTGGTGTCCGATGAGCCGGCCTTGGCCTATGAGCGGGAACACTTGCCCCCGGAAGCCTTGGCGGCCCGAGAGTGGTTGGATCCCTGGGCCACAGGCGATCGACTCTTCCCCCTAGGAGATCAACAACGGCCCCCAGTTTCTCTGCGATGGCTGGTGTATGAACGGGTCACGCCCTAGCACTTTCGTTGGAAATTGCTCGATTTTCAGCGTTTCTGGCTTGTCTGACGGTTGATTTGAACTCAGAGATAACTCAGAGATATTGTCCTATGCCTGCAACCAATCCCAATTCCCCCGGTTCTCAACTAACGCCCGATCGCCCCACTTGGAGCGGCCAGGCCCTAAGCCGTTGTTTACCGACATCGGAATGGATGTTGAGTATGGCCGTCTTGCCCGTTTTGACTGGTTTTGTGGGGATTCGGATGTTGGCAACGGCAACGGCAGAATTAGGAGAATTAGCGGAAGAAATCTTTCGGGGCGATCGGTTGCCCTTGCTGAATATTCCCCAACCCCAATCCAATGAGACCTCAATGGTTGAACAGTAATTGTCCTTCGTCGGTCGTGCGACGATCGGGCTATTGGATCACTCCTAACTTGGTTGCCAAAACACCATGCCCAATCGCCTAGCCCCCCTCTTAAACCCCGATCGTCGATATACCTTTTCCGACTACTTCGACCTCAACATTTCTACTCGCGAGCTGGTTGAATATTTTGGTTGTTCCTACCATCTTCAGCCCCTCAATCTCCCCTGCTGGCCGCAATCCAGCGGTGCAGCTGCGACGCAAACCCTCCGGCCGAGTGATGGCGTAAGCCTGACGGAGCAATCTCGCCTCCGTGCCACCTATACCCAAAAACTGCCCTTCATTTCGTTGACTTCGGAAACGGCCAAACGAGAATTTTATATTGCACCCCTGTTGTTGGAATTACTCGACTACGCCCCGATCGAAATTGAAGTGGAATATAGCCTCAATGGTGGTGAAAACCTCAGTGGAACCGTAGACTATTGCCTCAAGGCAGCGAATCAAATGCTGATTATTGAAGCGAAAAAGGGCGATTTAGAGCGCGGTTTTAACCAATTAGCCGTTGAATTAATTGCCTTAGATCGGGCGATCGCCCCTGACCAACCCTGGTTATACGGAGCCGTGACGATCGGGAATGTTTGGGTTTTTGGCCAACTCGATCGCGCTAGCCAAGCGATTTATAAAGACCTCAATGCCTATACAATTCCTGGCAATCTAGACGACCTGATCGCCATTTTGCTGGGTATTCTTCAGGCTAAGTCGTGACATTTTAGAGGATCTCTGAAAAGCCTAAATGGCTAACCTTTCAGATCTTGCAAGCCAGCGAAGACAAGGGGCTTAGGTTCCGTGCCCCAGTCGTCGTAACAAGGAGCTTGAGCATCTTGCTCCCCACGATCCGCTAACGGCAGATCTAGGGTTTTGGGCTAAATGATGATTATTGCTTGACCTGTACCAAAAAATGCTTTTCAGACCTCTTCTAAGTCAAGACTCCAAAATAGATCCATCAACAATCAAAAAAGGGAGGCAGAATATAACATCCTGCCTCCCGCATGATTCAAAAAACTACTAGCGAAGACTAGCTACAGAACATTGCAAGATCGAGTAGCTAGCTGAAGCTTTGGGAAACTACTTCCACTTGCGGGCAACCAGTTCCGCCAAGTCCACAACGCGCTGGCTGTAGCCCCACTCGTTGTCATACCAAGCGATGACCTTCACCATGTCGCCGCCCAGCACCAAGGTCAGGCTAGCATCCACGATCGAGGAAGCATCGGTTCCCTTGTAGTCCGAGGAAACCAACGGCAGATCGCTGTATTCCAAAATGCCCTTCAGGCCGTTTTCAGCAGCGGCCTTCAGCACTTCGTTCACCTGCTCGGCGATCGTGCTCTTTTCCACTTGGGCCACGAAGTCCACCACCGAAACGTTCGGGGTCGGCACGCGCATGGCGATCCCGTTCAGTTTGCCCTTCATTTCCGGCAACACCAGGGCCACAGCCTTGGCAGCACCCGTGGAGGTGGGCACAATGTTCATGGCCGCAGCACGGGCCCGACGCACATCCCGGTGGCTGGCATCCAGCAACCGTTGGTCGCCAGTGTAGCTGTGGGTAGTGGTCATGGTGCCTTTGATGATGCCAAAGTTCTCATGCAACACCTTCACCACGGGAGCCAAGCAGTTGGTGGTGCAGCTCGCGTTACTAACGATGTTGAATTTGTCGTGGTCGTAGTCGCTGTCGTTCACGCCCATCACGAACGTGCCAACACCGTCACCCTTGCCCGGAGCGGTGATCAGGACTTTCTTAGCACCGGCCTGGATGTGCTTAGAAGCGCCTTCTTCGCTAACAAATACGCCTGTCGATTCAATGATCAGGTCAATGCCCCACTCGGCCCAGGGCAACTTGAGCGGATCCCGATCGGACACGCATTTGATCGTTTTGCCGTTGACGGTAATGGAATTTTCGTCAGCCTGAATGTCGGCATTTAGCTTGCCGAGCATCGTGTCGTACTTGAGCAGATGAGCATTCGTCTTGGGGTCGGACGTATCGTTAATGCCCACCAGTTCGAGCTGGCTATCTTGGCGGGTCAACCAGCATCTTAAGAAGTTACGACCGATTCGGCCAAAACCGTTAATGGCGACTCTAATCACTATGCTATGCCCTCGCGTGCTTTAGGGTGTATTAAGGAAATAGTTGACGTTTTTCCCACATTTTCGGAGCGGGATTGCCAGCCCTAATTCAGCAACCACTGAAGTTGCTCAACTAGACCACGGGTTGACGCTTCGTCGGCGGCACGCTGGCGAACCAGGCTGGCGCTGACCTCTGCGTCTGTTTCGAGTCTCGGACTGCCCGCCCGCGACTTGAAGGCGTTGATTGTACCCAAAATCATATGTTACAGGCTAACTGCACGATCTGATTCTGGGAACTGAGGCGGGGTTGATCGGGTCGATCGATCCCCCCAAAACAGAGGGCGAGCACACGAAAAGCTGCCCCAAGCGATCGCCTGACAAGTGCCAAGCCATCATGCCAGCAATGTGCCCACATTTAACCATCGATCCCGGCCCAATCCCAAACTAATCGCAACGGATTTTGCAGAATTTTTGCGGGGATCATGATCGCTGGTTGCTGTTTGGCCTCGAAGTGAGTGATGGCCGCTGGGAATGAGACCCGGTGGGGCGATCGCCAAAAGCTGGGTTTGGGCTTGGTTAAGGTCTGATGGAGGTCTGCTGGAGGCTTGGCTAAGACCCTTCAAACACCCTTCTGGGTGGATCGGGCCAATTGGGCTGTTCCCCATCAAAATGGGTTAAATTCGCAAGAAATTCGTCAGATTTCAGGCCGCAATCGTTCGCCGAAACCCACAGCCCAGGCTGGTTTCAGGAGGATCAACGCTTCTCTGCGGCAATTTGACCGTTGCTGATATGATATGGCGTGATTGTTGGTGTGGTGTTTTGAGGAGCGGCAATGCCGAATCTTGTGGATTTTAGCGGAAGGCCTTTCCACTTTATTGGCATCGGTGGCATCGGCATGTCGGCTCTCGCGTATATTCTGGTCAAGCAGAAGATCCCCGTTTCTGGATCGGACGCGCGATCGAGCCATATTACCCAACGCCTGGAACAACTAGGTGCTCAGATTTTTTGGCAACAATCCGCAACGAACTTTGATGCCTTTCGTTCCGGTGTGCCTTTTGCAACTCCTCCCGCGCTAGCCTCTGATGTTCCCTTGGCGGCAACGGCTCTAGCCACGGTTCCCGAGACCGAAGCGCACTCCACCGCACCGCAAGCCCTGCCGCAGGTTGTCTGTTCAACGGCGATTCAGGCAGAAAACCCGGAATATCAAGCGGCTGTGGAGCTGGGTTGTCCAATTCTGCATCGTTCAGACCTGCTGGCGGCGTTGATCAGCCGATCGCGGGGGATCGCCGTTGCCGGAACCCACGGCAAAACCACCACCAGCAGCCTGATTGGTTACATGCTGCTCCAGGCAGGCATTGATCCCACCATCATTGTGGGCGGCGAGGTGGGCGCTTGGGAGGGCAATGCGCGCTTAGGTCAGGGTCCTTACCTGGTGGCGGAGGCGGATGAGTCCGATGGCTCACTGATTAAGCTTTCTGCGGAACTCGGCGTTATCACCAACATTGAACTCGACCACCCCGATCACTACCAGTCGCTTGATGGGGTGGTCGAAATCTTTGAGCAGTTTACCCACAATTGCCAACGCTGGGTGGGGTGTTTGGACTGTCCCACGCTGCGCGATCGCCTCAAACCCGATATTTCCTACAGCCTTGATCCCGATCGCGTGGCCGATTACACCGTGCTGAACCCCCAATATACGGCCCAGGGTGTGACAGCCACAGTGCTAGAACGTGGGGAGGTGCTCGGGGAAATCCAACTGCAACTGATGGGCCAACACAATCTCAGCAATGCCCTGGCTGCCGTGGCCGTGGGTCGGGACTTGGGGTTGGACTTTGCCCAAATTGCCGAAGGATTGGCGGGCTTTCAGGGGGCCCAGCGTCGCTTCGAGCATCGGGGCACCGAGGGGGGAATCGCCCTGTATGACGACTACGCACACCATCCGAGCGAAATTCGCGCCACCTTGGCCGCGGCTCGCCAACGGTTGAGCGCCCAAGCAGGGCAATCGCGAGTAGTGGCAATTTTTCAGCCCCACCGCTACAGTCGCACCCAAACCTTTCTTGAGGAGTTTGCCCAATCATTTCAGGATGCAGATTTAGTGGCCATTGCGGATATTTATGCCGCTGGTGAGAAACAGGTTCCAGGACTCAGCGGCCAAACCTTGGCCGATCGGGTGGCGGCCTACCATCCCGAAGTGTCCTATTGCGGCTCGCTCGACAACACACACCAATTTCTGTCTGCGGCTCTTCAACCGGGTGACCTGGCCCTCTTTTTGGGTGCGGGGAATCTCAATCAAATCGTGCCTTCGGTGCTGAAGGATTTGGCAGCCCGGGCCGATCGGGCCACAGATGATTGCAAAACCAGCAGCGCTCTCTAATCTGCGGGTGCATTGCCCGATCGGGTGCTGTTGCTACTTCGCTGACTGAACCGTTTTGAATCGACCTTTAGAGTTTGGATGCGCTCCATCGCATTCCAGTTCTCTATATCTAGGCTCATCTAGGCTCTGGAGCTTGATTTTGAATTTCGATTCTGGATCTTGATTTTGGATCTTGATTCTGGATTTCGATTTTGGATCTGGGTTGCGGGTCTTGGTTGCAGCTCCTAGTGCTCTGGTTCGGTTCCGCCTCTCGGCTTCCTTGCACCAGTTCACTGCATCCTCCCTAGTTGCAGTTTCTAATCGCAATTCGCAATTCGTTTGTTGCAATCCCTTGTCGCAATCTGTTTGTTGCAATTTTGAACCTATGGTGACTCAACTGCACTCACCCGCCACAAAGACGGGTAGCCTGATTCAGTCCAATGTCTCCCTAGCGCGGTTTACCTCTTTTCGGGTTGGGGGGCCAGCCGAATGGTATGCCGCTCCCAAAACCCTTGATGATTTATACGAGTGCTTTGAGTGGGCCGATCGCAATAGTGTTCCCGTGACCCTTTTGGGGGCGGGATCCAACCTTTTGATCAGCGATCGGGGCATTTCGGGTTTAACCATTGGCACACGCTATCTACGGCGGATTCAGATCGATCGAGAAAACGCCAGGATCACGGCCGGCGCTGGCGTATCCATGGCCGCCTTGGCCTGGAAAGCGGCCTATCTGGGCTGGGGCGGTCTGGAATGGTCAGTGGGCATTCCCGGCAGCATCGGCGGCAGCATCGTCATGAACGCTGGGGCCCATGGCAGCGAAATTCGTGACGTGTTGTTGCAAGCCACCGTTTTGGCTCCCCAAACGGGTCAAATCCAACACCGATCGGCAGCGGATTTGGGCTACAGCTATCGCACTTCCAGCCTGCAAGGAGACAGCCAACTGGTCACGGAAGCCACCTTCCAACTCCAGCCCGGCCAAGACTCCCTAGCCCTGCAAGCCCAAACTCGCGAGCACCTGGAGCGCCGCCACGCTACCCAGCCCTACCATCTGCCCAGTTGCGGCAGCGTGTTCCGCAATCCGGAACCCCGCAAGGCCGGCTGGCTGATTGAGCAGTCGGGCTTGAAGGGGCATCGCATTGGGGGCGCGGAAGTGGCCCAAATGCACGCGAACTTCATCTTGAACCGCGATAACGCCACAGCTGCGGACATTTTTAATCTGATTGATTGTGTCCGAAATGAGGTGTACAGCCGTTGGGATGTGCTTCTGGAGCCGGAGGTGCGGATGTTGGGGCCATTTTGCGCCGTTTAACGCTGTCTGGTACTGCTTTTCACTGGCCAGCACCGCCCCAGCGCCCTTGAGTGGGTGTTGACGCGATCGCCTGTTGCGGGGCTTCGCGTCACGGGGCCAAGGCTCGATCGATCAGTGTTGAATCGGCATTTGATCGGCTCTTGATCGGAACTCGATCGGTGTGATCAATTCAACCAAAGCCAGCGCCCCTAGGCAGCAACGGGCATGATTCCCGCCCCGTCAACCCATCAACTCAGATCCTGTCAGGATGCATCACCCCATGATTCCATGCGATCGCCGCTATGCCCTGGTGCATGAATGGTTAACTCCGCTGGCCACGGGGGGGTCTGAGTTGGTGGTGCGGGAAATGGTGACCCAGCTCGATCGCTGGTTGCCGGAACCGGTGGCTTTGCACGCGCTGATCGATTTCGAGTCTAGCAATTCTGAAAGTTACTTGTATGGCCGAGCGATCGGCCATACCTTTTTGCAGCGCTTTCCGGGAGCCATTCGTGGAGTGCAGCGCTATTTGCCCCTTTGGCCCTTGGCGATCGAGCAATTAGACCTGCGAGCCTATGACATCATTCTGTCCTCGTCCCATGCGGTGGCGAAGGGGGCGCTGGTGGCGGCCCATCAGTTGCATGTTTGCTATTGCCATGCGCCCATGCGCTATGCCTGGGACTTAACCCATGATTATTTGGCGGGCAGTCGATCGGGTCGTGGCCCGATCGGCTGGCTCACCCGCTATTTGCTGCATCGGTTGCGGTTGTGGGATGTGCTGGCGGCGAATCGGGTCGATTTCTTTGCGGCCAACTCCCGCACCACGGCCAATCGAATTTGGCGCTGCTATCGACGGCGGGCGGAGGTGATTTACCCGCCGGTACAGGTCGATCGATTCCCCCTGCAAACCACCAAGGATGACTATTACCTCTGCGTTACCAGGCTAGTGCCCTACAAGCGGGTGGACTTGATTGTGGAGGCGTTCAATCAACTGGGATTGCCCCTGATGGTGATTGGGGGCGGGCCAATGCTGGAATCCTTGCGCGAACAGGCTGGGGCCAACGTGCAACTGTTGGGCGAGCAGCCGGACGCAGTGGTGGCCCAAGCCATGGCCCAAGCGCGGGCCTTTGTCTATGCGGCGTTTGAAGATTTTGGGATTGCGCCCGTGGAAGCCCAGGCCTGCGGTACGCCCGTAATTGCCTTTGCCCAAGGGGGAACCGGCGAAACGGTGCGCGACTGTCGCCAGGATCCCAAAACGGGCACGGGGCTGCTGTTTGAGCAACAAACCAGCGAGGCGATCGCGGCGGCGGTGACGGTCTTTGAAGACTATCGATCGCGCCTGAGTGCTGAGGCGATTCACCGCCATGCCCAGTCCTTCAGTCCCAATGTGTTTCGCGATCGTTACTTTGGGTTTGTGAACTGGTGTTGGCAGGAGTTTCAGCGCGATCGACAGACCCCAACTGAGTTTTTCCGTTAACATCCGCGCAACTCAACCCGCCTAAGCCCTACAGTGAATAGTGATGGATCGTGGATCCTACCGAGCCAATGGTAGGATGGAGTATCAATTCTCCGATATCTCGATCGACTTACGGGGCATTCAATCCCCCCTTATTTGCCACTGCTGGACTCATGGCCAAATCTGCTAGCTCGCCGGTTGCTGCACCCACCGAAACTCGTCTCTCGAAAGTTGAAGGACTCAAAGAACGAAGCAACTTTCTCCGGGAACCCGTTGCGTCGGAACTGTTGCTGGACACCAATTATTTTTCCAATGATGCGATTCAAATCCTGAAATTCCACGGCTCCTATCAACAGGTCGATCGAGACCTGCAAAAGCCGGGCCAGGAAAAGCCCTATCAGATGATGTTGCGCACCCGCAGTCCGGGAGGGTTCATCCCGCCGCAACTATACCTGACGCTCGATCGCCTGGCCAGTGAATATGGCAACGAAACCCTGCGCGCCACAACCCGTCAGGGCTTTCAGTTGCACGGGATTCTGAAAAAGAACCTGAAAGCCACGATCGCCGCGATCGTCAACAGCATGGGGTCAACCCTCGGCGCTTGCGGCGACCTGAACCGCAACGTGATGGCCCCACCAGCGCCCTACAAAAACCGCCCCGAGTATCAACTGGCGCTGGCCTATGCCAACAACATTGCGGACTTGCTCACGCCGCAAACGGGGGCCTACTACGAAATTTGGCTGGATGGGGAAAAGGCCATTTCCGCCGAAGAAGACCCGGCCGTGAAGGCGGCCCGCCAAAGCAACGGCTCCACGCCCATGCGCCTGGACACGGAAGAGCCGGTCTATGGCGCAACCTACATGCCCCGCAAGTTCAAATGCGCGGTGACGGTTCCGGGAGACAACTCCGTGGATCTGTTTTCCCAGGACTTGAGCTTGGTGGTGATCACCGATGAGCAAGGGGAGTTGGAAGGGTTCAATGTCTATGCCGGTGGCGGTTTGGGCCGTACCCACAACAAGGAAGAAACCTTCGCCCGCATTGCCGACGAAATTGGCTTTGTGGCGGCGGCGGATGTCTATGGCCTGGTGAAGGCGATCGTGGCGGTGCAACGGGACTATGGCGATCGCTTCGATCGTCGTCACTCCCGGATGAAGTACCTGCTGCACGATTGGGGGGTGGCCAAGTTCCGCGACCATGTGGAAGATTACTTGGGCAAAAAGCTGGAACCGGCGCGCCCCCTACCCGCTTGGCGCTATGAGGACTTCTTGGGCTGGCACGAACAGGGCGATGGCCATTTGTTCTTGGGCCTGTCGATCCAAAATGGGCGGGTGCATGACCAGGGTGATTTCAAGCTGCGATCGGCCCTGCGGCAAATTGTGGAACGGTTCCAGTTGCCGATGCTGCTGACTCCCCATCAGAATGTGCTGTTCTATGACATCAAGCCGGGCGATCGAGCCGCCATTGAAAAAATCCTGACCGACTGCGGGGTTTGGGCGATCGAGCAAATTGATCCCCTAGAGCGGCTGGCGATGGCTTGCCCGGCCATGCCCACTTGCGGCTTGGCGATCACCGAATCGGAGCGGGCCCTGCCGGGCTTTGTGGAGCGCATTCGATCGTTGATGGAGCGCTTAGGCTTGGGTGATGAATCTTTCGTGATTCGGATGACCGGTTGCCCCAACGGTTGTGCTCGGCCTTACATGGCTGAGTTGGGTTTTGTGGGCAGCGCGCCCAATGCCTACCAAGTTTGGCTCGGGGGTTCTCCTAGCCAAACCCGCTTGGCCCAAACGTTTACGGAACGGATGAAGGATACGGATCTGGAATCGTTCCTGGAACCGATTTTGGTTTACTTCAAGCGATCGCGCGAACCGGGCGAAAGCTTTGGCGATTTCTGCCATCGGGTCGGGTTTGATACGCTGCGGCACTTTATGCAGGCCTATCGCCCGATCGATGCCAAGGCGGAGAAGGACGGCCAGCGAGCCAGCAACGGCAGCGCCGCTCCCCGCCATCGCATTGGCATTCGCGATGAGTTGTACAAGTCGGTGCAGGCCCTGGCTGCCGATCGGGGACAGTCGGCCACCGCGCTGATCAATGAGGCGATCGCCGCTTACCTGAATCAGCAGTCCAACTAGCTGTCGATTTCAAGCCAATCTCCAGCCGATCGAGATCGGATCGAGATCGGTTGGATTCAGCAAGCCTCAACAAGCCTCAATCGATCGGTTGTTGAGCCGTGCGGATCCCTAGCGGGTTAATGGTGATTGAGGAATCGCTGAAGGTGCGCGATCGGGCTGGGGAAATCCCTGGCTCGATCGCGCACAAATTTTAGATAGCCCCGCTTGATATTCACAGCGAAACGCTCGCTGACACCAAGCGGCCATATTCACCTGCTCTAAACGCCCCACCTGTTGGCATTGGGGACTATTCCACTGGCTGCCGATCGCCCAAGCGCCCGCACGCCCCACATCCAAAACGGTTTTCAGCGGGTTTTCTTGATTAGCAGGCACGCCCGTTTCCGGCACGGTTACTACATCGACCCAAATACCGTGACTGCCCAGAATGAGCCGAGCCATGGCCCCGGCTCGCCATTGGTGGGAACCGGAAGTCATCAAAATCACCCGTTTTGCACCCCAACGCTGCAAGATCGGCAGACTCCAATAGCAGTTCCCAAACGTGGACTGGGCGCATTGCTCCAGCCACACGCGATCGCCCTTCACACCAGCGCGATCGAACAACGCCTTGACACAGGGAGGCTTGGAACCCCCGGAAATCAGCACCCTCTGTTGGGGATGGGCCGCCGCCCACTGAACCGCCGCCATTTCGCGCCGAATGCTGCCCCCCAAGACCCACAGCACTTCCGGCGGGCCCGAAGCCGCCACCATCAACCGTCCGCCCCACCACAGGCCCCCCAAGGCCAACAGACCAGCGGTCATCAGCCCAATTTTTCGACGAAATGGCTGCATAGGGCGATTGAGGGGAATCTAATGACTGAGGCGACTGAGGCGACTGAAACGATGAACTGATTAACACTCGATTCAACGCGCAGCAACACCGGGCGGCGGCAAAAACTGCGATCGACCATTGGGCAGCCGTGGGCCCCGCTTGGCTCCCATGGCTAACAATTCCTGTTCAGCCCGCTGAATCACTAGGCGATCGACTGCCGCTTGATAAACCTCATTCCAGGAGTAAAACCGCACCGCTAACGTGTTGGGATCCCGGCGCAAAAAGTCCGCTGTTTCTTGGAAAAACGGAGCCACCCGCCGATATTTTGAAGTCATGGCTGCCCAGCGACCCGCCATTTCCAGGGAAGCCACGGTGGCCGGAATGTCATTCAGCAACAGGTATTGATCAAACGCCTTGAAGCGCCAAACCCAAAAGGCATCGGTTTGGTGCTTGGGATCCAGCACATCGGTCATGCGGGTCATGAGGGCCACGGATTTTTCCGGCTTGCCCGCATAGTACGCCACACCCGCCGAAATGAAAGGAGCCAGCGTGGTGAATCGGGGATCCCGCAGGGTCATCAGCTCAAAGTAATCTTCATTGGCCGTGTAGCCCGTGGCCTGGCGAACTTCCGTGTCTCCGAAATATTGCAAATAGCTTAAAAATGCCCAATTGGCCAGCAAATTATCAAACCCAAGGCTGGGCATTCGGGCCGCCAATTGCAATTGTGTACGGGTGCGATCCTGAGCCAAAACGGGATCTTCCAATCCCTGGGGAGCGCGTTTGATGGTGGCTTGTTGCAGGAGGACGATTCCCCCGATCGCGATCAGGGCGATCGCCCCATTGGTGAAGTGGCCTAACCATTGCAGCCGCCGTAGCGATCGGCTCAGGGCTGCGGTTGATGTTTCGGTTGATGTTGTTGATGTTGTGGTTGATGCGGGCGAACTGGATAGGGTCGATGAAGGGGATGGGGTCGATCGAGCAACCTGGGGGGATGGCGATTCAGGGGGCTGAGTACGTTTCCAAATCATGGTCAACTGCCCGTTAGAGATCCATTCGGGATTGAATGTGGCGATTCGATCGGTGTCTGGAGTCACCCACGGTTCCCGATCGGCGCTCTATGATGAATAGCAATCATCTATCAGCCATCCTGCCATAACTCCCAAAATTGCTGGGTGCTGGTTGGGCGCTAGTTTTGTATTCCCTTGATTTCATTCAAAAACGTTGGCCGTATGCCCCAGGTTGATCCCAAATCTATGCCCGCTGTCTCGTCGGTTTCGCGTCATTGGTTTGATTGGCGGCGATCGCCCAAGAGCCTGGGCGTAAAGGTGGCGATCGCGGCGGCCAGCGTTGCCCTGCTTCATCCAGCCCTGAGTTTGCCGGCCTTCAGCCAAGACCGAGAACCGCCCGCCCCGGAACCCGGCCAATTCCAAGACAGCCCCAAGCAAATCGTGGATGAAGCTTGGCAAATCATCAACCGTGAATATGTGGATGGGCAGTTTAACCAAAATGATTGGCAAGCCATCCGCCAAGACCTCCTGAGCCGCCAATATACGTCGCGGGATGAAGCCTACGAAGCCCTGCGCAAGGCGATTAAGCTGCTGAACGATCCCTACACACGCTTCATGACTCCTGAGCAGTTTGAGGAGCTGACCAACCAAACGGCCGGCGAGCTGTCTGGGATTGGGATTCGGATGGGGGTAGATGACAAGACGAAGCATTTGCAAGTGGTGGAGCCAATGCCCAACTCACCGGCCGCTCGGGCCGGTTTGAAGACGGGAGATCTGATCCTGTCGATCGATGGGCAAGCCACCAAGGACATGTCTCCCGACAAGGCTTCCAGCTTGATTCGGGGCCAGGCGGGCACGGCGGTGAAGCTGGAAATTCAGCGGGCGGGCGGTGCGCCGTTTTCGGTGTCTTTAACCCGCGCCCGAATTGAAGTGCCGATCGTTCGATCAAGCCTGCAAACGGAATCGGGCATTCGGGTAGGCTATATCCGCCTTAATGAGTTCAGCGCCCATGCGGCCGAACAGATGGAGCGGGCGATCGAGGATTTGAAAGGCAAGCAGGCCGAAGCGTTTGTCTTGGATCTGCGCGGCAATCCGGGCGGTCTCTTGAACGCCAGCATTGAGATTGCACGCATGTGGCTCGATGCCGGCAGCATTGTCAGCACGACCGATCGCGCAGGAAACAGCCAAGCCGCCCGGGCTAACCGCACATCCCTCACGAACTTGCCGCTGGCGGTGTTGGTGGACGGCAATTCCGCCAGTGCCAGCGAAATTTTGACCGGGGCGCTGAAGGATAACCGCCGGGCGCTCGTGGTGGGAAGCCAAACCTTTGGCAAGGCCCTGGTTCAATCGGTGCATAGCTTGGGTGATGGTTCGGGTTTAGCCGTCACGATCGCCCATTACTACACCCCCGCTGGCACGGACATTAACAAAACCGGCATCAGCCCCGATGTGGAAATCAAGCTATCGGATGAGCAGGAATATTATCTGTTCTCTAATGGCGGGCGGCTGTTGGCCACCGAGAGCGATCCCCAATACACACGGGCTGTGACCATGCTTCGGAATCGGATCGCGGCCAATAACAATGTGGCCCCGCTGCCCCAGTAGAGACAAACTCAGTAGGGACAAAATATCCCCAACTTGAACCCATCAATCAACGCTAACCATGGCTAGACAAGGGGCTTAAGCCCCTTGCCTCCGATGATGCAGTTAGCGATCGGCCGGACTGGGGAATGGCTTCAGAGCAAACTGCACAACCGTTAGTGCAGGAAGTGGCGGCGATCGGTCATCAGCATCACCAAACCCAGTTCATTGGCCGCTTTGATCGAGTCTTCATCGCGCACGCTGCCACCGGGCTGGACGATCGCCCCGATGCCCGCCGCCGCCGCCGTCCGCACCGAGTCATCAAAGGGAAAGAACCCATCGCTGGCCAAAACAGCGCCCGGGGCTTGGTCGCCCGCTTGGTTGAGGGCGATTGCCACGGAACCCACGCGATTCATTTGGCCCGCACCGATCCCCAGGGTCGATCGGTTGCTGGTCACCACGATCGCATTGGACTTCACATGCTTCACCACCCGCCAGGCAAAGGCCAACTCCGCGAGCTGATCCGCCGTTGGTTGCTTTTCCGTCACCACGCGCCAGGTGTTCGGGTCGCTGGGTTCGTCGTCGGCCGCCTGGAGCAAAAAGCCGCCCGCGATCGTCTTCACCGTGGCCGCCGGCCCCGCCAACAGATCCGGCAGCACCAAGACTCGCAGGTTTTGTTTTTTCTGCAACAAGGCGCGAGCTGCTTCATCACAGCCAGGAGCCACAATGCATTCCAGGAAGGTTTCCGTGAGCGCGGCGGCCGTTTCTGCGTCGATCGGGCGGTTCAGGGCCACGATGCCGCCAAATGCTGAGACCGAATCCGCTTCCAGGGCCTTGCGATAGGCCTCCAACAGGGGCGCATCAGCCGACGATCCCAGGGCCACACCACAGGGATTGTTGTGCTTCAGAATAGCCGCCGCCGGAGGAGCATCGGCGGCCACAAATTCCGCAATCAGGCTCCGGGCCGACTCCAGATCCACCAAGTTGTTGTAACTCAGTTCTTTGCCTTGGAGTTGTTCCGCAGCCGCCCAACCGCTGGGGGTGGAGCCGCTGCGATACCAAGCGGCGCTTTGGTGGGGATTTTCGCCATAGCGCAGGCTTTGCACCCGCTTACCCGCGATCGCCCATTCCACTGGCGTTGCCAAGGCCGGTCGATCCAAATCGGCGGGATTGTCGGCCTGTTGGCTCAGGTAAGTGGCGATCGCGCTGTCATAGGTGGAGGTGTGCCAAAAGGCTTCGCGGGCGCACTGCAACCGGAATTCCAAGGATGGTGTGCCATTGCTGCTCAGCTCATGTAAGTAGCGATCGTATTGAGCTGGGTTGCACAGCACCGTTACGCGGCTGTGGTTTTTGGCAGCGGCGCGGATCATGGCGGGGCCACCGATATCAATTTGTTCGATCGCCTCCGGCAGCGTCACCCCTTCCCGGGCGATCGTCTGCTCAAAGGGATAAAGATTCACCACCACCAAATCGATCGCGGGGATCTCATTAGCAGCCAAATCAGCGCGATCGCCCTCCAAATCGGTGCGGGCCAAAATTCCCCCATGCACACGCGGGTGGAGTGTCTTGACCCGGCCGCCCAAAATTTCCGGGAAGCCTGTATAGTCCGAAACCTTGGTCACGGGGAGTCCTGCGGCTTTGATGGCATTAGCCGTGCCACCGCTGCTGACCAGGGTAAAGCCGAACCGTTCCACCAGTTGGCGAGCCAGTTCGATTAGACCAGTTTTGTCAGAAACACTAAGCAGGGCTGTCCGCGTCATGGAAGAGTCCGTTAGGATTGAGGCTTAACGGGTTCATTCTACCGAGGAGTTGTCGCGTGGCTTTATTAGAGGCGATCGCGATTTCCCCCGAGGCGAACCGCACACCAGCGGCAATGCTGGTCGCGCTTCATGGTTGGGGGGCAAATGCAAATGATGTGGCCGCGTTGGCTCCGTTGCTGAACTTGCCAGATTGGCACATGGAATTTCCCCAAGCCCCCATGGCCTATCCCTACTCCAATGAAGGGCGCATGTGGTACGACTTGGAATCGTCCGATTATCCAGGCTTGCAGGCCAGCCGAGACCAGCTCCAAAACTGGCTGTTGGCCACCACGGAGCGATCGGGCATCCCGCTCGATCGAACCATTCTTTGTGGATTTTCCCAAGGCGGAGCCATGGCCCTAGACGTGGGGTTAGCGCTACCCCTGGCCGGCGTTGCTTCCCTCAGCGGCTATTTTCACACCCTGCCGCAAGTCAGCTCCCTCAAACAGGGGCCCCAAGTGCTGGTGACCCACGGCCGTCAAGATCTCGTCGTTCCAATCCAAGCCGCCTGGCAAGTGCGCGACGATCTCCAAGCCCGCGATGCCACCGTCACCTATTTGGAACTCGATGGGGGCCATGAAATCCAAATGAGCCAAATTTCCGCCCTGCGCACCTTCTCCCTCGCCTGCATTTCAGCATCCTGTCCGAAATGATGGTTTAAGCAAGCACGGCGGATTGTTCAATCCAGCATTGCTGACAATCCAGCATTGCTGACAATCCAAGACCGCATGACGAACCTTTCAGGATCATTGCGGAACTTTACGGTTTGTCCCCAGAAGGATTGCAGATTCACGAAGACTGATAATTTCGCTACAGAGTCCTGCTATTCTGAACATCCAGATCGCAAGATTCGCATCCCGGGCCGTGATTAGGATGACCTGAACGCCTGATCGTTACTCCGGGCCGTGATTAGGATGACCCGAACGCCTAATCGTTAAAGCGCTTCATTAATTTTTCCAGCAGTACAAGCCCCAGCTACAGCGGAACTGCCAAGCCGAATCAACCGCATTTGTCGCCTGGAATTCCGCTGGCGGGCCTGTTGGGTGAAAAAGATCGAAAATCCGGTCGGAAAACTGGGGTTTCGTGGCATCATGATCTGCGGGCGCTCTCCCCTCTAGCCCCCCAGACCCATCAGCCCGCAAATTCACTCCTGACTGGTTTGATGCATCGTCGCGGGCGGGCAGTCCGAGACTTTAAACGGACGTGGAGGCCAGCGTCAGACTGGTTCGCCAGTGGTGGCCTGTGAAGCGTCAACCCCATTCAGCGACCTCGGCCCGATTCGCTGGGTTCAGGCGCGGTGAGGAATCCTCACCCTTTGGGGCGAGGAGGATGTCAATCAATTAATCATTGACCAACGAAGAATCATGACTCTCAGACTTGGCGATACCGTCCCCGATTTCACGCAGGCTTCCACCCACGGATCGATCGACTTCTACACTTGGGCTGGTGATAGCTGGGTGGTGCTGTTTTCGCACCCGGCGGACTATACCCCCGTGTGCACCACCGAGCTGGGCCGCGTTGCCCAACTGAAGGATGAATTTGACAAGCGCAATGTGAAGGCGCTGGCCCTGAGCGTTGACAGCGTGGATTCGCACCATGGCTGGACGGCCGACATTGAAGAAACCCAAAGCACGACGCTGAATTACCCGATTCTGGCCGACGAAGATAAGAAAGTGTCGGAACTGTACGGGATGATTCACCCCAATTCCAGCACCGGTAACACCCTGACGGTGCGATCGGTCTTCATCATCGATCCCAACAAAAAGCTGCGTTTGACGATCACCTATCCCGCCAGCACCGGCCGCAACTTTGATGAGCTGTTGCGCGTGATTGACTCGCTGCAACTGACCGATAACTACAGTGTGGCTACGCCCGCTGACTGGACAGATGGCGGCGATTGCGTGGTGGTTCCCTCGATCCCCACCGAGGAAGCTCGCCAGAAATTCCCCAAGGGCGTGACGGAAATCAAGCCTTACCTGCGCCTGACTCCCCAGCCCAACAAGTAATTTCAATCAGTTTCTAATCTCCGGTGGTTTTTAATTTCAAGCTGAATCCTTGAGCTTGGGGTTAGGGCCACCTGGTGGTTAGCAACATCAACACATCAACAAATAGCCCCCCGATCGCCCTGGTGTGATCGGGGGGCTATTTTATTAGTCTGGTGTATTGGTTTGGTGTATTGGGCTGGTGTGTCGGGCCGTATCAATGGAACACCGATTAGGCAGGCCGTCCCGATCGCTTGAGATTGGGCCAGGGCTGTTCTGGTCGGGGTTGGCCCGGCAGCGTTAAATGGGCGATCGTTTCCTTCAGCGCATCACGCACCGCAAACACGGGCGGCAAATGCAGCGCATTGGCCAAGATGGCCAGACCGATGTGTCGGTGAAAGGGCACGGGCAGCCGATAGGCCCTCACCTGGGCTGGGATCGGTTCTGCGGCCAGCCGGGCCATGACCGTTGCGCCCAATCCTTGGGCCACCATGCTCAGGATGGTGGAATCTTCCCGGACTTCGTAGCTGGGTTCCACGTTCAAGCCCAGCTTGGCGAAGCGATCGAGCACAATTTGCGCACACAAAAATCGCCGGGGCGGCAAAATCAGCGGGCGAGAAAATAAATCTTCCCAGGCAATCACCTCCGTGGCGTACCGATCGCTGCTGGGGACGATCGCCCAATATTCATCCATCATCACGTTCCAGGTTTCAAACTCACTGCCTGCGGGCAACAGGACAAAACCAACATCTGCTCGGCCGGCGCGGAGTTCTTCCTCAATGTCCTGGCTGGTGTCGTATTCATCAATGGCGATCGCGATGCCGGGGTAGCGGTGGCGTAAATGCTCGATCGCCTTAGGCAACAAGTGGGTGGCCACGCTGCGAAAACAGGCCACGCGCACATGGCCCGAATCGAGGCCGCGGGTGCTTTTGGCCTGGCGCTCAATGTCGTTGAGCAGTTCCAAAATTTTGCGGGCACTGTCGGCAATTTCGCGCCCGGTGTCGGTGAGGGTTGCGCCGTGGCGGCCGCGATTCAGCAAAATGGCCCCCAGTTCGTCTTCGAGGGTGGCGATCGCGTGGCTAACGGCGGATTGGGAAATGTCGAGATCCAGGGCGGCTTGGCTGAAATTTCCCCGATCGGCGATCGCCACCAGGGTTCGTAGTTGAGACAACTTGAGTTTTGCAGCAATTTCGCCCATAGCTGAGTCGATGTTGAATCGACTGGAAAGCGATCTAAAGATTCAGCAAATGATTCGGCAAATTCAGCAGATTAAATTTGACAGGCCAAATCCGGCAAATTGAGAAAAGTGCCGTCAGAACCCGGAGCCGAATTGCGCTCGCCGAATTGCTCTCCATGCTATACCGGCACTTTGGAGGATCAACCAAGACATCCATCGATTTCATTCATACCTCCCATGCAAGCCATCGGTCGATCGAACCGCCGACCCTTGATAGGGTGAAGGCACAGCAAATCTCCTGGCTACCGCCTTCCACAACGATGGCCAGGAGATTTGTTTCTTCAGGAGAACCGAGTCATGCACTTTACCTCTGCAACCCGATCGCCCCTGCGGTGGTTGGCGGACTGCTGTGCTGAAAACACCATCCTAGGCAATTTTGGGCAACGGCTGGCCCATTGGGGTCATCAAGCAGTGATGCGGCTCAGCACGCCCGATCAAATCCGAATTTGGTCGCGGACGCTGCCAACCGGTGAGGAAATTTTTTACGGTTGGGATCCACGCACGGGCGATCGATTCTCTAGCCCGGCTGAGCGGGAACTCCGGAGCTGGCTAGAGGAGCGCCATCGCTATCGGTTTTGAATAGACCTCTTACGCGAATCGACCAGAAGCCCTCATCCCCCAACCCCTTCTCCCAAGGGGGGCGAAGGGGGGCCAGAACCATTGCGTTACAGCGATCTCGTAGCTGGTGATCAAGTCCCTCTCCCGACTTGGGAGAGGGATTTAGGGTGAGGGTCTTGATTGACGCAAGGGGTCTAATGACTGGCCATCAAACCAGTTAAAGACCAGTCAAAAACCGGTCAAAACAATCAAAATCACGCTCAAAGCACCGTTAAAAGACCCGGGAAGAGACCGGGAATTCTGGATTGGTCGGTGATAGTGGAGAAAGGAAATTGATCCACAACAGCGAGCGTGATTGATGGGCATGGGGCAAGGTAACGAGCGGGCGTGGGGGCAATGGGGCCGATTGCTCCGATGGTTGGGTTGGGTGGGTTGTGGGTTGGTGTTGGGAACGGTTTCCTTCGCTGCGTTCCCCGCGATCGCCCAAGGGCCAGCCCCAGCCCCCCTGGCCGCCCCGGCCGGCGCTCCGGAGTTTGAACAAGCACGCCAGGCCTACGAAGCGGGCCGGTTTACGGAGGCGATCGACCATTGGCAGCGGGCGGCCCAACAGGCGGCCCAACGGGATGATCGCGCGGCCCAAGGAGCCGCCTGGCATGGCATCAGCTTGGCTTGGGGGCAATTGGGCGATCGAGCAGCGGCCTTGAAGGCAGTGCAGCAGAGTTTGGGCCTGTTGGCGGCGTTGCGCGGCGAGGGAGTCGTGCGGTTGCGGGCGGCGGCCTTGAATCAGCAAGCCCGATTGGAGCTGACCGCAGGGCAGGCGGCCCGAGCGATTCAACTTTTGGAGCAGGCGGAATCCCTGTATCGATCGGCGGGCGATCGGGATGGGCAATTGGGAGCCAGCCTGAATCGGGCCCAGGCCCTGCAAGCCCTGGGACTCTACGGGCGTGCTCTGATGGTGATTGAAGGGCAAATTGGCACTGTCCCGGAGGCCCCCCGCGAACCCACGCGCCTGCAAGGGTTGGGCCTGCTGTCGGCTGGGGAGGCCTTGCGATCGCTGGGGCAATTGGCCCGAGCAGAAACTTGGTTGAGTCAAGCGGCAACGGTGTTGGAACAGTCGGGAACCCCGGCCGATCGCAGCACCGCCGCCCTGGCCCTGGCCCGCACCCGGGCCCTGTTGGCTCGCCAAGGGTTAGATCGCAATGATCCCCAATGGACGACTCTTCGACAACAGGCCATGGCATCGTTCGATCGAGCAAGGGTGGCGGCAGCGGCAGCCGGGAGCGATCGCGATCGGCTGTGGGGTCAGTTGGAGCGCTGGGAGATGGTGTTTCTGGGTTTGGAAATGGGCAGCTCACCCGGAGAAACCGTCAGCAAGGCTCAACTGCAAGCGTTGGCCACCCAGGTGGCACAGCTCCCGATCGGGCGCGATCGGATTGCGGCCCAAATGCGCCTGGCTCGCTGGTGGTCAACCGTGAATGAACCGGCCTTGGCCCTGGCAGGGTTGCAACAGGCGGCCCAAGCGGCCCAAGCCCTGGGCGATCACCGTTTGACGGCGGCGGTTTGGGGTCAGTTGGGCGAAACCTATCGGCAACGGGGGGAAACTGCCCTGGCGGCGCGTTGGCTGGAGCAATCCCTGGCGCTGGTGGAAGGGTTGGCGGCTCCGGAGGTGACCTATCGCACGGCCCGTTCTCTCGGGCAGTTGCGGGCCCAAGGGGGCGATCGCACCGGTTCCCTGGCGGCCTATCGCCTGGCCACCCAAGCGATCGGGCAATTGCGCAATGATCTGGCCGGGATGGATTCCGTGGTGCAGTTTTCCTTCCGCGATCGGGTGGAGCCGGTTTATCGGGAGTTCGTGGATCAGTTGTTGCGGGGCAACCCCAGCCAGGAAGACTTGCAAGCGGCCCGATCGGCGATCGAGGCTTTGCAGTTGGTGGAATTGGAAAACTTCTTTCGCCAAGCTTGTTTGGATGCCAAACCGGAACCGCTCGATCGGGCCATTGACGGGCGATCGGACACGGCCGCCGTGGAGGCCATTGTTTTAAGCGATCGCGTGGCCACCCTCACCAAATTGCCGGGCCAACCGTTGCGCTATGCCGTGGTTCCTGTGCCCCGAGCCACCGTTCTCCAAACCCTGCAACGGGTGCAACAGGCCGTCCAAGACCCAACCATTCCCAACCGGGAGCGCTTGCGCCTGTCCAAGCAGGTTTATGACTGGCTAGTGGCTCCAATTGCCCCAGAATTAGCCCAATCGGGAGTCAAAACCCTGGTGTTTGTGCTGGATGGGCCCTTGGCGAATATCCCGATCGCCGCCCTCCATGACGGAGAGCAATATCTCCTAGAGCGCTACAACACCACCAGAGCCTTGGGTTTGCAGCTTTTTGCCCCCAAAGCCCTGAACCCGCGATCGCTCAACGTCTTGGCGGCGGGTGTTTCGGAAGTGGCCCCCAGTTTCCAGGCGGAAAAATTGGGAGCCTTGCCCTTTGTGGCCGATGAGCTAGATATTTTGGCCCAGGAGTTACCGGCGGCCGTCTTGCGCGATCAGGCCCTGACGGAGCAGGCCCTGCGCCAAGCCTTGCAGCAAAACAACGCCCCGATCGTCCATGTGGCAACCCATGCCCAGTTCAGTTCCCGAGCCGATCGCACCTTTCTGTTGGCTTGGGATCGCCGCATTGAGTTGGCAGATTTTGACCAACTGTTGCGCCGACCGGCCAGCCGCCCCCCGATCGAACTCTTGGTGTTGAGTGCCTGCGAAACAGCCCGAGGGGACGATCGCGCCACCCTGGGTCTCACGGGCATTGCCATCCAGGCCGGCACTCGCAGCGTGTTGGGAACCCTGTGGCAGGTTAGCGACGAATCCACCGCTTTGCTGATGGGAGATTTTTACCAAAGCCTGCGCACCGGAGCCACCAAGGCCGAATCCCTGCGCCAGGCTCAGCTTGCCTTGCTCAAAAACCCCAACTTTCGCCATCCCTTCTTTTGGGCCCCCTATATCCTGGTGGGCAATTGGCTGTGAAACCTGAAGTCAAAGCTGATCTTCCGGGACGGGATCAAAAAGAGCCGCTACGATCGGGAGCAGGCCACGGTTTGGCCCCAAAAACTTCCAAAGCCCCAAAAACTTGCAAGCCATTCTGGAATGGTTCGGTTTTTGAAGGGTTGTTTTGAAGGGTTGTGTTGAAGGATCGTCGCGATCGAGGACTGAAACGAGGATTAAGACTATGAATTGGCATGATCTAGGCACGTTGGTATTGCTGCTGAGTCCCGGGCTGTTGCTGTCGGCCATTGTGATGGGCATTTTTGCGGCCGGCGGCTAGGGCATGGGGCAACCCCCGGGCGGCACAGCATGAACCAACTCGCTGCCCGATTGGGGCCAGTCGCGCCGGTAGCGTGCGCCAGCCGGATCGCCCCAACCCAACTGCAACACCACCTCGCAGGGCAATGCTTGGCCGCGCGGATCTAAACTGACCCACTCAGCGCGATCGATCAAGCGCTGCTCATCACTGGGGGTGAGGGTGCAAAAGTCTCGCCCCCCGGCCACGCTCAAGTGGCGATCGAACCCCACCGTGACCGATCGCCAAAATTCGATCGCATCATCCTTAAATCGCTGAAGGGTATGGATATCCTCCGGCAGCGCAACTAATTGATCATGTAATTCGGGATAGTTCAGCCGGTGGGGGCCCAGGGCGATCGATCGCCACACCAAGCCCGACACCCCCTGTTCACGCTGGTAGGCATGAATTTGGGCCCGGAAGTTTTGATAAGCCGTAAATTTTTGAATCCCTTTGGGGTCAATCAGGCGATCGAGCGGCGCAATTCCTGATACTTTCGCCGTCAAATGTAAGCGTTGACCTTGCATACAGGCCCGCTGTTCTTCCGCCAAAATTTGTAATAACTCATCGGTGCTGTAGGGTTTCTCCATTTTTTCCTCCACAGTGCCTTCAGAGTGTTTTGGGATGCCATTTCATAGCAGTATCACAGGCTAAAAGTGATGGGTCGAATCAAGCCTTCCACCATTACGAAAGTGCGAGAGCAAGGGGCTTAAGCCCCTTGTCTACTGCGTTAATCAATTAGCCAGTGACTAGCGAATGATTAGCCAATTTTGGCGGCCATCGCCACGATCGAATCAACCATCCGCATCGAGTAGCCCCACTCGTTGTCATACCAAGACACAATCTTGAAGAAATTCGAGTTCAGCTCAATGCCCGCCGTTGCGTCAAAGATGCTCGAATGGGCATCGCTCGTGAAGTCCGTGGAAACCACCGGATCTTCCGTGTAGCCCAAAACCCCCTTCAGCTCTCCTTCAGCGGCGGCCTTCATGGCGGCGCAAATGGCTTGGTAGCTGGTGGCTTGCTCAGTGCGGAAGGTCAAATCCACCACCGACACATCGGCCGTGGGCACGCGGAACGCCATGCCAGTCAAGCGCCCCTTCAGGGCCGGCAGAGCCAGGGTCACAGCCTTGGCGGCTCCGGTAGAGGCGGGGATGATGTTTTGCATGGCGCTGCGGCCGCCGCGCAAATCCTTGCGGCTGGGGCCGTCCACGGTGGGCTGGGTGGCGGTGGCGGCATGGACGGTGGTCATCAACCCTTCAGCAAGACCGAAGTTGTCATGAATCACCTTGGCGATCGGGGCCAAACAGTTGGTGGTGCAACTGGCGTTGGACACGATGAAATCTTTGGCCGGGTCAAAGCTGCTGTGGTTCACGCCCACCACCAGGGTCGGCACGCGATCGGGATCCTTCGTAGGTGCGGAGATGATCACCCGCTTTGCCCCAGCGGCCAGGTGCTTGCTGGCTCCCGCATGGTCAATGAAAATTCCGGTGGCTTCCACCACAAAGTCCACATTGTGGTCACCCCAGGGCAACTCCTCCGGGTTGCGACAAGCAAAACAGGGAATCAGTTTGCCGTTCACCACCAGGCCGCCTTCGGCCGCTTCCACCGTGCCCTTGAACCGGCCGTGGGTGGAGTCATATTTCAGCAAGTACGCGAGGCTCTCGGGGGGGAACAGGTCGTTAATTGCGCAAACTTCAATGTCGGGATTGGCGATCGCACCGCGAAACACCAATCGGCCAATGCGTCCGAAACCGTTAATGGCAACCTTAATCGGGGCCATGATCAAAACTCTCCTGCTTGCGAAGTCATGAATCAAACGGGCTTGAACCCACAGGGTCAGCCCCGGCAGTTATTTTGACCCAAGGGGTGAGGGAATCAATCCCAACGCGGATCAATCTCTCACGACCCTAAACCGGATTCAGGCAAGGGGTGACGGTTCTTGGCTTTTTTTCAAGACTCTTTTTCCGGTTTGCTCAACCCGATAGGGGGGTTGAAAGGCCAAAACGGATGCCTAATTCAGCGCACCAATCGACGAAAACAGGAAGCTGAAGCCGCTTGACCCGCAAATTGGGTGGTGATTGGTGAGTGTCTCAAGAGATCACCGAGCCATCTTCTAAAGCTGTGGTGGGGCTGTGGCGGATTGGGTTTGGTTGCGATCGGGGTGATCGGTTCTGGGATCGGTGTTAATCGATTTCCTCGATCGCCGTTCGGTCAGGGAAGCACCATGGGTACATTTTCCAGGAGGGTGTTCGGAAGGGGTTGACCGGTGATGTTTGCCCTATGGTGTTCGCCAGGTATTTGCCAAGTATTTGCCAAAGTATTTCTCGAAATCTTGGTCAAACATTCACCAAGTCACAACAAACCTGGCAACATTAAGAATTGATGGAAAAATAGGAAAAGGCCGAAAATTTAGCCAATTTCGGGCGAGAAGTTTTATGCAAGATGAATTTTGAGTCAACCCTGCAAGATTACGGGGAATCTCGTGAAAATTGCTACCAAATCTTGATCATCACTAGTGCAATCTAAAGGGGCATCTGACCCGCCATCGATCGAGCCGTTGCCGAGGGATCCCGATCGCACCCCCCCTCGGTTTCCCTTGCAGCAACCCTGAAACCCTTGAATTTTTGGGGATGGATTGCGATTGATCCCGATCGCCCCGTGAAGAATAATCGGATTCTGCGATGGGCAAGTTTCCTTGCAGCCGATCCCCAGGGGGAGTAATGGATGAGTTAACCTGAGCACCATCCTCGCTATCGGTCAGATTATGATGGTCGCGATGGTAGTTGATTCCCTGGAAACGATCACTTCTTGGGCAAATCTTGGGCAAATCTTGGGCAAATCTTGGGCAAATCTTGGGAAATTCCTCAAAATGCCCCAATTCCCGATCGTGACTGGGATTGGGGCGCAGGCCGCCCACCAAGACCCCTCAACCAGTGCGATCGCTCCATTGACGCAACTCATTCAAGAATCGGGTGCATTGCAGCGCAGTTACCGTTCTATGGTCACTTAAACCCTTGCCCGCGCATTTGCTCAATCCTCTGCTGTCTATGTCAGCCCTGCTTCAAAGCCCTCGGCCGTCGAGTCGAATAACTGCACTGCTTGTTAGCATTTTGGGTGGTTGCTGTTGGGGATCGATCGCCCAGCCCGTGGCGGCCCAGCCCCTTGGCCCTTTTGATGAACCGGCCCTCAGTGCGCCCGACGGCCCCTCCAGCGTTGCAGCACCCGATTCCACCCTTAATCCATCGGCTAACTCCACCTCCGGCAATTCCACGCCAAACTCCGCGCCAAACTCCACGCCGAATTCTGCAACCCTTCAGCCTTTGCCCCGGCTGCTGCTGGCTCCCACGTCCACCTCGGCGGGTTCCGTGCTTGATCCAACGCTTCAGCCCCCGATCGATGGGTATCAACTGGATACGGGCGATCGGCTACAGGTGGAAATTTTTGATGTGCCCGAATTCAGCAACCGTATCTACCTGGTGCTGGTTGATGGCACGATTTCCGTGCCCTGGATTGGTTCTGTGCGGGCCCGAGGCTTAACTCCTCAGCAATTGGCCAGTGCCCTCAGCCAGGCCTATCGCCCCTTCGTCAAGACCCCGATCATCACCGTCAATGTTTTAACGCCCCGCCCGGTTCGGATTGGCGTTTCTGGGGAAGTGAATCGGCCCGGCTCCTACGCGATCGAGGTCAGCAATCGGGACGTAGCGCCCAATCAGTTACCCCTTCAATGGCCAGACGTGACTCGGGCGATCGTGGCGGCCGGCGGCATCACCCCCCTCGCCGATATTCGTAACATCCGCCTCCGGCGCTCAGATCCCAGCGGCACTCCCCAAGACCAAACCCTCAACCTTTGGCAACTGCTGGAAAGTGGCGACCTCAGCCAAAATATCCTGCTGCGGGATGGAGACATGCTGATGATTCCAAAGGCCAGCACCTTTTCTTCCGAGGAAGTTTCGCGCGTGGCCCGGGCCAGCTTTGCCCCCGAAACGATCGGGGTGAACGTGGTTGGCGAAGTGAAAGCCCCCGGCCTCATCAAGCTGCCACCCAACGCCACCCTTAATCAGGCCGTCTTGGCGGCCGGCGGATTCCTGCGCCCCCGCGCCGTCTCCAGCCAAGTTGACCTGATTCGGATTAATCCTGATGGGTCAGCCACCGCCCGCCGCATCCCCATTGACCTGCAAGCCGGCCTGAATGAGGAAACCAATCCCCTGTTGCTGAACAACGACATCGTGGTGATTAACACCAATGGCGTGACCCGGATTACAGACTTCCTGCGGGTGTTGCTGTCGCCTGTGGATAATCTCTCGAACCTGCGTCGCCTGTTGGCCCCCAGCGTTCCCGATTTTCAGTAATTCAATAAACTGCCTAGCCCTCGGCCTTCGATTTCATTACCTGAACCCTATGCAGTCCCAGACATCCCGCGAGGCGATCGACTTCAATCCCCTAGGGCTTATCCTTAAGGCTTGTCAACGGGCCTGGCTACCGGCTGCTTGTGTTTTTATTTTGGGCATGGGTGGTTCTGTGTTGGCGGCTCGGCGCGTGAAGCCTGTGTATGAGGCTGGAGCCAAGATTCTCTTCAGAATTGACTCCACTCAAGAGCTGACGGGTCTTGCACGGGATGAGTCGGATAATCCGTTGCGATCGCTGTTGGTTGACCAGAGTCCCATCAGTAATCAGATGGAAATTTTGCTCTCGGAACCATTACTAGAGCGCACCATCAAAAAGCTGGACTTGCGAGATAAAAAAGGCGAACCCTTAGGGCCAGGGGAGCTGAAGACAGCGCTGGAAGTCAAGATCATTGGCGCAACGGATGTGGTCAGCATTACCTATGTCAATGAGTCTCCAGAGTTGGCGGCGGCGGTTGTGAATTCCGTGATTGAGGTCTATCGCAATAACAACGTGGCGATCGCCCGAGAAGACACCGTTCAGGCTCGCATTTTTCTGTCCCGCGAGTTGCCACAGGTGGAAAAGCAACTGCGAAATTTGGAACTGAGACTTCAGCGATTCAAAGAACAAAATCAGGTGATTAATTTAGAAGAGGAAGCGCGAACTTCGGTGCTGGCTCTGCGGCTGCTCGATGAGCAAATTACCAACACAGAAGCCGCAGCGATGGAAGCGGCGGCCAAAGCCACAGTCTTGCGCCGTCAACTCAATCTTTCTCCTCAGGAAGCTGTGGTGGTGGCAGCCGTCAGCCAGTCCCCCAGTGTTCAGAAAGTTTTGGTGGATTTGCAAGACACCCAAAAAGAACTCGCAGAGCAACGATCGCGCTTTACGGACAGCAGCCCCACGGTTTCCCGGTTGATGGAACGGGAGCGGCAGTTGCAAGACATTTTGCAAAAGCGAATTCAAGAAACCCTGGGCGATCGGCAAGTGGTTCCGCCCAGCTTCTTACAGGCTGGGGAATTGCGGGTGACTTTAATTCAGCAATACCTCAACTCCGAAACGGAGCGAGTGAGCGCAGTCAATAAACTCAAGTCCTTTGAAGACAGCCGATCGACATATCTCCGACGGAGCCGTAGCTTGCCCAAAATTGAACAAGAGCAGCGTTATTTGGAACGCAAGCTAAAGGCCGCCCAAGGAACCTATGAGACCCTACTTTCCAATTTGCAAACACTCCTGGTCAAGGAAGAACAGCGCAACAACAGCACCAGAATTTTAGAGCCAGCGACTGTGCCTCGTAAACCATCTTCTGGTGGCAAGGTCAAGGTTTTAGCCCTAGGGTTATTTGGCAGCACCTTAATGGCTTCTGCAATTATCATCATTGCGGAAGTTTGGAGTTCTCGATCGCGTTCTGAAAAAAAGATGAGTTAATTAATTACTGTTTTTACGTTGCCCCTTCCCATGACTCAGGCTTTGCATCCCCTTCGTCGTTTATTTCTTTACCTGCCGCAATATCGCCGTCAGCTTTGGCAAGCGACAGCCTATTCGGTTTTGAATAAAGTTTTTGACCTGGCTCCACCAGCTTTGCTGGGTTTAGCCGTTGATACATTGGTGCAGCGGCAGGATTCCTGGTTGGCTTCCTGGGGGCTTCAGGGAATCACCGAGCAATTTCTGGTGCTGGCGGTTTTAACCTGGCTGATTTGGATTTTGGAGTCTGTTTTTGAATATGCCTACAAGCGCGTTTGGCGCAATTTAGCCCAATCTATTCAGCATGATTTGCGATTGGAGGTCTATGACCATTTGCAATCCTTGGAGCTGGCTTATTTTGAAGAGCGCAGCACTGGAGAGTTGCTCTCAATTTTGAATGATGATGTCAATCAGTTGGAGCGTTTTTTAGACACGGGTGCAAATGATGTTTTGCAGGTGACCACGACCGTTTTGATCATTGGGGGTAGCTTTTTTGCGGTTGCGCCTCAGGTGGCCTGGCTATCCATGTTGCCCATGCCATTTATTTTGTGGGGATCGATCGCCTTTCAGAAAAATTTGGCCCCTCGCTATTCCGAAATGCGAGAAACCGTGGGCTTGCTCAGTGCCCGGTTGGCGAATAATTTGGGTGGCATTTTAACCATCAAAAGTTTCACGGCGGAGCGCTATGAACACGATCGGGTAATGATCGATAGCAATGCCTACCGTCGTTCCAACCGAAGGGCGATCGCCTATAGCGCTGCCTTTGTGCCATTGATTCGGATGGTGATCCTTTGTGGGTTCACGGCCACTTTGGTGGTGGGCGGTTTGGAAGCGGCCGCGGGGCGCATGTCGATCGGGGTTTATAGCACCTCAATTTTCATTATTCAGCGGCTTTTGTGGCCCCTCACTACTTTGGGTCAAACCCTGGATAACTATCAGCGAGCCATGGCTTCTATTCGGCGAATTTTTAATTTGTTGGATACGCCCATTGATGCCCATTCAGGGACCAAAACCTTTGCCCCTTCGGAGATTCGCGGCGAAATTGTGCTCGATCGCGTGGCCTTTGCCTATCGGGGTCGATCGCCCGTGGTGCAAAATCTCTCCCTCACGATCCCCGCTGGTCAAACGATTGCAATTGTGGGGGCCACTGGCTCCGGCAAAAGCACCTTGGTGAAGCTGCTGCTGCGTCTTTATGAAATTAACGATGGCGCTATTTTGCTTGATGGGATTGATACCCGTGAAATCGACCTGGAAAGCTTGCGTGGAGCCATTGGTTTGGTGAGTCAAGATGTTTTTCTGTTCCATGGAACGGTGGCTGAAAACATCGCCTATGGCACATTTCACGCCACCCCGGATGAAATTCTAGCGGCGGCCAAAATTGCGGAAGCTGATGATTTCATTCAGCAACTTCCCCAGGGCTACGAAACCATTGTCGGTGAGCGGGGTCAAAAGCTGTCGGGTGGGCAGCGACAACGGATCGCGATCGCCCGGGCGGTTCTGAAAAATCCCCCCATCCTCATTTTGGACGAGGCCACATCGGCGGTGGACAACGAAACCGAAGCGGCGATTCAACGATCGCTCGATAAAATCACCCAAAATCGCACCACGATCGCGATCGCCCATCGCCTCTCCACCATCCGCAATGCGGACTGTATCTATGTGATGGATCAGGGGCAATTGGTGGAATCGGGCCGCCATGAAAACCTGCTCGATCGCAACGGAATCTATGCCGAATTGTGGCGATTGCAAACCGGCGATCAGGCGGCTTAGGGGCTGTCGTCATTGCCATCTGGCGATAGGCAGTGGGATCAGAGTTCCTGGAATCTGATGTCAACCATTAAGGGCGATCGGGGAAATGGCGGAAAACCACCCTCCGGCGGGGCAATTCCCACCGCGTGCGCATCCCCGAATCCTTCCTAGAATTGAAGCAACGGCCGGTCTTCGGATTTCCAAACTCCAAACACCGATGCCGATTTCTTCTTTCGGTTTGGTGCTATGAATCAACTAAAAACCACGGTTTTGCTCGCCAGCATGAGCGGCCTGCTGATTTTTGCCAGCGGTCTTTTGTTTGGAGGTGCTCGTGGGGCCTTCCTGGGGCTGGTTTTGGCAGCGGTGATGAACCTGGGATCCTGGTTCTATTCGGACAAAATCGCTCTGGCGGCCTATGGGGCCCAGCCCGTGAATCGATCGCAAGCGCCCCACCTTTACGCCATGCTGGAGCAACTGTGCGATCGCGCGGGAATGCCCGTGCCCACCCTGCACATTATCCCCAGCCCGATGGCTAATGCCTTTGCCACCGGTCGTGACCCCAACCATGCGGCGGTGGCTGTGACGGAAGGGATTCTGGAAATTCTGCCGGAAGATGAGTTGGCGGCGGTGATTGCCCACGAACTCAGCCACATCCGCAACCGCGACACCCTGACTCAGGCGGTGGCGGCCACCATTGCGGGCGCGATTTCTTACCTGGCGCAGGCGGCCATGTGGTTTGGGGGCGATCGCGATCGGGGCAATCCGCTTGCAGGGTTGTTGGCCATGCTCTTGGCCCCGATCGCTGCCACGGTGATTCAACTGGGCATTTCCCGAACGCGGGAGTTTTCGGCCGATGCGGGAGCCGCAGAGTTAACGGGCGATCCGATGGCCTTGGCTCGGGCCCTGAAGCGCTTGGAAACGATGGCTGATGCCACCCGTTTGGAGGGTAATCCCGCCTTTTCGCCCTTGCTGATCATTAACCCCAGCGCCAAAGACTGGCTGCGCAACTTGTTTTCCACCCATCCTTCCACGGAGTCTCGAATTGCTGCGTTGGCCCGTTTGGCAGGACGCTAGGGAGTTGGTTTAGTCCATTGCGTTAGGGATTTTGCTCGTTGTCTTTGAGGGGCGATCGGGTCGTGAAAGCGGTTTGATCGCCCATTTTTTGTGCAATTCTGATGATGAAGACTTTTGAGCAAGTTGCTTGAGTATCTTTCTGGGAATGTTGCGGGAATATTTTTGGGGAATATTTTGCGAGAATATTTTTAAGAATGCTTTTCGAGATTATTGCTCAGTCAATCAAGCAAGCAATTAGCTAAGTAATCAACCCAGCAATCAACCCAGCAATTAACCCAGCAATCAACCAATTCATATCCGATTAATTAGCCGGCCGATCTTGTTCTTGTCTTGCCCAATTGCGCCATTCCTCGCTAGCTTGGAGAAGAGCGCCGAACGATTGCTGAACGATTGCTGAACGATTAATGCTATTGGGGTTTCCCCGCCATGAACCTTGTGGATGCGTTGCCAACCTTTTCGATCGCCCTGCGCGAGGGGTTTGAAGCGGTTTTGATCATTGGCTTGGTGTTGGCCTGTTTGCAACAAGCGGGCCAAACCCACCTCAACCGATCGGTGGCTTGGGGGATTGTGGCGGGGTTGTGCCTGAGTGCTTTGGTGGGCGTTGGGTTGGCTGGGGTCTTCGGGGCCTTGGATCGATCGGTTGCCCCTTGGGCCCCCTTTTGGACTCAAGGCTTAAAAGTAATTCTGGGGGCGATCGCCATTGGTCTGTTGAGTTGGATGTTGGTTTGGATGACTCAGCAGGCCAAACAACTGAAAGGAGAGGTGCAATCCTCTGTGCAGCGGGCGATCGGGGAGCAAGCGGGGGCCTCCTGGAAAATTTTTGGCTTGGTCACGGCCGCCGTGCTGCAAGAGGGACTGGAAACGGTCATTTTCATTGCCGCCCAGTTTCAGGAAAGCCTCGGGGCCGCCGTGGGGGCGATCGCGGGTGTAATCGGAGCCGCCATCATGGGGCTGCTGCTATTCCGCTTTGGCATCAAGATTGACGTGCGCCGATTTTTCCAAGTGGTGGGCACAATTCTGCTGCTGGTGGTGGGCGCGTTGGTGATTTCCGTGCTCAAGCACCTGGACGCGGCGACGGTGCTTTGGGGGCAACTGCATCCTGCCTGGGCTGGCCTTTGTGCTGTGGGGGGCGATTCCTGCTTGCTG
This sequence comes from Limnothrix sp. FACHB-881, assembly GCF_014698135.1. NCBI lineage: Bacteria > Bacillati > Cyanobacteriota > Cyanophyceae > Pseudanabaenales > Pseudanabaenaceae > Limnothrix > Limnothrix sp. FACHB-881. Next base: position 87,873 of record NZ_JACJSN010000014.1, read on the forward strand.
GGGCCCCTGGTTTGGGATTGGTCAGCGACCTTGAGCGATCGGGTGTTGCCGGGTGTATTGCTCAAAACCCTCTTTGGCTACCGTGACCATCTCTACCTGGCTCAGGCGATCGGGTATGGCCTCTTTTTAGGCGGCGTGGGAACCCTTTACTTCCGCAGTTTGCGGGGCCAGCGCTCTCCTGCGGCCCCGGCCGGAGCTTCGCCGGCCCAGTCTTCTGCCCAATCGGGTCAAGGCTAGGGCCTGTCGCCAAATCGCCTGAACCAAATCGCCTGAAACCCTGATTCCACCTTTGGCAGATCGTGGGGGACAAGGGGCTTAAGCCCCTTGTTATGACGACTGGGACATGGAAAATCAATCGTTCGCTGATCAGCCAGTTCAGTCGCTGAATGAGCCGTTGAGTTGCCCCTAGGCCTTGGGCTTGAGATAGGCGATCGCGTGTCGCCAAACGATTGTAGGCTGGTCGTAATGGTCAACAATGCAGATGCAATCACTGTCCTGCCACCTCACCTTGCCTGCAATCAGGTCATTGGTTAGCAGCTTTAGTTCCACTTCTTGCTTATTCTTAATGGCTGTCTGCACTTGACGGGTGCTGGGCAGCCCAGTATTAAATTCTTCAGCCATAGGGAGTGCTCAATGGGACTTGCGTTTGCAAAGTATCACGGATTAGGGAATGACTTTATTCTGCTGGATAACCGCGATCGAGCAGAGCCAATTCTCTCGCCTGAGCAGGCCGTGCAACTGTGCGATCGCCATTTTGGCATTGGGGCCGACGGTGTGATCTTCGTGCTGCCCGGCGAGCAGGGAGCCGATTACACCATGCGAATTTTTAACTCCGATGGTTCCGAACCGGAAATGTGCGGCAATGGCATTCGCTGTTTTGCCAAATATTTAGCGGCCCTGGAAGGCCTGGACAATACCGAAAAAACCTACAAAGTTCACACGCTGGCGGGTTCCATTATTCCCACCATTCAGGCCGATGGCCAGGTGACCGTGGACATGGGCCAGCCGATTTTGGCGGCCGAGCGGATTCCCACCACCTTGGGCACAGCGGGCGAAACGGCCCTGGCCCGATCGCTCACGGCCGCTGGCCAGGATTGGACAGTAACCACCGTCAGCATGGGAAATCCCCACTGTGTCACCTTTGTGGAGGATGTGAGCGCGATCGACCTGCCCGCCATTGGCCCGCAAATCGAATGCCATCCGGCCTTCCCCCAAAAAACCAATGTGGAATTTGTGGAAGTGGTGCGGCGCGACTATCTACGAATGCGGGTTTGGGAGCGCGGCGCGGGCATTACGTTGGCCTGTGGAACGGGGGCCTGTGCAACACTGGTAGCAGCCGTGTTAAATGGCCACAGTGATCGAGTGGCTACGGTGGAGCTTCCCGGCGGCCCATTGCAGATCACCTGGGATGCTGTGAGCGATCGGATCCTCATGACGGGGCCGGCAGAAGCGGTTTTTAACGGGGTGTGGAGGGGCTGGTGATCCGGCCCCGGGTCAAGTTAATCCGTCGCCAATGAGTCCGTCGCCCAAGCGGTGCTAAGGATTGGGGGCCGCCATGGCCCCCGGCGATCACCAGTTCACGGCAGCAACTGAAGAGCAATAGGCATGAGCAGCGGAATTTACTTCGTACGCAATGATGGGCGACTCGTGGAGATGATGGAGCAGCCCTATGGGTCGGTGACGCTTCTTCAGGAACTCTTGGAAACTTACCCCAACCTATTGGCTGGCGATCGCAGCCTCATTAACCGTGATCAGGACTGGTTGGCCATCACTCGCCAGAACACGGTGATTTTTGATGACGAACGGGCCGATCGCTGGTCTCTGGATCGGATTTTTCTCGATCGCAGCGGTGTGCCTACGGTGGTGGAGGTGTTTTGCAGCCACGGACGCGGCGGCGGTCAACAGGCCCAAGAGCTGATTGGCCAGGCGATCGAATATGCTGCGAACCTGTCGCAATATTGGCCGATCGAAACCATGCTGGCCCAATTTGAAGCCAACTGCCGCGCCAACGATCGGGATCCCGATCAAGTGGTGGAAGACTTCCTGGGCCATGACGAGGAAGAAGAGCGCTTTTGGCAACAGGTGAAAACTAACCTGCAAGCGGGCCGGATCCGAATTGTGGTGGTTTCCGATGCCCTCTCGCCGGAACTGGTGCGGACGGTGGAGTTTTTGAACGCCCAGATGGATCCGGCAGAAGTTCAGGCGATCGAGCTGCGCCAATACGTGAGCGATGAAGGATTTCGCACCCTCGTGCCCCGATTAATTGGGCGCATGACCGACTCCAAGAGCGCTTCCCCCGCCCTCGATCGGCGGCGTTGGGACGAAGACAGCTTCTTCCAAGAATTCAGCACCCGCCAGGGGGAAGACGAAGCCGCCATTGCACACCACATTTACGAGTGGTGTAGCGATCATCCCAATGTGGAGGTTTACTGGCGCACGGGCGACACCTACGGCGGGTTTGTGGCCATGTGTGATTTTGGGCGGGGCGAGTCCCATGAGCTGTTCAAAGTGGGGATTGATGGGGGCTTGGAAATCAATTCCAGCACCTACGCTTCTTGGTATCCCTTCACGCGCCATGACGAATGGATGGAATTGCGCAGCCACTTCAGCTCGATCGGCCTGGCCCTCCCGCCGGACTCACGAGAACGCCGGGCCCCCAACTTCAGCCTTTCAACCCTGCGGGATGAACAATCGCTCCGGCAGGTTTTTGAAACCTTCAGTTGGGTTTTGGAGCGGGTCAAACAGTCTTTGAATGACACCAAACGACGGGCAACCGATCGCGACTGGGCTGCTGGTTAAGATTCACGCAACCTGGCTCATACCCGCCACCTCGAAACATCAGGATAGCGGCTGCGAGACAGACACTGCGGAATAGAAACTGCGGAATAGAAACCGCAAAAAACAGCAAAGTAAAAACCTTGGGACTGACTGCATAAGGGTTTAGTTGAAACCCACTAGCAGCCTATTGGCAGGAGCGTTTGGAAACATGGTGGTTGCGGGCAACAGGAATATGGCACAAACGAACCAAGAACCTAGGAACGGAGAACCCTGGAGCATTGATCAGGTGCGTTCCCAATTCCCCGCCCTAGACAACAAAACCTATTTCAACTACGGCGGCCAAGGGCCACTACCCCAAGGATCCCTGGAAGCCATGGTGCAAGCCTGGCAAACGATGCAGCAATTGGGCCCCTTCAGCAGCGCCGTGGGCGATTGGGTTGATGCGCAACTGGCCGCCACCCGCCAAACCATTGCTCAGGAATTGCAGGTGAGTCCGGAGACGATCGCCCTGACTGAGAATGTGACGGCTGGTTGCAACATTGCCCTTTGGGGATTGCCTTGGCGATCGGGCGATCGGCTATTGATTAGCGATTCCGAGCATCCGGGGGTGGTGGCCGCCGCCCAAGCGATCGCCAAGCGTTGGGGAGTGACGATCGATCAGTTTCCCCTGCGCGATCGAGTCCCTGAGCAACCGATCGTGGAAGCCATTTTGGCCCATCTGCATCCCCAAACCCGCTTGGTGCTGGTGAGCCATGCCCTTTGGAATACGGGCGAAATTCTCGATGTGCAAGCCATTGCCCGCGCTTGCCGCCACCAACAGCCCTCTGTGCAAATCCTGGTTGATGCGGCCCAATCGGTGGGCCTGTTGCCCTTGAATCTGTCGGAATTAGAGATTGATTTCTATGCCTTCACAGGCCACAAGTGGTGCTGTGGGCCCGATGGGTTGGGGGGATTGTATGTTAATCCCCGATCGAGCCTGGAGCCGACCTTCGTGGGCTGGCGTGGCATCACGGCCGATCGCCAGGGTAACCCCACGGGCCACAAAACTACCGGCCAACGCTTTGAAGTGGCCACCTCCGCCTATGCGCTTGGGCTAGGTCTCCAATCGGCTCTGGACTTGCACCGCCGTTGGGGCACACCCCAGCAACGGTACGATCGAATCGTGCAGCTTGCCGGCCGCCTTTGGCAACATCTGCAAACCATTCCCCAGGTGGAATGTTGGCTGCCATACCCGCCGCCAACCGGCCTCATTTCCTTCAAGGTCAGCGGCTCCCACAACGCTCGATCGCTCGTGGCCACCCTGGAAAAACAAAAATATTTGCTCCGAACCCTGCCCAATCCCGATTGTGCGCGGGCCTGTGTTCATTACTTCACCCAAGAAGCGGAAGTCGATCAACTGGCGGAACTGATTCGATCGCTCGTAGCAGCCTAACTTTGACTTAACTTTGACCTATTTAACCTAACTGTTCGGCCTGGGATTGTAATCGGGCGATCGGCTTAATTATGCGATCGACCGGGCGATCGACCGTAACAGCTCGCCAGAAATCTGGCCATACCTACCCCCCTCCAAACCAGATCAGAGCGGGGTAAATTTGCCATTAACCTTCCTCATTTATCTAGGAGAAAACCGCATGAAGCATGATTGGTTGCTGACTCTTTCCTCCTGGCCACAATTCCTAGCAAACAGCAATTCAGTTCACAATTCCAACGCAGCGGTCAGCAGTCTAGCGATCGGCAGCATTCCCGAACTGATTAATATCCTCACTATCCTGCTCTTGCTGGCAACCACCGTTGCCCTGGTGACGCAGCGGCTGAGAATTCCCTATGTCACCGGCTTGGTGCTGGCGGGGCTACCCATCACCGACTTGCTATCCCAGCGCCTTGGCCTGGATCCATCGCTGGTGCTCAATCTTTTCCTGCCAATTCTGATCTTTGAAGCGGCAATCAACACGGATATTAGTCGTCTTCGCAGCACCTTCAAACCGATCGCCCTGCTCGCAATTCCTGGCTCCTTGCTCTCCTCAGGGATCATTGCTGTTTTGGTGAAACTGAGCCTAGGGCTGGATTGGATTAATGCGCTGTTGGTCGGTGTAATTTTGGCTAACACCGACACCGTTTCCATGATCGCGGTTTTTAAGGAATTGCGAGTGCCTTCACGGCTTTCAACGATCGTTGAAGGCGAAACATTATTTAACGATGCCGCTGCCTTAGTTTCCTTCAATCTGCTGTTGGTCATTTACTCCACCGGTAGCATTACCGTCAGTCAAGGCATCAAAGAGATGCTGTTGGTTTCCCTGGGCGGTGCATTCCTAGGCGCAGTTTTAGGCTATCTTTGCTTGCCGATTTTTAATCGCCTGCAAGATCCCTTAAGCAGTTTGTTGCTAACTGTGGCATTGGCTTTAGGCACGTTTCAACTGGGCCAGTTTTTGGGTGTTTCCGGTGCGGTAGCCGTCGTGATTGCTGGTTTGGTTTTTGGTAATTTGGGTTTGCCCCAAGCCACATCAGCCTCCTATCGGATCACGCTGCTCAGCTTTTGGGAATATGCAGGTTTTAGTGTTAATACATTCATTTTTCTGTTGATTGGCATTGAAATTAATCCCCTCACCCTTTGGAAAATTCTCCCGGCCGTTATTTTGGTGATCATTGCCTATCAATTGGGACGCATCATCTCTGTTTATTCATTGCTGGCCGGCTTGCGCTGGTTCGATCGCCCGATTCCCCTCCGTTGGCAACATGTCCTAGTGCTCGGCAATATTAAGGGATCGCTGTCCATGGCATTGGCGATCGCTATTCCTGTGGGTTTTGTTGGCCGGGAATTCATTATTGAACTGGTTTTTGGGGCAGTCCTGTTTTCGTTGGTGATTCAGGGACTGGCATTGCCTTGGCTGATCAAGCAGCTCAACATCGGCCAAGGCAATGGCATATCCGAGGAAATTGGCCAATTACAGATTCAACTGATTGGGGCCAAGGCGGCGCAGGATGAACTTGCCCAGCTACTCAAGGCTGGCGTTTTACCAAAAGCAACTTATGAGGAGCTTTGGGCTGCTTATCAAGCCAAAGTCGCTGGATCAGAACGGGTTTTGAGGGAGGTCTATAACCAACACCAAGCCCATTTGGGTCTGCATTATCCCAACCAATTGGATGTGGTGCGAAGACAGTTAATTATTGCGGAAAAGGGTGCAATTAACGATGCCCTGCGCAAGCGAATTGTTCCGGAAGATGTGGTGCAACGCTACATCAAAGCTTTGGATCAGAAGCTTCAGTCTCTGAGCGATGACTAGCAGTGAGTCCAAGATATTTGATCATCGGCCGGACGAGTTCCGGCCGGGTCACAACCAAAATGGTGGAGCCAGCTTTCAAGACTGTTTGACCATTGGGAATTTCTAAGTTGCTACAGGCATGACTTTGATAACCAATGATCAGAGATCCCGTTGGAAAATCGGGATCTTGGGCAATCTGGGCCACCGTGCGATCGACCACATAACAATCATTGGGAACGGGTAATTTGAGCACTTCAACCTGACCCTGTTCAAAGTGCATCATGGATTCCACTTCTGGGTATTCGATCGCGTTGGCCATCGTGGCCACTGCCAAATCAATGGTGCTGATGATGTGGCTAGCGCCGGCCAAACGATAAGCATCCAGAAACTCGCGATCGAGCATCCGAACAACAGTGTGGGCAATGCCGTAGCTTTTGGATAAGGTGATGAGCGCCAAATTCAAAGCATCATCCCTTAGGGCTGCTACCACCGCATTGGCCTGCCGGATCCCAGCTTCTAGGAGCACTGCGGTGCTGACTGCGCTACCCTCGAAGGCCATCACCCCGATTTGTTCGCGAGCAAATCGACAGGCTAAGGGATCTTTGTCAATCACAGCAACAGTATGCCCCAGCTCTAGGAGTTGTTGGGCTAACCGCAATCCCATCATTCCTGCGCCGCCGATGAGAACGTACATGGTTGTTGTACTCGCCTCGCAAATCTTGGATATCTCAGGTTAGCGCAGAGATGAAATTGCTTCCTTAAGCTGATGAATTGAATGTATTCATCAATGTATTCATCAAGGAAGTGTAATCCAAGATTAGAGCAAAGTTAAATCTCAAAAAGTGGTGAAAAATATGGCTCCAAAATTTCAATTTTGATTGCCAAAAATCGAGAACTTAACTTCAAGAACTAAATTCTAGAAACTCAACTTCAAGACCCAAACCTTGAGACCCAGATTTTGAGATTTGAATTTTAAGAACGGGGTTTCAAGAACGAGATTTTCCCAGGGGAGCCGTCTGGGGTTCACATTGGCCTCCCAAGGCATTCACCACCGTGCAAGTATTGCTAATCAGCATGGTTTGATAGGTGGATCCGGCCGTGCCGGGTGCGCCGGGCCCGTCAATATAAAGCGGGTTGGGGGCCACCTGCACGCCGGCCTCGCGAGCGACGGTGGCGATCGTCTTGGGGTTGGTGGAAGCTTCTGCAAAAATGGCTGGCACATTGGCCGCCTTAACCAGTTTCACCAGTTCCGCCAACTTGCTGGGGGTGGGTCGCTCTTCGGTGCTCAGACCGCTGAGGGCCCCTTTCACCTCAAATCCATAGGTTTGGGCATAGTAGCGCAGGGCATCGTGGGTGGTGATGAGTCGCCGTCGATCGGGCGGGACGGTGGCCACTTGGGTTTGAATCCAGCGATCGAGCGCTTGCAGTTCGCCGGTCAGGGCCTGGGCAGCCTGTTGATAGCGATCGGCTTGGGCGGGAATCAGTTGGCTCAGTTGGGCCGCCACGATCGCCGTTAGTTTTTGCCCATTTTGGGGGCTGTGCCACACGTGGGGATCCGCCACCAGTTCCGCCGCTGCCCCAGTGGCAGTTTTTGGATCTGCATCATGGTCGTGATCATGTTCCTCGGGCTTGGCGGCCGCTTCGGTTTTGTGGTCGTGTTTGTGGTCGTGGTCATCTTCATGGCCGTGGTCGTGGCCATGGTCATGATCATGGGCGGCCATCTTCAGCGGACTGGGAACAGCTTTTTCAAAAATTGCCACTTTGGGGCCCTGGGTGGGGGCGCTGGTGAGGGTTTTGGTTAATCCCCCTTCAAAGTCATAGCCGCCATAGAGCACGAGACTGGCAGACTCGATCGCGGCGCGATCGCTGGGGGTGGGTTCGTAGGTGTGGGGGTCGCGGCCGGGTTGCACCAAACAGGTGAGGTCGATCGTCTCGCCCGCAATTTGCTGGGCCAAGTCGCAAACCACGCCGCCACTGGCCACCACCTTGGGGCGATCGGGGTTGGTGGTGCTGGTTGCTGGGGTGCTGCTGCCGTTGGGGGTTGTTGCCCCGGAGTTGGCTCCAGTGCCGCAACCCGTTCCCAGCAGGGCCAGGCCAAGGGCGATCGCTGGCCATTGCATCCGCCCGATTCTCCGGTTGCGCGATCGCCGTTCCGCCATGGTTCGAGTCATCCCACCCATCAATCACACCTAAGCTTGCGGTTATGCCTCTGGTTGGCCCACGCCCAGATTCAGAGGATTATCCAGAATGAGAATCATTCTCAATCGCAAGCATAGAGCAATCGGCCAAAGCGAGTCAATGGCGGAGCGGGGCGATCGATCAGCAGGTTTTTTCCCTGAGCAACTGCCTTGAATGGGGGCGCTAAATTGCTATTCTCAATGGCTGATGAATATTCATTCGTGAATATTCATTCGTGAATATTCACAGATGCCTAGAAAAAGAGATGGCTTTCCGGCTGAATATTGATTTCCATGGGAATGGCCTGCGGTTCTGCACTGAGAGCAAATAAAATGGCATCGGCCGCCGTTTCCGTGGACAACATTTTGGTGCGATCGACCTTGAGGCTCACGTTGTCCCAAAAGGGTGAATCAATGCCACCAAAATAGAACAGTGTGACTTTGATCCCGTAGCGCCGGGCTTCATCGGCCATGCATTTGCTGAGGCCCGTGAGCGCAAACTTGGAAGCACAATAGGCCGCACCCATGGCCATAGAGTGCTTGCCCAAAATGCCGATCACGTTGCAAATATGCCCCATCTTGCGATCTTTCATCACCTCAATGGCGGCTTGGCAAGTATGAAAACTGCCCTTTAAATTCACCGCCAACATTTGATCCAGATCGGCTTCCGTGAGCTTATTAAACTGTTTGAGAATTCCCGCGCCCGCCGCATTGACCAGCGCATCAATCTGACCAAATTGGGCGATCGCCTGGGTGAATAGATTCGCCACCTGAGCCGCATCGGTAATATCCGTGGGAACCGCCAACACCGTAGCTCCCGTTCCCCGCAGTTCCGCTGCGAGGGCCGCCAATTGTTCCGTTCCCCGAGCCGCCAACACCAACGAGGTTCCAGCCGCTGCTAGTTTGCGAGCCAGGGTTGCGCCAATGCCCCCTGTGCCGCCAACAATGACGATTACTTTGCCTTTGAGCTTGCTTTGCCAGTCTTGCACGATCGGGTTGTTACTTTTCTTTACAAACCGTTACATCCTTAAGCTAGCACGGCCGTTGGAGGCCGAAGCAGTTGAATCGGCTAAAAAAGCCGCTATCCCTTGCTCAAACCCTTAAGGGCGGCCCATTTGGCGCTTCAGTTGCTCTAGTTCTTCGTCCATTTCCCAGCGTTGGAACTGCTCCTCTAGGGGATCGGCTCCCATTCCTCTGCTGTAGCTGGCCCGATCGCTGCTGTCCCAGGGCGATCGGCTGGTGCGGGTCTTGGCTTGGGTCTGGGTTTGCGCATCGGCCTGGGCAGCCCGCGCGGCCACCTCTTGCCGTTTGCTGGCCAGTTGCGAGACCAGGGTTTCTAACTGTTCAATGCGGGTTTTAATGCCCTGCATTTGTCCCCAAAGTTGATTGCCTTTGCGCAAGAGGGCGGCTTCTCGTTCGCGGGCGGCTGCGGCGAGTTGGTGTTCTCCGGCGGCTTCCACTTTTTCGATGCGAATGTGCCAGCGCTGCACGTCCTGGGCTGTTTCCCAAATGTCGGCTTTCAGTTGCTGTTCTTGGGTGTGTAATTCCCCGATCGATCGCTTGGCATCGGCTTCCTGTTCCCGCAGTTGCTCTTCTAGGGCCCGCAACTCTAGCTCGGGATGTTCGCGCAGAAAGGCTTCTAGCCGAGCTTCTAAAAACTGACTGAGATCATCGAGCAAACTCACGCGATCGCTCCTTTTGTTTCAATCCTCGCCCAGCCTGGGGGCCGGGCGCTGCACTTCAATAACATTCATTTAGATGGGGTAGATGGGGAAAACTGGATAGTTTCAATCCTCGCCCAGCCCGGGGGCTGCTTTGAGGCGATCGTCCGGGTTAACGTGAATTCGGGATAAAGGGAGCGAAGGAAAGACGGGGCTGGTTGGGGAGACCCGCCCCTACGACTAATTGGTTTGAAGAGCGAGGTTATCAGGGGTTTAGGCAATTTGACGACACCCCCTAAGCCCCTTGCCCCGACGGTGATGCTGGCTTGATCTGTGCCCAAAAATCTTGCTCAGACCTCCCCTAAGCCAGGGGAGTGGTTTTGGGCTGGAAATCTGGACAGTTGATCGCCGCTTCTGACAGGGCTTCACTGGGACGGACGGGACATTTGAGGTGGTAGTCGCCCGTGAAAAAGGCACAGTCTGCACAGGGAATTTGGTGCAAAGTGCGCACCCGCGAAACGCCCTCTTGGGTGAAGCTGGCGATCGATCGCACCAGAACGGCCACCAAATACCAAGCCAACCCAAAGCACAGGGGAATCATCACCGTTTGGGGAATGTGAGCAACGGCCGCACGCAGCAAAAGACTGGCAATATCCATGAGCCAAAGGGGCGATCGAGCAAGACAGTTCCATCTTGCCCGATCGCCCCCAGGATCCTCAAGCGAAATTCAATATGAACCGGGTTAACCCAGCGAACCGAATTAACCGACATCCAAAACCCACAGACTCAGGTGATGGACTCAGGTTGTGGGCCCAAGATCGCCTCATCAGGATCCACATCAGGAGCCGTCCGCAGGCAACCCCTTAGCCCCGATTGACCTGAGCCAGGATCTCATTCAAAATTTCCTGGGCCCCTTGGGCGCGCAGTTTTTGGGCTAACTCCGTGCCCAGATCTTCAGCACTGGTGTGGGGGCCGCTCACGGTGTCTTGGATCAGTTGCTTGCCATCCACACTGGCCACCAGGCCCGCCAGGGTCAGGGTATCACCCTCCAAGCTGGTATTCACCCCGATCGGGACTTGGCAACCCCCTTCCAAATCGCGCAGGAAAGCCCGTTCCGCCAAGCAGCGCCACTTGCTGGGTTCATGCTCCAGCACCTTCAGCACGCGCAAAATGTCCTCATCGCCCTCGCGGCACTCAATGCCCAAGGCCCCCTGGCCCACCGCATGGAGCGACACATCCGACGGCAACAACTGATCGATGCGATCGGCTAAATCCATCCGCTGCAAACCGGCCGCCGCCAAAATCGTCGCATCATACTCGCCGCTGTCGAGCTTCTTCAGCCGAGTATTCACATTGCCGCGAATGTCCTTGAAGCTCAGATGGGGGTAGTGATAGCGCAACTGAGCCAACCGCCGCAGGGACGACGTACCAATCACAGCGCCTGCGGGCAATTGGTCGAGCGTTTTGCCCTTGTGTTGGGCATGGAGCACCACCGCATCAGCCGGGTTCACCCGTTCTGTCACACAACCCAAGGTCAGCCCTTCCGGCAGGCGGGTTGGCAAATCCTTCAGGGAATGCACCGCCAGATCATAGATCCCGTCGCGCATTCCATCTTCCAACTCGCGGGTAAATAAACCCTTGTCCCCAATTTTGGACAGGGCCACGTTCAGCACCTTATCCCCTTGGGTTTCGATCGCACAGACCTCAAACGTAATGTCCGGAAAATGCCGCTGCAATTCTCCTTGTACCCAGTGCGTTTGCACAAGAGCCAATTGGCTTTTACGAGAGCCGATGCGGATGGTACGGGTGGGACTAGCGACGGACATACGGTTGGAGGTCGGTTAACGAACGTTAGTTGCAATCCTCAGATTGTCTAGATCGGCAGTTGGCGGACGATCGAGCCAATCTGGCCACCCCTCAGCGCCATCGGGCGCATCCGGTTGGAATTTTTGTGGGACTTTGCTCGCTAACTGGGAGAAGCAAACCCGAGCATCCGGTGGGATCAGGCGCGGTCTAGCGTACCGTTCGGGCGCGATCGCGATCGAGCGATCGACATGTTCGTTAACAATCACCCCAAAGGGGATCAAGCCTCCAAAAATCTATCTCCCCAAAAATTCACAACCCAACCGAGTAGCGCGGCTACCTTAATTCATGGGGTCAACGTTGCGGAGTCAGTCGTTATAACAAGATGCGCCAGCCCCTTGTTGCCGAGCGATCTGGTGAGCGATCTGGCAACAGCAGTAGTTATTTGAATTGACCTGAGTTGATCTGAGTTGGTCTGAGTTGATCTGAGTTGACCGATCGAAATCAGCTCAAAATCCGCTTGCCGTGCTAGGGCAGCGTGGTCAGCACAAAGGCCGCCTGTTGCACTGCCAAATACATTTGGGTTGCTTCACTTTCTTCCAGGGTGATGGGATTGGCAAACTGCAACGACACCAAAGCCCCAACCGAATCGCGATAGATGGCTGGAATCACCACATGGGTTGCTACCCCGCCTTCTTGATAGAATGCTGTTCCGGCCAAATCCGCATTCGCCGTCGCATTCAAACACACTTGCAGCTTTTTCTCCACCATGGCCTGCTGGCTGAGCGGATCGCCCACCAGAGAAGCAGCTCCCGCTTGGCCGCCGTGGTTGCCCAGTTGCCCTTCTTGCACGAGCTGAATGGTGCAGCGATCGGCCTCGAACCGTTCCACAAACGCCGTCGCCAGCCGCTCCGCACAAATCTCAAACGTGCCGCTGTCGGCCGCGGCCAAAATTGCCGCCAACAGTTGCATCTGCGCCTGGGCCCGTTCCAGCTCGATCGAACGATTCTTCAAAGAATCGTAACTATCGGCTGCCCGTTGCACCACGGTTTTCAACTCATCAGGATCCCAAGGCTTGGTGATGTACTTATACACCTGTCCTGAGTTAATCGCCTCCACCAGATCTTCCACATCCGTGAAGCCCGTCAAAATAATCCGCACGGTGTCTGGAAACTGGGGCACGGTTTTACTCAAAAACTCCGTTCCCTTCATCTCTGGCATCCGTTGATCGGAAATGATGACAGCCACTTCCCCTTCCTCGGCCAACAGTTCCAAGGCTCGGGCCCCGCTTTCGGCCTTGAGCACGTTGAAATCTCGGCGGAAGGTGCGATAGAGCAAGTCGAGATTATCTGGCTCGTCATCGACGACGAGCATCTTGGGTTTGGGGGGACGGCGAGCGCTTTTCAACTGTTCGCGGAGGCCTTCGAGGTCAACGATGAGTTTGTTCATAGCAAGTGGGGTGCATCAGGGGCAATAGGGTGCGATCGCGATCGAAACAGGATGCATCACACCTCCCCTAGGGGCCTGATTAATGGCGGGCAACCAACCATCAACCGGCTTGCAAAATACGGCGCAAAACGGGTTGCGGCAATCCAGAGAGCATTTTGACATACTCCTCAACCGCCGCGGCCGTTCCGGGAAACACCGGGCAGCCATTGCCCCAAAATCATACCCCCTCAGTCCTAGCATGAATTCCGGGGAACCACACCCGTGAGGCATTGCCCCCAACCCGCCCCAATGCCACAGTTTCGCCCTCCATAGGCGGAAAATCGTCGCCGGAAACTAGCCGGTTCAGCAAAATCCGGTATCAAAGTCAAGAACCTACAGGCCAAATGAGACAAAAAATTACCTGACAATTACCTGATGCATCCCGAGCTAACGAAAAATATATTTGCCTTGATTGATCCAACAATTAGCTGCTCTAATTATCCCAATCATCAATTATTCAAAGCCATTAAAAGTCAAGCATCACGATATTTGTTCTGATTTACCCCATAATCAGTTTTTCAAGATAATCCAGCGCCCATAAGGATTTACATCACGTACCCATCTATAGAAAACTGATGGACGAGTCTATAGAAATTAGTTCAACACAACTATTTCGAGACCCGCCTGGAGATCGGCCCCTTCTCAACACCCTAGATACAGGTTTTTTGGGCAACACCTGCACTATGGGCATGAAGTGCCTCCCTCTGACTTTCTTTAACGCTTTTAAAGTTCATGCAGTGGACTAGGAGGTATCCGTGGATTTCTTGTCCCTTTTCGTCAAGGACTTCATTATTCAGTTGCAGTCCCCCACACTGGGTTTTTTGATTGGGGGGATGGTGATTGCAGCACTCGGAAGCCAATTGGTAATTCCAGAGTCGATTTGTACAATCATCGTCTTCATGTTGCTCACCAAAATCGGTTTAACCGGTGGAATTGCAATCCGGAATTCCAACCTGACCGAAATGGTTTTACCGGTTATATTTGCAGCAACTGTAGGGATTCTAGTTGTCTTCATCGCCCGCTACACCTTGGCCAAACTACCAAAGGTCAAGACCGTTGATGCGATCGCGACGGGTGGCTTGTTTGGGGCGGTCAGTGGTTCCACCATGGCGGCAGCCCTGACCCTGCTCGAAGAACAAAAGATTGGGTATGAAGCATGGGCGGGCGCACTTTATCCCTTCATGGATATTCCGGCGCTGGTCACGGCAATTGTTGTAGCCAACATTTATCTCAACCAGAAAAAGCGCAGCAAAGCCGCCGCTGCGGATTTTCAGGAGCAGCCCAGCACCCGTCAGGAATATCGCGACCAGCAGCAGGGTGATAGTAAGGTCAAAATCTGGCCGATTATCGAAGAAAGCCTGCAAGGGCCCGCTTTGTCTGCCATGTTGCTCGGTTTGGCCTTGGGGATTCTCACCAAGCCGGAAAGCGTTTACGAAAGCTTCTACGATCCGGCTTTCCGGGGTTTGCTTTCAATCCTGATGCTGGTGATGGGGATGGAAGCTTGGTCGCGGATTGGCGAACTGCGCAAAGTGGCTCAGTGGTACGTTGTTTACAGTGTGGTGGCTCCCTTTCTCCATGGGCTGATTGCCTTTGGTTTGGGCATGATTGCTCACTACACGATGAACTTCAGCCTGGGTGGTGTGGTTGTGCTGGCGGTCATTGCATCCTCTAGCTCAGACATTTCGGGCCCGCCCACCTTGCGCGCCGGGATCCCGTCGGCGAACCCTTCCGCCTACATTGGTGCTTCCACGGCCGTTGGTACGCCGATCGCGATCGGTCTGTGCATTCCATTCTTTATCGGGCTGGCTCAAGCACTCGGGGGTTAGTCGCCCCAAGCATGTGGGGTCTGTCGGTGCTTTCTCACGGCCCGACAGACTCGTTAGAGTAGTAGACAAAAGAGGTAACCAACATGGCTAAACCAGCCAAAAAGCTTGTCATCATCACCGAAAAGGTGCTGCTGAAGAAGGTGGCCAAGATCATTGAAGAGTGCGGGGCCAAAGGGTATACGGTGTTGGAAACGGGCGGCAAGGGCAGCCGCAACGTGCGATCGTCCGGGCAGCCCAATGTTTCCGACACCCAAGCGAATATCAAGTTTGAGGTGTTGACCGACACTCGCACCCTGGCTGAGGCGATCGCCGATCGCGTGGCGGTGGAGTTCTTCCTGAATTACGCAGGCATCATCTATATCTGTGATGCGGAGGTGCTGTATGCGCACAGCTTCTGCGGGCCCGAGGGCTGCTAGTCCATCAGTTTTGAAACGCAACCAGTTTTGAAACACAACTTTGATCACGAGAGCCGGGGGATGACCCCGGTTTTTTAATATTTAATCTTGCCTGGGCGAATGTCGAGAACGGGGAGGGTGCTTCACCCAAAACACCACGATCGGACTCAGGACACTCACGCTGGGCCCGAGGGAATTAATCAGGCTCATGCTGACAAACAAGACTGGGGGTGGGGTGATTAATGGTCGTTGCTCGCCATCGCGGACGAGGTTATCGCGACCAAGCCCGATTAACCAGCTATAGACGAAGACGTTGATGATGAAGATCAATAAGGCGGCGATCGCCCATGCCTTGATCACGCCGGGAGATTTGTCGCGGCGCACAAAAATTGAGATTAACAGGAAGCTAATGGCCAGCAACCCACCAACGGTCAACCCTGCGATCTCCAGACCCAATAGCGTTAGGGCTTCAAGTTCTCCAGGATAGCTATCCATCATGGCAATGATCAAAGCTTGACTTGGAAGAGGATGCCTGCAAGATACCTTGCGCCACTTCCTCAGCGCCAACCCATGTGGAGGAACAGAAAGCGATCGCTCCGTCCACTATTTTTTGATTGGGCGATCACGTTGCCTGAGCGTTTGCAATCAGAGTTTTGATTCAACGGGGCGATCGAGTCTTGAAAAACAAATTGATTCATCCTCATAAAATGGTCATAGTCTCACCAGTAATCGCCCCATGACTCCCAGCCCGATCGAGCAAACCCTCCTAAACCAGTTTCGCCAGCTTCCCCAGGCGCTCCAACAACTGGTGATTCAATTCATCAACTTGCTATTGGCCGAGCGATCGCAAGTCACCCCGCTCCTCAGCCGTTCAGAGCCTTCTCCTTCAGTGTTTGATCTCGCGGGTTCTCTAATTGGCAGTGCTGAAGGGCCAAGTGATCTCTCGACAAATCCCGACTATCTAGAAGGCATGGGGCGCGAGTGAAAGAGGTTTTAATTGACACCGGCCCCTTGGTTGCCGTCATTAACCGGCGTGACCATCACCATGACTGGGCGACAAAACAGCTTAGGCAACTGCCATCTCCCCTGATTACCTGTGAACCCGTTCTTACGGAATCTTGGTTTCTGCTCGGGCGTACCAATTGTGGTCGAGAGATGATGCTTCAGTGGATTGAGCGGGGATTACTAAGGGTTGATTTCTCGCTTCAAAACAGTCAGGCTAGGGTTATCGAGTTGATGCGTCAATACCATTCTGTGCCTATGTCTCTAGCGGATGCTTGCTTAGTTTGTTTATCAGAGCAACGTCCGAACAGTACAGTTATGACCCTGGATAGTGATTTTCAAATCTATCGACGCTTCAACCGTCTAGAAATTCCAGTTATTTTGCCTTAGTTTGTAGTAGTAGCTGTAGGGTGGGCAATGCCCACCAACGACCACTAAAGCAACGCGATCGCACCCAAGGTAATAAGCCCTGATCCTGAAGTTGATTCCGTTTGTGGGAGAGTGGTGGGCACTGCCCACCCTACAGTCTTTTTATTACTTTCAATTCTCGTTTTGCATGTTTGAATGCCGCAATATTTTCCGATCATCTAAATTGATCGAATAGATAAAAATTTTCATTGTCTTTGATTTTTATAAATAGTGGAAGCATGTCTATAGTAAAGCCTACAAAGCCAATAAATTCATTCTCCACTGGAATAATGCGAATATCTGTGCTGTCCTTGTAGAAGCCTAAAATATCCTCTCTTTCTAAGACATAAAAAATATGATCACATTGCCTGACATCATCAACTCTCAAATAGAAAGTTTCTTTGGCACTTATTTTAATTGCTTCAATTAAACTTATTTTCTCAAAAACAGACGAGCAAATCGTCTTGTTATTAGTTTTTTGGACAAAAGATGACAATATTCTGATGTCAAGAAGTCTGTCTTCCAAGTCTTTGAACAAGGAATTTATTTTTGCTATTTCAGAGGTTCCCAAGTTTCTCAAATTTTGCCCATCCTTAATAGACAAAAAATCATCAATTAGATCTCGAATTGAATTTTGACAAGACTCAATTTCTTCTTCTGTTATGCCCCCTGACATTGTTAAATTCAATTCTCGACCATTACTTGTGTTGATCTTGATTCTTCGTTGAGAATCAAGATCAACATCAGGTAATTTCTTTTTTTTCTCTTGGATAGTGATGAAGAGATTTACAACCATAACAATTGTTGATACGCTACTGCAAAAGACTTGAAGCGTCGCCGGAGACAGTCCCCAATTAGTAGCTTCTTGAGAATCTTGAACAACATGATAAATCTTGATTCTTGCCTGGTTTTTGGCATCTCTAAAAGCTTGTTCACTTAACAAGCGCAACTCTTCTAAATCTTCCTTTGGAGCAGTGATTTCAATACAAGTCATATTTGTGTTTTTCCGCTTTACGGGCTATGCAGTATTGTTTTTGAGGAATCCAGCAGACTCTAAGAAAATTGCTGTTGAGCCATGGGCATGGCCTAACTCTACTTTACCTCAGGGTTATTCAGTATCCCTATACGATGGTAGTAGCTAAGGCTCTTGATCGTGAGCCGATCGCCGTTTCGCGAGAGTTTTGGGTAAGATAGCGCGGTGGAACGCTGTTTCCGTCTTCCTCGTCCCTGTAACCCGCCCCGTGAGCGGTCGCCGGCCCGTTGTATATCAAGCAAGTTGAAATCACGAACTTCAAATCCTTTGGCGGCACGACGCGAGTTCCCTTGCTGCCCGGATTCACCGTGGTTTCGGGCCCCAACGGTTCCGGTAAATCCAACATTCTCGATGCGCTGCTGTTTGCCCTCGGCCTCTCCTCCTCCAAAGGAATGCGCGCCGATCGCCTGCCCGACTTGGTGAACCAGGGACAAATGGGCAAGGGCCAAGGCAAAGGCAAGCGATCGACCGTGGAAGCTGCCGTTACTGTCACCTTTGATCTGAGCGAAGAAGCCGCCCTGCTGGCCACCGTTTCCGCCGAAGCCGCCGAAGACTTGCCCGGTTTGCGCGATGCCGACGGCCAGCCCCTCAGTGAATGGACTGTCACCCGCAAACTGCGCGTCACCCAACAGGGAACCTACACCTCCAACTACTACATTGGCGGCGAACCCTGTACCCTCAGCGAGTTGCACCAATCCCTCTCGAAGCTGCGGATCTATCCCGAAGGCTACAACGTGGTGCTGCAAGGGGACGTGACCAGCATCATTTCCATGAACCCCCGGGAGCGGCGGCAGATTGTTGATGAGCTGGCGGGGGTGGCCAACTTCGATCGCAAAATTATCCAAACCAAGCAAACCCTCGAAGAGGTGAAGGAGCGCGAAGATCGCTGCCGCATTTTGGAGCAGGAGTTGCAAATTCAGTGCGATCGCCTGGCCAAAGACCGCACCAAGGCTCTGAAATATCAACAAATTCGCCAGGAAATGCAGGGCCAGCAAGGGCGCTTGGCGGTGGTGGATTGGCTGCTGGAACAGTCGAAGGTGGAGCAACTGCGCCAATCGATCGCCCAGCGGGAACAGGATTTGGCGCAGTTAGCCGATCGCCTGGTGGTGGAACGGGCGACAGTCGAAACCCAGGCGGCGGAACTGGAGCGGCTGAACCAAATGGTGAAATCCCTGGGGGAGTCGGAACAAATTGCCCTGCAAACGGAGCTAGCCACCCACCGGGCCCAACGGGATCAGGTGCAACGCCAACAAACGGAGCTGACCCACCAGCAGCAAACCCAACAACAGACGATCGCCCGGTTAACGGCGGAGGTGGCGGAGGTCGATTGCACCGAGGCCGCCTTGGCCGCCACCGGGCCGGAATTGCAAGAGCGCCTGGAGGAATTGCAACAGGCCCACGATCGGGCGGCGGCCAACCTGAACCGGGCCCGGGCTGAGGCGGCGGAGTTGGCGGAAGCGTCCCAGGCTTGGGTGCAACAGCAAACGGACTTGCGCCACCAGTTGGAGACGATCCAAGCGTCGATCGATCCCCAGCGCACGGAGCGGGCCACCTTGCAGGAGCGGCTGAAGCAAATCGAAACCCAGTTGGCGGAAATCGCCACGGAATGGGAGCGGGCGGGCGATCGCCTCAATGAGCACGATCGAGAATTCCAAACGGTCGATCGGCAAACCCGCAGCTTGGAACCCCAAATCCAAACGGCTGCCGAACAGTTGGCCGCCGCCGAGCAGGAATTGCAGCTCCAACAGAAAACCCGCAGCCGCTTGCAGGACGAGCAGCGACAAGTGCAACGGCAACTGGACAAACTGGAAGCCCAAACCCAGGCCCAACGGGAAGCCCAAGGCACGTTTGGGGTGCAATTGCTGCTGCAAAGTGACTTACCGGGCATTTGCGGCCTGGTGGCCAATTTGGGGCAGGTGGAACCGCCCTATCAGGTGGCCTTGGAGATTGCGGCCGGGGCGCGGCTGGGCCATTTGGTGGTGGAAGATGATGCGGTGGCGGCGGCGGCGATCGAAATCCTGAAACGGGAGCGGGCCGGGCGTGTCACCTTCTTGCCCCTGAACAAAATTCGCGGCGGTGGCGGCGGCGAGTCGGCAGCCATGGCTCGGGGTCGGGCGGCGGTGGCGGGTTGGCTGGATTATGCGGTCAACCTGGTGGATTTTGACGATCGCTACCGGAACATTTTTGAGTATGTGTTTGGCGGGACGGTGGTGTTTGAGCGGTTGGATCAGGCTCGATCGCTCCTGGGTCGCCATCGGATCGTGACGCTGGATGGGGAGTTGCTGGAGACCAGCGGGGCGATGACCGGCGGCAGTATGCAAAAGTCCCGGGGCGGCCTTCGGTTTGGCGGCGGCGAACTGACGGAGGAGGCGAAGGCGGCGGCGGAACTGCGCGATCGGCTGCGGGATATTGATCGGGTGTTGGGCCGTTGTGATGGGGCGATCGCCCAGGCTCAACTGGACAGCCAGCGCCACACCCAAACCCTGAACGATTTGCGCCAGGCCCGCCGCGATGCCCAACGGCAACTGGAGCAACTGCAAGCGGCCCTGACGGCCACCACGGGCCAGCGAGATCGCCTGGCCCAACAGCGCGATCGCCTAACCCAGGAACTGACCACCAGCCGGGAACGCTTGGCCCAGCTCGATCGGGCCTTGCCGGCCGCCGAGCGCCAGTTGGCCAACCTGCGCCAGGCGATCGCCCAACTGGAGGACTCGCCCGCCCACAGCCAATGGAGCGAGGCCCAAACGGAAATTCGCGATCGGGAATCGGTGCTCTCACAATTGGCGGACAATTTGCGATCGGCCCAAGCCCAGCATGCCGACCAAGCCCGCGAAGTCGATCGCCTCAGCCAACAGCGCCAACAACTGGCGCAACAAATCGCCCAAGCCACAGATCAGCTCACCACAGCGGGCGATCGGCTCCAACAGCTTCAGCAAACCCAAACGGAATTGGATCAAGCGATCGCCAATCTACAAGGGCAAATTGCGGCTTTGGAAACCACCCTTGGCGAAACCAAACAACAGCGCGATCGCCAAGAAACAGTGCTGAATCGTCAACGCCAAGCGCTCCAAACCCTGGAATTTCAGCGCGATCGGCTCCAAGAAACCCAACAACAACAGCAAGCGGAATTGCAAGAGTTGGAAAACCGAGCTGAGGGCGATCGGCCCGATCTACCGCCCGACTCGGAACCCCTGCCCAGTGATCCCGCTGAATTGGCCGCCCACCGCGAGCAACTGGATCAAACGATTCGCACTTTGCAGCGCCGATTGGAAAGTCTGGAGCCGGTGAATATGCTGGCCCTGGAAGAATACGATCAAGTGCAAGGCCGGCTGAATCAACTGAGTGAAAAGCTGGCGACGATCGAGCAGGAGCGCACGGAATTGTTGTTGCGGGTGGAAAATTTCACCACTCTGCGCCAACAGGCATTTTATGAGGCCTTTGATGCGGTCGATCGCAACTTTCAAATCATCTTTGCCGAGCTATCCCAAGGCGACGGCCGCTTGCAACTGGATGATCCCGAAAACCCCCTAGAAAGCGGCCTCAACCTGGTGGCCCACCCCAAAGGCAAACCGGTGCAGCGGCTGGCTTCGATGTCCGGCGGCGAAAAATCCTTGACGGCCCTCAGTTTCATTTTTGCCCTTCAGCGCTACCGCCCCTCGCCGTTCTATGCCTTTGACGAGGTGGATATGTTCCTGGATGGGTCGAACGTGGAGCGCCTGGCCAAAATGGTAAAACAACAGGCCGCCGAAGCGCAGTTCATTGTGGTTAGTTTGCGCCGTCCCACCATTGAAGCGTCCGATCGGGTGATTGGTGTGACCCAAGCCCGAGGCGCGCAAACCCAAGTCCTGGGCGTGGTGTTGTAACAAAACTCTCATCCTGACGGGCGATCACCTAAAAATCGCACAAATTACGTAACGATAGGCAATAAGTCACTTAAATGATCGAAATGTGATCGCGCCGGTTGCAGTCGCCAGAATCATGCGCGATCGACTCCTGAAGACTCAGCGCGATCGCTTGCCCAAATTTGCACCATAAAATAAATGAAGAGGGGGATCTGCTCTCCCTCTTTTGGGTTTGGAGCAAACAACTCGATTGAGGTCATTGGGTCAATACCCCCAGCAATCTTCTAGGAGGTTTGCCATGTCGATCGCCCTATTACCGGAACCTGCAATCATTACCGCTGATGATTATTTAGCCCAAGAAGTTTTGGCTGAAACTCGCAATGAATATCGCAATGGGGTAGTTGTTCCAATGACAGGGGGTACACCGGAGCATAACGAAATTGCGAGTGTCTTGAATGCTCTGCTCAGAATCGCTTTAAAAGGCCAGGGATACAGCATTTTTGTGGCGGATCAGCGGCTGTGGATTCCGGAGCCAAATTTATATACCTATCCTGATGTGATGGTGGCAAAGCGACCCATCGAGCGGAAGCCCGATCGCACCGATACGGTAATGAATCCGATCCTGATTGCTGAGGTACTTTCCAAATCAACAGCGGCTTACGATCGCACTGAAAAATTCGCCGCCTACCGCACGATCGCGAGTCTGCAAAACTATCTGTTAATTGATCAATATCAGCCCCATGTGGAACTCTATGCCCGAACGGGGGATCAGCAGTGGCTGTTCAGTGAATATGGGCAATTGAGCGATCGGGTGTTGCTCGATCCACTTACGGTAACAGTAAATCTCTCTGACCTCTATGAAGCGCTGGAGTTTTAGTGAATGATGCCAATCGCCCTATTACCGGAACCTGCAATCATTACCGCTGATGATTATTTAGCCCAAGAAGTTTTGGCTGAAACTCGCAATGAATATCGCAATGGGGTAGTTGTTCCAATGACAGGGGGTACACCGGAGCATAACGAAATTGCGAGTGTCTTGAATGCTCTGCTCAGAATCGCTTTAAAAGGCCAGGGATACAGCATTTTTGTGGCGGATCAGCGGCTGTGGATTCCGGAGCCAAATTTATATACCTATCCTGATGTGATGGTGGCAAAGCGACCCATCGAGCGGAAGCCCGATCGCACCGATACGGTAATGAATCCGATCCTGATTGCTGAGGTACTTTCCAAATCAACAGCGGCTTACGATCGCACTGAAAAATTTGCCGCCTATCGGACGATTGCGAGCTTGCAAAACTATTTGTTAATTGATCAATATCAGCCCCATGTGGAACTCTATGCCCGAACGGGGGATCAGCAGTGGCTGTTCAGTGAATATGGGCAATTGAGCAATCGGGTGCTGTTGGATGCGGTGTCGGTGGAATTGCCGCTTGCGGATTTGTACGAAGCAATTGAGTTTGGCGGCGAGGCTTGATTCAATCCGCGATCGGGAGCACCGGTTCAAAATATTTCACAAATTCCAACAAGTTGCGACCATCCGGCTGGGGATCATAGCTCAGGCGATCGGCCACCCGATTCAGAATGGTCAAGCCCCGTCCGCCACCGCTGAGCTTCTCAATATCAAGAGTTTCTGGGGGTTCGGGAGTTTGCCCCCGTTCCAACACCGCCTGCCGCAAGTCAAACGGTTCCCCATGATCCCAAAGGCGCAACGTCAAGGCTGTGGCCGTGAGTTCTGCCTCCAGGTCGATCGGCGTGTCGCAAGGGTGTTGGCGATGGGCATGGCGCACCGCATTCGTGAAAACCTCCGCCAGCACCGAGAGGCATTGGAGCCACACAGTACGAGGCACGTGGGGGCGATCGAGCGTGTCAAACCAGTTCAAAACGCGATCGAGCACCGCCAAATCGCTAGCAATGCGAAGTCGAATCGTTTGGTTTACGCTGGGAGTCAAAGCATCCAACCTCTGCGGCGCGTTCAAGCAAAGCGTTCGGAATTCTCAGGCCTTCAGTCTCAACCCTGAATTTTAGCCACGCCATCCAAGGCATTGTGCCAAAATCAGCCGTAGTCCGTACCATTCCAGGTACTCCACTGATAGCTCACGATTCCTACTCCAGCCAGGGCGGAATTCCCGTGACCGAGACTCGTCCGTTTCGGGGCGCGATCGCAACCCGTTGCACGTTGTGGCCCAGGCCCAGCCGACTCAACCCTCAGCCGCCAATCCCAGGGACAATTCGTGAAGGATCACGCATTACTCCCCAGGCTAACTTGCTTCGGAGGATGGCTCAACCCTTCCGGACTATTCGGCTGGAATGGCGGCAATCCCCATCGAAGCTCATCCCTGGTGCCCACGCTCGGTGCTCATCTACATCAAGGGCCGATCGGACTCGGCGCGATCCCGTTGTCATCGGCTCAATTTGGTTCGCCTGATGTCATTTGATTGACCCCATTCGATTGACCTCATTTGCCCCATTTGATTTGTTTACGCGATACGGCGTATTTCATCCGGTGCATTTCATCTGGCTTCTTTCATTCACTCGGTTCATTTCAGTGCAACGGCTGCATCTTACGCCGACATTACGCTTAAGACATCATGCCTCAGACATCACGCCTGAATTGACCAACACTTGGGTTGCTCCTCTTGTTCCATCTTGCCACCACTGCCTTGACCTATGTTCCGTCTGCTGATTATCGATGACGATCCCACCATCCGCCGCCTGCTAGAGCGCACCCTGACCAAACAGGGCTATGAGGTGTTGGTTGCAGAAGATGGTGTTGCTGGTTTGGAGTTGGCCTGTAGTCAGCAGCCCGCTCTGATCATTTGCGATTGGATGATGCCGAAGATGGACGGCATTGAGGTTTGTCGGCGGGTCAAGCTGGAGGCCAATTTATCCTCCACGTTCTTCATTTTGTTGACCTCCCTTGGCTCCGTGGACGATCGGGTCAGGGGGTTGGATGCCGGAGCCGATGACTTCCTGTCCAAGCCGATCGAGATGAACGAACTGAAGGCCCGGGTGCGGGCGGGCCTGCGGCTACATCAACTGAATCAGGACTTGAAGGAACAAAAGCGGCTGTTGGAAGAGGAAATGGCCGAAGCGGCCGATTACGTCAAAACCCTGCTACCCGCACCCATGGACGGCGCGGTGGGTATTTCGGCCAAATTTGAACCATCCAGCCGCTTGGGGGGTGACTGTTTCGATTTTTATTGGCTCGATGACGATCGACTCGTGGTTTATCTGGTGGATGCGGCGGGCCATGGCCTGAAGGCGGCGCTGCCCTCGTTGTCAGTGTTGAATTTGCTGCGCTCCCGATCGCTCCCGATCCAAGACTATGGCAGCCCCAGCGAGGTGTTGCGGGCCCTGAATGGCGCGTTTCAAATGAACGATCGCAACGACAAATACTTCACCGCTTGGTATGGGGTCTACAGCCGCCGCACCCGGAGCTTGGCCTATGCCAGCGCTGGCCATCCGCCCGGAATTTTGCTCTCGCCCAGCAAAGAATCGTTACCAACGGCTCAACGCCTCCGAACGGTGGGGCTGCCCGTTGGCATGTTTGCGGAAGCGAAATATAGCGAGGCCTTTTGCGAAGTCCCACCCGGCAGCACGCTCTACATCTTCAGCGATGGCATTTACGAACTGGGAATGCCCGATGGTACTGTTTGGGGGCTGGATCCCTTCGTGGAAGTGCTGCGGGAATGTTGGGCGGTTCCTGAGCGGGGAGCCGTGGAGCAAATCGTGAATCGGGTACAGGACTTTAATAGTGGCCGCAGCTATTTTGAGGATGACCTCTCCTTATTACGGCTGCAATTTGCTTAAAGACTGGGAAGATGCTGAAGGTAGGGAGCAGTTTTGGGGATTTTTGTGGAGATATGGCGGGGAGATTGCGGAGCGGCTTTGGCCACTTGAGGCAATTTCAGCAGCCCTTGAAGCCATTTGAGGCTACCCAAGGCCGTTTTTCAGATGCACTAACCGAGCGATCGGGTGGCGATCGGGTGATGCTCCAAGGGCGATCGATTACTGGCTAGTTATCGGGGCATTTGGGGATTGTTATCGCCTATCCAGCGCGATCGCGTAGCGATCCACACGCCAACCCCTAAAATGGTTAACCGAACGCAGGCCGCATTTCCCTGCAACCTAGAAATGGCAATTGTTTCAAGCGCTCAACGGATTTAATTCCCTATGGACTTCTCAACCGTTGCCTCACAGCTCAACGCTTGGGCAATCCTGCCAGAAGGTATTGTCATTTTGACCCTCCTGGCAGTCTTGTTAATCGATCTCGTGTCCGGGCGGGCCGCATCGCGCTGGACTCCTTATGTGGCCGTGGCCGGTCTGTTGGGATCCGTGGTGGCCCTGTGGCTCCAGTGGAACCCGGAAGACCCGGTTTCCTTCCTGGGCGGCTTCAGCAACGACACCCTGGGCAGTGTTTTCCGGGGAATCGTCGCCCTGTCGTCGGCAATCACAATCTTGATGTCGATCGCCTATGTGGAATCCACCGGCACGGCCCTGGGCGAATTCATCGTCATTTTGCTCACGGCAACGGTTGGCGGGATGTTCCTGTCGGGCGCTGACGAGTTGGTGATGATTTTTGTGGCGTTGGAAACCCTCAGTATCGCGTCCTACTTGTTGACGGGATACATGAAGCGGGATCCGCGCTCCAACGAAGCGGCTCTCAAATATTTGCTGATTGGGGCTTCTAGCTCTGCCATCTTCCTCTACGGCGCTTCGTTGCTCTATGGCCTCTCGGGCGGCCACACCCGCTTGGGCGAAATCGCTGCCGGAATTGCCAGCAACCCCACCACGCCCCAAATTGGGATTGTGGTGGCGCTGGTCTTCGCGATCGCGGGGATTGCCTTCAAGATTTCGGCTGTGCCCTTCCACCAATGGACTCCCGACGTGTATGAAGGCTCGCCCACTCCGGTGGTGGCCTTTTTGTCCGTGGGTTCCAAGGCGGCTGGGTTTGCCCTGGCCATTCGCCTGTTGGTGACGGCGTTCCCGCTGGTGTCGGAACAATGGCACTTTGTGTTCACGGCCCTGGCTATTCTGAGTATGGTGCTGGGGAACGTGGTGGCCCTGGCCCAAACCAGCATGAAGCGGATGCTGGCTTATTCCTCGATCGGGCAGGCCGGCTTCGTGACGATCGGGCTGTTGGCCAACACGGCCGACGGCTACGCCAGCATGGTGTTTTACCTGTTGGTTTATTTGTTCATGAACCTGGGCGGTTTCGCCTGCGTGATTCTGTTCTCCCTGCGCACGGGCACGGATGAGATCAGCGAATACTCGGGGCTTTACCAAAAAGATCCCCTGTTGACCTTGGGGCTGAGTGTGTCGCTGCTGTCCCTGGGTGGCATTCCGCCCCTGGCTGGCTTCTTCGGCAAGATCTACCTGTTCTGGGTGGGCTGGCAAGCGGGCCTGTATACCCTGGTGCTGTTGGGCTTGGTCACCAGCGTGGTTTCCATCTACTACTACATTCGTGTGGTGAAGATGATGGTGGTGAAGGAACCGCACGAAATGTCCGATTCGGTGAAGAACTACCCGGCCATTAGCTGGAAACTCCCGGGGATGCGTCCTTTGCAAGTGGGCTTGGTGTTGTCGGTAATTGCCACATCGTTGGCGGGGATTTTGTCGAATCCGCTGTTTGCAATCGCCAATGATGCCGTGACCCAATCGCCGATGCTGCAAGCTTCGCTGAAGTTACCGGCGGCAACGGCTAAGGCTCCGGTGGTCGATCGGGCGGTGTCCTTGGCTCCGACCCTTGAACCCTAGGTCAGCCTGGGTAACATTCTGGACAATACTCTGGACAACATTGAGGAACCCAAATCGGGCAATGGTTTTTCCCGATTAATGGCACTTCAAACGACAAGCCGCCGGATGCTAGACATCTGGCGGTTTTTTTGACGATGTTTTGATGATTTTTGGGTGTTTTCTGGGTGATGTGTTTTCTGGGTGATGTGTTTTCTGGGTGATGATTTGGGCAATTTCTTCGGTATTGGGTTGAGGCTGATTGGGCTGAAATCTTGGGCCATGACCCAGAACGCCTATTGCGCCTGCCGCCCGATCGGGGCATGGTTGTTTTGCAGCGATCGCCCCTTTGGTTCCCGTTGATGGTTATGGATTCGCCCACCCCATCCCCACCGTCCAATCTTGATCCGTCGGCTGCTCCGGGATCCATGGGGGTCGATCGGGCCCATTGGCGATCGCAAATTTTGACCAATCCGATGGCCGCCGAACCCTACGCGGCCTTGGGAGAACTGTTGCGGCAGTCGGGCCAGGTGGCCGGGGCGATCGAGGCCTGGTGCAAAGCCTTGGCCCTGGAACCCCAACGAGAAACTTGGTATGCGGGGGCCCTGGCGGCCTTTGATGGGTGGTTAAAACTGCCATCGATTTATGAAACCGAGGCCGCCCTCTGGCAGGCGCGATCGAACTATGCCCAAGGATTGGATCGGCTGATCGGCCTCACGCGATCGCACCCGGCCCTGATGCAGTTGGCGCTCCAGGCGATCGCCCTGCGGGTTCCGTTCTATTTGAACTACCAGGGCCAGGACGATCGGGCCTTGCAAGCACAATATGGCGCTTGGGTGTGCCAAACCTTAGCCACGGTTTTTCCTGATTTAGCCCCCTTGCAACCCCGCCGGCCCCGTGAGCGATCCTCAGGCGATCGATTGCGGATTGGCTATTTCAGCAGCCATTTTTATCACCATTCCGTGATGAAAACCCACCTGGGTTGGTTGCGCCACGCCGATCGCGATCGACTGGAAATCTATAGCTACTATGCCGGTAATCGCTGGGATGCCACCACAGACGAAGCCCGCCGCCTGAGCGATCGATTTGCCTTTTGGGAAACGGGCAACGACTTCAATCCCCAGCGCTATGCCGCCTTTTGTCGGGCCGCCTGGCAAGATCAGCTCGATGTGGCGGTGATGCTGGATGTGGGTATGGATTCGGTGATGTATCTGATTGGGGGTTGGCGGTTTGCACCTGTCCAATGTGCCACCTGGGGCCATCCGGTCACCACCGGCCTGCCCACGGTGGACTACTACCTCTCAAGCGATCGGATGGAACCGCCCCAAGCCGAAACCCACTACAGCGAAACCCTGATCTGTTTACCGGGATTGGGCATTGCCTACGATCGCCCCCCGATCGCCCCCCAGCCTCAGCTCGATCGGGCCCAATTGGGCCTGGCTGACGACGAAGTGGTTTATCTCTGTTGCCAATCGTTGTATAAGTATTTGCCCCAAGCCGATCGGCTCTGGGTGGAAATTGCCCAAGCGGTTCCCCGATCGCGCCTCGTTTTCCTGGCCAGCCCTTTTCCAGAAGCGGCCCCGCCCTTTGCCCAGCGCCTTGCGGCCGCCTTTGCGGCCGCCGGCCTCGCTTTTGCCGACCACTGCACAATCCTGCCGCCCCAATCCCAAACGCAATTCTGGCAACTGAACCAACTGGCCGATGTGTTCCTCGACTCGATCGACTGGTCCGGTTGCAACAGCGCCCTGGAGGCGATCGCCGCTGGTCTCCCCGTCGTCACCCTCCCCGGAGCCTTGATGCGCGGTCGCCATGCCGCCGCCATCCTCACGGAATTAGGGCTGACGGAAACCATTGCCCAAACCCCCGAAGACTACTGTGATTTGGCGATCGGGTTAGGGTGCGATCGGGCTTGGCGGCAAAATCTTCGCTTAGAAATCGCCCAGCGATCGGCCCGCATATTTGACCAAATTCACGGTGTGCGGGCCCTGGAAACCTTCTATGAATCCGCCGTGCAGCGTCGCCAACAGGAATGCACCCCCTGCCCGATCGCCCAAGCTGGAACCTAGCGATTTCCACGCCATAGAATCCGCCAGCGGGCGCAGAGCCGCACGCCTGGTTCACTCGATGTGAGAAACGAAAGAGCCAATCCGTCACCAGCCACCAACTTCAAAACCCGATCGCTCCACAGCCAAACACCCACAAAACAAAACAAGGGGCCTTGGCCCCTTGTCAGTCAGCATTCCTGATTACCGATTGATCACCGATTGGTCACCCATTGACCATGCAATCAGATCGTGCGCACTGCATGATCACGCAATGCTCAATGGAAATCGTCACGATCATGATGAGCCGAAACCACCAGATTCGAGCTTAGTTGCCTTCCACCTGTTTCAGGTGAATATGCTTACGGCCCAGGGTAATTTCAAACTCATCACCCGGCTTCAGATCCATTTGCTTGGTGTAAGCCGAGCCAATCAACAAATTGCCATTCGACTGCACCGTAATCCGATAACTTGCACTGCGGCCACCCCGACCATTGGGCTTTGCTTTGTTATCGAGTTCAATCCCTTCCGCGTCAATCAACGCGTTATAGAACTTCATCATGTTGACGCGATCAACGCCATCCTTGGTCGTGGTGTAGTAACCACAGGCCCGCGCCTTTTCTTCCTTGCTGGCGTTTTCCAGTTCCTTGACCTTTTCCAGTAGTTGGGCACCGGTCAGGGGTTGCGGGTCGGTCTTTTTGCGCTTGCTCATTGCTGTTTTAATCCAACAGGCTGGTCAATCTAGAGAGTAATGAATGAATTCACTGATACAGCGTTTGCCGGATCTCAGGCGAAAGGCGAAGATGATCGCGGCAATGGCTGCAAATCGGAATTGTTCCGATCCACAGCTTCCTTCTTGCCAGCAAACGCCTTTGAACATCCCAGCGATTCCCAAAAGATTCCCTGGGACAAGTTGCTTGAATCGGAAGATTGGGGAGATGAGTTCCACCAACCAAGCCGAGCGGTGTTTTTAAACTTCAAGAAGGTAATTTCATGCTAGCATCAGGCTCCATCATGGTACACGATTTGTGTTAAATCGCTAGTGGTTTTTTCAAAAAATCAATGATTGTCTGATTCAGTGGATCTGCTGACAGGATCTCCAAACATCCCTATTCTCGTCTGAGGAGGGATTAACCATCAGAATTTTGCAAGATCAGATGGCGATGCTGGCGTTCTTGCACCATCGAAGCACCGTGGTCGGCAGCAAACTTGAGGAATGATCTTGATAATCTTCGCGGCACAAGAACGGCGCACTGGGGGCGATTTAGCACCGGTTCTGGGAGCAAAACGGTACGATCGGGAGTCATGGTTCCAGCCATGAAGCTAACCGCTCGCGGACGCTACAGCATCAAGGCGATGCTGGATCTCGCCTTGCAACGCGGTCTTGGCCCTTGTCCTGTCCGCGCCATTGCCCAGCGCCAAAATATTCCAATGCCCTATCTGGAAAAATTGCTCATTGAGCTGCGGCGGGCGGGGCTGGTGGAGTCGCTGCGGGGCACTCGAGGTGGCTATCAACTGGCCCGCGACCCTAAGGAAATTTTTTTGGGAGAAATTCTGCGGGCGGTGGGCGAATCATTCACCGCTGCGCTGGGGCAAGAGATGGGTGCGGATTTGGCAGAAGATTGGGTAATGCGATCGCTCTGGAAGCGGCTGGCTCAGAAAATTGGTGACGCGCTCGATCGAATTTCCCTAGAGGATCTTTACTTTGATGCCCGCAGTTGGCAGGCGGCTAAAGGCCAAGACAGTAATTTCATTATTTAGGAAGATTCAAGGTTGCCAGACCCCTTGGCCGGCTCGATCGATCCCAGCCCATTCCCACTGTAGAATTCAACAGCGTGGCGATCGCCCTTGGCCCCGATCGAAGGATCTTTTGCGGGCCGTTGCCTTGGCCCAGATGGGCGATCGCGCTGGGCCTGAACTCACCGCAATTGGGGGCCCCAGATGGCAAGATTTTTTCGTGAATCCTGCCCTGCTTTGGGAAAATCGCAGCGGTTGTTTGAGTTGTCAATCGTCCCGCAGTGAGCACCCAAAACCGTGCCTTGCGAACAGACTTCGCGCGGCTACTCCGCAAATAATCGCACCCCAGAATACCGCAAATGTGTGAATCATCCACCAGATTGATCCAAACAGTTACGATTTAATTTTTTAAATTAGTTTTCTAAATTATTCCCAACCGATTCCCATTGGTAACCATGACCCCCACCAATCCATTTCTGCGTTTGGATTACGAACCCGCTTTTCAGTCACTGGGGGACGATTATTTTGACCCGGTGGCGGCCGCTGAATTTCCGATGCATCAACTGCGCTTTCGGAACGATCACCTGCTGCCGAAGCTGGGGCTAGATCCTGCGGCGGTTCGTGACGATGATTTTGTGGCGGCCTTTGGGCAATTTGTCGGGCGGGAACCGCTGCTGGCCATGCGTTACCACGGCTATCAGTTTGGGGAATATAACCCACGATTGGGCGATGGACGGGGTTTTTTATATGGCCAAGTGCGAGGCCAAGACGGCGTTCTTTATGATTTGGCTACGAAAGGATCTGGCCAAACCCCCTATTCCCGCAACGGCGATGGGCGCTTAACCCTCAAGGGTGGCGTGCGGGAAGTGTTGGCAACGGAGATGCTCGATCGGTTGGGGGTCAACACATCACGCACCTTGTCACTGATTGAAACGGGCGAAAAGCTGTGGCGAGGTGATGAACCCTCACCCACGCGATCGTCCGTGATTGTGCGGATGGGAGCAAGCCACATTCGATTTGGCACATTTGAGCGACTGCACTATCTGAAGCGGCCTGATTTAATCGATCGCCTGTTGGCCCATGTGCTGGAAACCTACTATGGCCATTGGGTGGGCGATCGGGATTGGCAAGCCAAGCTCTATGCCGAATTGGTGGAGCGGGTGGCGCGGCTTTGTGCCCAATGGATGGTGGCGGGG
The DNA here is from genome assembly GCF_014698135.1 of Limnothrix sp. FACHB-881. Taxonomy (NCBI): domain Bacteria; kingdom Bacillati; phylum Cyanobacteriota; class Cyanophyceae; order Pseudanabaenales; family Pseudanabaenaceae; genus Limnothrix; species Limnothrix sp. FACHB-881. The sequence goes on from NZ_JACJSN010000014.1 coordinate 120,254, forward strand.
TTCTGCCATGCGGTTTTGAACACGGACAATATGCTGATCACGGGCCAGAGTTTTGACTATGGCCCCTATGCTTTCATTCCCACTTACGATTTGCGATTTACGGCGGCCTATTTTGACTATTACGGCCGCTATGCCTATGGCAATCAGCCCACCATTTGTCGCCTGAATTTAGAGCTGTTGCAGCGGCCGTTGGGGATGGTGATGCCGGTGGCGGATCTGGAAGCTGGACTGGAGCGATTTCCAGAGCAATATGCCCAAGAATATCGCCGGTTAATGGCGGCCCGGCTGGGGTTTGAGCATTTGGCAGAAGCGGAGGCGGATGATTTGGTGGAGGCAACGGTGCAATTTTTAGCCGTTTCCCAAACGCCCTATCACGCTTTCTTTGCTAAACTGCGCAGCCATTTTTCCCCCAGTTGGCGCGATCGCCCGGAAGACTATGCCAGCGATCGCCCCTTTTGGGTGGGCCCTGCTGACAGCAACCCCCAAGGGGAAACCCTGGCCTATTGGGGAAAATGGTGTGAAGTTTATGGGCGAATTTTGCAACAACAATCGGATCAGGAGTTGGCTACCTTGGCCGACCAACTCCAGCGGGCCAACCCATTGGTCACGATCGTCCGGCCAGAAATTGAGCGCGTTTGGGAGGCGATCGACCAGGCCGACGATTGGCAACCCTTCGCGGAACTGCTGCAAGCGATCGGCGCGTAGGCTCGCAAGTCGGCAAAAGCTGTAATGATTGGCCACATCAGGACGGCGGTTCCGGATTTTTGTTAAAACGGCAATATTGCAGCCCGATCGAGCCGGCCCAATTCCGCAAGCTCCCACCCTGGTGATTCAGGACAGTTGCTGGAGTCGCTGGTGGATCATCTGCCGCTGAGGAGATTGTTTTTCAACATAGGTTTGGGGTGATCCGCATGGCGACATTTAAAACCGAAGCCCAAAAAAGCTGCTACGAGAAAATCTTTCCCTGGCTCCAAGGGATTTGGTCTGATGTGGTGATTGATATGGAAGCGCCCCATCCCACGGCTTACATCACCGCCGGTTCTGCCTGTGTGTTGGTGGAGGTGTTGCCCTGGGGGGATGATGATGCGGTGGTGAACACGCGCTCCTATGTGGTGACCAATGTGGATTTGTCGCCGGAGCTGATGCACTATCTGTTACGTGAGAATGATCGGTTGCTGTTTGGGGCTTTTGGCATCGATGCCGATGGTGATATTTTCCTAAACCATGCGATCGTGGGTTCTGAGTGCGATCGCCCGGAATTGGAAGCATCGGTGCAGGCGGTTTTGTCCTTGGCAGATGAATATGACGATGCGATCGTCTCGCGCTGGGGCGGTCAACGGGCGGTCGATCGCGTGCCCAGTTTGACCTAAAGCTTAAGAGACCAAATTGATGAGACAAGAACAATGGTGCGAAGGGCAATGGCGCAAAGAACGGTGGCGTAAAGGGCAATGGCGCAAAAGGCTCATCCTAATCAGTGGCTCCGTTGCGAGTTTGTGCTTAGCCACAACGGCCAGGGCGATCGCGCCGTCGCTGCCACAACCCAACTTGACTCCGTCCGCCGATCACTGGGTGGCCCAACCCCCTAACTCCGAAGGGGCGATTGGTCAGGAATCTGCGGACTTTTTTGCCAACCGAGCCCAAGAACGGCTCCGTAATCGCGACTTCGCCGGGGCGGTGGCGGATTTTTCCAAGGCGATCGAATTGCAACCGGCGGGTCAACTGCCCCCCGCCCAACTGGCTTGGCTCTATTACAACCGGGGCAATGCCCAATGGAACTTGCAGGCGGCGGAAGCGGCGATCGCGGACTATACCGAAGCCCTGCGTTTGGATCCACAGTTGACCAACGCCCTGGTGAATCGGGGGGTGGTGCGGCGGGCCCGGGGCGACCTGGCCGGGGCGATCGCGGACTATTCAGCGGCCCTGAGTCAAAAAGAGGATGACCCAACCATTCACTACAACCGGGGCAATGCCTATCGCGATCAGCAAAATTGGGCCGCGGCTTTGACGGATTACGATCGGGCGATCGCCCTCGATCCCAACTACGTGAATGCCTACATCAACCGGGGAACGGTTCACCGCCAACGGGGCGATGGGGCCGCGGCCTTAGCGGATTTTGACGCGGCGATCGACCGGAATCCCCAATCGGCGGAAGCCCTGTTTAATCGCGGTGTGTTGCGGTTTGATCGGGGCGATCGGCTGGGTGCGGCGGCGGATTTGGATCGGGTGGTGACCCTGCGGCCCCAACAGGCCAGCGGCTGGGTGAAGCGCGGCCTGTTGCGCCACATTGCGGGTGATCGCAACCGGGCCATGGCTGACTACGGCCAGGCGATCGCGGTTGATCCCCAAGTGGCCGAAGCCTATAACCTACGCGGGTTAGGCTACTTCCAAATGGGACAAATTCGGGAGGCCCTGGCGGACTTAAACCGGGCGATCGAACTCGATCCGCTCTATGCCAATGCCTACGTCAACCGAGGGATGGTTTATCATCAACGGCGCAACTTTGAAGCCGCGATCGCGGACTATTCAGCGGCCCTGCGGGTGAATGTGGACTATGCGGAAGCGTTCCACGCCAGGGGGTTGGCTCGGGCCGGGATGCGCGATTGGCTCGGGGCGATCGCGGACTATTCCGAGGCCCTGCGGTTACAGCCCGCCTATGCCAACGCCCTGTTGAATCGGGCCAGGGCCCATCGTTCTTTGGGCGATCGGGTGGCCGCGCGGGCCGATCTCCAGGCGGCGGAAGTGATCTACCGCGATCGGCAGGATCAAGCCGGGTTGCAACAATTGCGGGAATTGCGGAACGCGCTCTAAATTCCACACCAAGCTCGAAACGCAGACAAGGGGCTTAAGCCCCTTGCCCCGACGGCGATCGGCGCTTTGCAGATACCCTCTGTTTGCCCCGAGGACGATCAGTGCTTTGCAAGTCCCCTCCGTTAGTTTTCAGCTTCTTCAGGATCGGGATCGGGCGCAGGTGTTTCCGGCGGCTGGCGAGATCCATAGCGCGGTTTGGCCTCAGCGGCCTTCAGAGGCGATCGCCCGGAAGATGAACTGGGCAGCAAGGTGAGTTGGCCCTTGGCGCGATCGGGTGGGGCCGCCGACTGGGCAGCGGGGCGGCGGCGATCGCTCGTGCGTTCCTCCACCGTGTCCGCCGCCACCACCTCGTAAAGGATGGCCCGTTTGCCCGGTTCACTGCCCTTGCGCAAAATTCGTCCCAACCGCTGAATGAACTGTCGAGTGGAACCGCTGCCCGCCAGGAAAATCGCCACCTTGGCATCGGGCACATCCACCCCTTCATCCAACACATTGGCCACAACGATCGTGCAATAGTCCCCCTGTTTGAACTTTTGCAGAATTTCGTGGCGCTCCTTAACCGGCGTTTGGTGGGTGATGGCGGGGATCAAGAATTCCTGGGAAATTCGATAGACCGTGGCGTTGTCATTGGTGAAAATCAACACTCGATCGGGGTGATGTTGAGCCAATAAATCCGCCAATAGGCGCAATTTACCGTCGGTGCCGAGGGCGATCGCCTTGGCCTCGTGGTGTGCCAACAGGGCCCGGCGGCCTTCGGCCGATCGGGCAGAGACCTGGATAAACCGCTGCCACCCGTCCAAGGAGCCAAAGCTAATTTTCTGCGATCGTAAAAATTGATTCCGGGTTTGAATCAAGGTCTCGTAGCGGGCCCGCTCCCGATCGGCCAGGTTCACCCGAATTTGCACCACCTCGTGATCGGCCAAGGCTTGGCCCGACAAGTCTTCCGGTGCTTTGCGATAGACCTCGGGCCCAATCAGCTCATCCAAGTCCACATGGCGACCATCCGCCCGATCGGGCGTGGCCGTCAGCCCCAGGCGGTATGGGGCGATCGAACAGTCGGCGATCGCCCGATAAAACTGGCTGGGCAAGTGATGACATTCATCAAAAATCAACAGGCCATACTGATTGCCCAGGGTTTCGGCATGGATGGCGGCGCTGTCGTAGGTGGCCACCAACAGGGGCGTTCGATCGCGCGAGCCACCCCCCAACAACCCCACCGCCACATCGGGAAACGCCGCCGACCAATGGGCATACCACTGGTGCATCAAGTCCAGCGTGGGCACAATCACCAAGGTGCTGCGCGGCGTAGCCACCATGGCCATTTGGGCCAAGTAGGTTTTGCCCGCCGCCGTTGGCAACACCACCACCCCTTGGCGGCCCGCCTGCTTCCAGGCCGCCAGAGCCTCTTGCTGGTGGGGATAGGGTTCCATTTGCAACCGGGGTTGCAGTTCCAAGGGGGCAAATTCCTTGGCCTCGTCCTGAAACTCGATCGCCTCGGCCCGCAATCGTTCCACCAGCGATCGGTATTGATGCGCCGGAATCCGAAACTTTTCGATGCGATCGTCCCAAACGGCCCATTCAATCCAACTGCGGCCCTTGGGCGGTGGATGCAAAATCAGAGTGCCGCGATCGAAACTTAAGCGGGGCAACCGAGCCATGGGCAGCGCAATCGGATGGATCTGATAGATCTGATGAATCTGATAGAACAGAAATGAAATTGCAGTAATGGTAGCCCGGTTTGGGTTAATCAACGGAGAGCGCCCTATGGTGGCTTGGCGATGGCACTGGTTAGCAATGGTGACGATTTCGCTCCTGGGGGGATCGGTCAGCCTCGGCGGGCCCGTGACGGCGGCCGGGCGTTTGATCCCCAACGATCAACTGCCCCAGTCCCGCCCCCTGCTCCCCCACCGGGCCCAAAGTCCCGAGGTCGATCGCCTCATTCAACAAGCCGATGAATTGTTCTATCGCCAAGATCGATACGCCGAAGCTGCCCGGTTGTACCAACAGGCGATCGACCAAGGGGGTGTGAATCGGCCCGAGGCCGTTGGCCCCCTGGCCCAATGTCTGATGCTGTTGGGGCGGGATGCGGAGGCCATTCCCCTGTTGCGGCGCTTTGCCAACGGAAACCCGGGCAACGAAACTTGGCTGAGTCGGTTGGCCATTGCGGAATATCGCACCCGCGACTATGCCGCCGCCGAAAAGCATTTGCTGATGGCGATTCAGTCTTGGGAAACCAAACGAGCCAGCGGCGACTTAAACGATATTCAACGGGTGACGCTGCTGGAGCAGCAAAGCTACGCCTATCGCCAACTGCTGCGAACGCTGATTGCCCAAGGCAAAATCGAGGCGGCTTTGGAGTGGGCGGAACGGGGTCGGGCCCGGGCCTTGGTGGAGGTGTTGATGCAACAGGCCGCCCGCCAGCCCACGGCCGAGTCCCTGTCGATCGGGCAAATTCGTCAACTGGCCAAACAGCTCAACGCAACCCTCGTCACCTATGCGGTTTTGGGCAAGACCCCGAAGATTATTGGTGATGAATTCGAAGATGACTCGATCGTCGCCATTTGGGCCGTGCAACCCAATGGGTCGATCGCCTTCAAGGAGGTGGATCTCGCCCAAGTGTCCGCCAAATCCCTCACGGAATTGGTGTTGGCGGCTCGGGGAGCCATGACCGCTGTGTTGCCCACCGCTGGCAGCGCCACCACCGAGCTAAAACGGCTCTACCAATTATTGATTGCCCCGATCGCCCCTCAATTGCCCCGCGATCCAAGCCAGCGCTTGGTATTTGTGGTGCAAGGGGCCACTAACCTAGTTCCCTTTGCGGCTCTCCAGAATCCCAACGGCGATTACCTCGTACAAACCCAGACGATCGCCACAACGCCATCCCTTCAGGTGTTAGCCATCGCCGAACAACGCCGTAAAACGCAAACGCCTGCGGCCCAGCCCGGCCTAGTGGTGGGTAACCCGGTTTTAATGCCGGAAGTACCCGCCGGCCCGGATGGCCAACGGGAGCGGCTGGCTCCTTTGCCCGGAGCCGAAACCGAAGCCCAAGCGGTGGCTCAAATGTTGGGCGTGCAACCGCTGCTGACCGATCAGGCCACCAAAAGCGCGATCGTGGCTGAAATGCCCAATCAACGGATCCTGCATTTTGCTACCCACGGGGTCTTGGATCTGGATGCCAATTTGAACGAGTTTGGCCGCCCGCGCGATCCCAACGCCCCCAAAGCTCGCCAGGGCGGCGTAATTGTCAGTCCTGGCTCTGTGATCATTGGTGGCAATGTAACGGTCAATGGCAACAATGCCAACCTCGCCTTAGCGGGAGAAGGCGTGGTGCAGCCGGCCGTTCCGGGCCTCTTGGCCCTGGCTCCCTCCCGAGGGGATGATGGTCTGTTACGAGCCGCAGAAATCGCCACCATGCGCTTGCAAGCCCAGCTCGTGGTGTTGAGTGCTTGTAATACTGGTCGGGGTCGCATTACGGGTGATGGGGTGATGGGTCTGGCGCGATCGTTCCTAGTGGCCGGCGTGCCCACGGTGGTGGCTTCCCTCTGGAAAGTGCCCGACAACCCCACCAAAACGCTGATGATTGCCTTTTATCAAGCACTTCAGCGCAATCCCGATACCGCTGTCGCCCTGCGTAGCGCCATGCTGGAAACCATCAAACAGCATCCAAATCCTCGGGACTGGTCCGCTTTTATCACCGTTGGGGCCCCTTAGGGCGAAAAATCAATCAAACCCTCTCAAAATTCGGCTCGTTGAACCGTCACGAGTAACCCTGCGATCATTAGACCTCTTGCACGAATCAGCTCGTTGCCCTCACCCCCCAACCCCTTCTCCCAAGGTGGGCGAAGGGGAGCCAGAACTGCTGGGTTACGGCGATCTCGTGGCGGGTGATCAAGTCCCTCTCCCGACTTGGGAGAGGGATTTAGGGTGAGGGTCTTGATTAATGCAAGAGGTCTATTGCCTGTCCCGAGCGATCGCTATTCAAGGGCGACCATTGATGCTTCAATTTTCTGGATGATTTCGATTGCCCTTCCCGGATTTTTTCTGGTTTGCCTGATGGGTACTTTATGGACAGTTAGCTCCCTTGGAAACCGTTGGGCCACCAACGCCCTTGGGAGTCAAAACTGGCCATCAAGACTGTTCTTTTCCAGGAATTTGCCCAAAAATTTACCTAGAGGTTGAGTTGGGGATGCTCCTGACAATGACCTCAAAGACTCGCTTAGAGGATGTCTGAAAAGCCACAGCTACGACTTATCGGCCTCATCGATCGACGCAAACCAGGGGCTTGGGGGGTGTCGTCATTGTGCGGGGTGATCCCGAAACAGTTGATCTTCCGCGCCCTGTTGGTGCTTGGTAACTCATCCAAAATACTTTTCAGACATCCTCTGAGAAAGAAATTGACCGAGGGACTGACCGAGGAATGGGCTTCGGACTTGACTGGTGAACTGGCTTGAGAATTGGCGTGAGAACTGATTTGGAGAATTAGCTTGAGAGTTTGCTGGAAAGTTTGCCGGAGAGTTTTGATCGCGACCCCATGATTCAACCACGCACCATTCAAGTTTGGGTTGGGGCTGTTTTGGTAATCACCATTCTGCCGTCACTGTTTGAGTTGGCAGGGGTGTCTTTTTCCACGGTGATTCAGCCCTTGGATCCGACGGTCATTCCTGCCATGACGGATCCTCGCTTTGTGCAGGATCCGGAATTGGTGGATGGGTTGCACCACATGCTGGCGGGTAGTTTCATCCACACCATTTTGGAATGGAGCGCCTTTGCAGCCGCTACCCTAACGGCGGTATTGGCCTTTTTGCACTTTACGTTGCATCGAGATTTGGTCACCCCGCTGATTGGGTTGGTGTTGTTTTATGCCGGTTGTATGGATGCGTTTCACACCCTGGCCGCCGATCGCCTGATTGATTCTGTCGATAGCTCGGTGGATTTAATTCCTTTCACTTGGGTGCTCTGCCGGTTATTTTCTGGCACTATTTTGACCCTGGGATTGGTTGCGATTACGAACACCAACAGCCATCTTTTGCCCGATCGCTGGCAATGGGTGGGCCGGTCTTGGCTGGGTAGTTCAGCATTAATCGGTTTCGCATCCTTAGGGTTAGGTGTGCTCGCCTATTTAACCATTTGGCTATGCTTAACCAGTCAGAAACTGCCACCCACCTTGTTTCCCGATGCGATCGTAACCCGTCCTTGGGATTTGGGGCCGTTGGTGCTATTTGCCCTTTTGGGTTTGTGGGGATTGCCTCGGTTTTATGAAAAATATCCCAGCTATTTTTCTTTGGCCCTTTGGGTCAGCATGATTCCCCAGGTGGCCACTCAGCTCCACATGGTATTTGGGTCAATGGCCCTGTTTGATTCGGGGTTTAATATTGCCCATTTTCTGAAAATCGTGGCCTATTTGGTTCCCTTCAGTGGGCTTTGCTTGAGCTATGTGCAGGTGAATCGGGAGCGCACGGTGGCCATCGGGGACTTGCGACGGGCCAATGAGTCTCTTACTGAATTGGAGCGTTTATCGAGCGATCGAGCCGCAGTTCTCAATCAAGTGTTGTTGGATTTGCGCAACACCCAAAGCCAGCTCATCCATGCGGAAAAAATGTCCGGCTTGGGCCAGTTGGTGGCTGGCATTGCCCATGAAATTAACAATCCTGTTAGTTTTATCCGGGGCAATTTGCTGTATGCCAAAAACTACACCAAGGATTTAATTGATGTGGTGCGGGCCTATCAGGAAACCTATCCTGATCGCCCGGAACATCTACAGGACTTGGAGGCGGAATTAGATCTACCGTTCATCCAAGACGACTTTCTGAAGCTGATGGACTCCATGCAGAATGGTGTGCTGCGAATTAACTCGATTGTCTTGGCTTTGCGCTCCTTTTCGGGTCTGGATGAGGAGGGAATGAAGCCCCTGAATTTGCAGTCGAGTATTAAGCACGCTTTGTTGATTCTGAATCATCGGCTGACGGGCAACGATTCCATGGCCAAAAAGACGGGATTAAGTGTCAATCTCGAAACGCGCTATGAGGCGGTGTCGCCAGTGTTGTGCTATCCCGACCAAATTAATCAGGTTTTGTTGCATTTACTGACCAATGCGCTGGATGCGATCGAGGAGGCAATTCGCCAAGACCGACAGCGCCAAGACCCCAACTGGCAACCCATGTTGGCTGTGTCCCTGGTCAATTTGGGCGATCGGGTGCGGGTGTTGGTGCGGGATAACGGGATGGGGATTCCTGAATCGGCACGAGATCAGCTTTTTAATCCCTTTTTCACCACTAAGCCGGTGGGCCGGGGAACGGGTTTGGGCTTGTCCGTGAGCGAAAGAATTGTGAAGTCCCATGGCGGACTCATTGAATTCAGCACGGTGATCGGGCAAGGAACGGAATTTCGGGTGGAGTTGCCGATTCAACCGGATCCGCTGACCTAGGGGCACAAAACTTGCCCACTTCCATGAACACCTGGGATCGCGGATTGGATGGGTGATGCTGCGGTGATCACGTGGCTATGATGATAGGCGGCGATGATGATGGGTGCGTAGCCGATACCGGCGGGCTAGTCGTGGGCTAATCAACGGTCAATTCCATGCAGATCAAGATGGCGATGGATATGGAAATGGATATGGAACCCGAAGCGGTCAAAGTTTCTCAAGTTTCTATGGATATCCACGGTGATATTAAGAGCGCACCCCATCCCACCCATCCTCTGAAACATCGCCAGCGGGGCCAGAATCAGCCGAGTCAACATCCCCAGAACCCAATGGGCCAAAGCTGGGGGCGTTGGTTGGGGGCAATGGCGCTGACCTGCTGCGGCCTGGGAGCGATCGCCCCCGTAGCTTCGGCTAATGACACGCTTCCCTTTGGTGCGCCCTTGCCCGGTGCGCCGGCCGCGCCGATCCCCGAGGCTGAAAGGCCCGCTGCTGCGCCCCCACCGCGCTCACCGATTGATGTGGAAGTGTTGGAAGCACCGCGCCCCAGCCCGATCGCGAACCCAACGGCTGCGGAAGAAACCGGCTGGGTGGTGGAGGAGGGAGCTGGCTCGGGGGTGACCATGGTGCAGGAACCTCCAACCACCTCCAGCGCGATCGCCCCAACGAACCCAACCGATCGCAACTTTTTTGAGCCGGTGGTTCCCAGCCAAGGCCGTTATGTGGTCTATGCCCTCGGCGATAGTTTGGGGCTTTTCGAGCAGGTTAAACAACTGTCTCCCACGGCGGCTTTTGTCACCTATCGGGGGCAAACGGCCGTGCGGGCTGGGCTATTTGAGCGATCGATCGATGCCACTGCCCGGGTACGAGAACTGGCTCAACGGGGGATCACCGCTGAAATTGGCGAATTGAGTGAATCGGCAGCTTCCGGATCGGCGGTTTCTGGATCCGATGCCACCGTTAATGCCAGCGTCAATTCTTTCAATCGGGTGCAACCGGTTCGATCGCCCCTGCCCGCTCGATCAGGCGCGGCCGGGTGGTCGCCAGCACGAGACCCCAATCAGAATGAACCGGATCCCAGCGCCCTTTTTGCCAATTTTGAACCCGCTGGCCGTGATCCCCAATGGCAACCTCCCAACAACACGGCTCCGCTCCCGATGGCAGGCCGCCGGTTGCCCCCCTTGGGAAACACCAGCCGATCGCGCAGTTTGCCCGAGCCACCACCGGAACCCATGGCCAGCCTGCCGGACCCGGAACCGATCTTTGCGCCAGCCCCCAGCCGCCTTGCGCCTTTGCCTCGATCGAGCAATCAGCTCCCCAGCACCCTGGCCGCCGCCAGCTCCACGGCAACCAATGACCCGGCCTATTTTGTGGTGGTGACCAACGGGCGATCGCCCCTCGCGCAACTGATTAACCGGCTCAGTGAACTGGGGGTTCCAGCTTCCAGCGTTTTCCCCAACGAAACCGGCGGTCTGCGCATTGGCCCCTTTGCCGACCAATCCATGGCCCAACAGTGGCGATCGCGTCTTGGGGCGGCCAACCTAACCACTGAGCTGATGCAAAACGGTTGGATCATCGACGGCAATAATCCCTAGAACATCCCTAAGGCATCCCTAAGGCGGTCACCTCCGCGTTTATTGCCCCTGATCTTTACATTTGCCCCTAATCTGGCGCGATCGCCCCTTCGCCCGCCGCCAGGGTTTGGCCATGGGCGCAATAGCTCTGCAACAGCTTGAGTCGCTCTTGCATGGTCGATCGCCGCTGGGCAAAGGTCGCTGGTTGACGAGCCATTCGCAAAAATGCCCAATCCGTTTCCAGCAAACGTAACTGTTTGTAAATTTCCACTTGCAGTGATTGCTCCAGGCCGCTGCCCTCCGCCAGCCCCGTCACTGCCACCCGCAGATCGGCCAGCACTTCATTCAGATCCGCCGGAGGCTGGGTTGCCGCTTGCAAGCGCAATTCAAAGCATTCGAGCGTTAATCGTAGTTTTTCGTAGCCTTGATCCGATAAACTGCCATTATCGACTCGTTCAAGCGAGCCAAGCGCTGCCTTTTCGGAATTTGACGCATTTTCACTGATCGAATCGGGAGATTGCATAGGGCGATCGGTTGTAATGAAGGGGCGGGGATCAGGGCGATCGGGTGTAATCCAAAAAACATCAGGTCGTACGTCAATCTAATGTGGGATTGATAGAGTAGAGAGACTGATGGATGAAGGTTCACGCCATGGAATGCCCTCTGTGCGGTCACAGCAAAGCCCATAAACACGGCAGGATGCCCAATGGACATCAGCGCTATCTTTGTCCAGCTTGCCACCAAACCTTCTCC